>JBNMND010000074.1:0-20498 GCA_051274975.1 Planctomycetota bacterium | reverse complement strand
GTGGTCTGACCAGGCACCAACTGCTTGATCAACGCGGCATCAAGCGGATCGTTGAGTTCTTGACGTGCAATGCCGCAGCTGGTGAACGGAAGGACAGCAACGAACAACAGCGAGTGAATCAATCTCATATCAGTTAGCTCACAGTAACCGAGCAAACTGAGAAACAGCCGAGGGAGGCAAAGTTCGTGACTGCCAGCAGTCGCTAGTGCTACCTCTCAAACTCCATCGCCATGCCCATGCCGCCACTCATGCAGAGTGACGCCAAACCGCGCTTCTGGTCGCGCCGCTTGAGTTCGTGCAGCAACGTCACGACGATGCGCGCACCGGTGGCGCCGATCGGGTGACCGAGAGCAATCGCGCCCCCGTTGACGTTGAGCTTGTCGCGACTGATCGGAAGATCGTGCAAGCAAGCGAGCATCTGCGCCGCGAACGCCTCGTTGAGCTCGAACAGGTCGAAGTCTTCGAGTTTGCGACCGGCGCGTTCACACAATTTGTGGATCGCCGGCACCGGACCGATGCCCATGATGCGCGGCGAAACGCCGGCGGTTGCCGAGGCACCGAGCCAAGCGAGCGGCGTCAGGCCGCGACGCGTAACTTCGTTCTCCGGCATCAACACCAGTGCGGCGCCACCATCGGTAATGCCCGAGCTGTTGCCGGCGTGCACCGAGCCGTTCTCCGGGCGGAACACTGGACGCAATTTCTGCAGGTCCTTGAGGGTAACGCCAGGTCGCACGTGTTCGTCGGTGTCGACGATGGTCTCCTGCTTGCGATGCTTGACGGTCAGCGTCACGATTTCATCCGCGAAGCGACCTCCCTTCTGCGCCGCCTCACCGCGACGGTGCGATTCGAGCGCGTAGTCATCCTGCGCTTCACGCGTCAGCTTGTATTCGTCGCAGAGGTATTCGGCCGTCATGCCCATCGGCTCATTCAAGATGCCGCAGGTGAAGCCATCCTTGTAGTTGCCATCCAGCACGTCGCGATGGCCAAGGCGGTAACCCTGGCGGAAGTCGGGCAGCAAGAACGGGATATTCGTCATGCTTTCCATGCCGCCGGCGACGACGACTTTTTGGCCATCGAGCAGGATCGCGGCGCGCGCCAGGTCGATCGCCTTCAGGCTGCTGCCGCACGCTTTATTGATCGTGGTCGCGACCGAGCGCTCGCCACAGCCGGATTTTATCGCTACTTGCCGGGCCGGGTTGGGTCCCGATCCGAGCTGGCGGGCTTGGCCCATGTACACTTCATCAACATCGGCGCCATCGACAGAGGCCTTCGCCAGTGCTGCTGAGACAGCCGCAGCGCCGAGATCGACCGCTGACATCGGAGACAGAGACCCTAGAAACTTGCCGATTGGGGTTCTTACGGCGCTAACGATCGCAATGCGTTCCATCGCGGGCAGTGTCGGGTGCAGTTGTCCCCGGGGCAAGACGCTTACTGACTCTTCACTAGGGTGCCGCCAAAGGTCGATGAACACGGTGGATGACCGGACAGTTTCGAACCGAAGACCCCACAGCCTTTCGAGAAGCCATCTCGCAATGGCAGCTCGCGGCACGCACCGAGGTCAAGCGGTCATCCTCGCTGCCTTCGTCGATGTTTGATGCGTGCGATCCGATGCTCGAAGCTCGGCTGGCCGAATCCGTCGAGGCAATGATGCACTGCTTGCACGAACCAAACGCGGCGGCCCTACCAAGAACAGCTCGGCCGAACATCTAGAGATGCGGATCGAGACGGTCACGGAAGATGAGCTGGCCAAGCTGCCGCAACAGATCGCCAGCATCGACCACGAGCTGGACCTCGACCTCGAAGGCGGCGTGTCGGCCGAATACCTGAGCCTGCTCATCGACGCCTGCACCACCGGCGACGCTGCAACCCAAGAGGCATCGCGCGCCCTGCTGAACCGAGACTTCGCCGTCGCCGCCAACTCTGACCTGCACGAGGCGACTAGGGCATTGATTCAGTGCCTGCAGGAGCTGTCAGGTGAGGAGCAAGAAGAGGTGGCCGACGGCACGCATGACCGCCTCGCCGAACTGTGCAGCGCCATCGCGGCGTCGGTCATCATTGAGAGTCACGGGGAGCGCGAACAACTGTGAGCGCCAAGTCCCTTGGCCTACTGCAGCGCAGCGCCGTCATCGACTTCGCCCACGCGCTGGTCAATGCCGTAGTCAATCGCTTGCTGCATGCGCGCGACAACCGCTTCGTCACCGAGGCGATGCAGGAAGTCGTCACCACCCTGACGCTCGCAAACGATCTAGGCGCCGAACCGCCGCTGCAACTGCAAGTCGATGGGCTGAGACTCTGCCACGACGGGCAACCGCTTCTAGGTCCGAGCCTGCAGGCCCGGCCGCTGCTTGAGCACTGCGCCGAACGCAACATCGCGATGTTGTCGTTCCACCCCGGACTGAACGGTGCTGAGGCCAACCGATTGTTCGACCTGTTGCTGTTGCCCGAGAACCTCGAAGCACTCGATCGCAACCATCGCGAAGCCACCCTGCTCGCGTTTGGCATCAAACACGTTCGCGTCACTCTGCAGAACCCGGCGGACCCTGACAACCGCCGCATTGGCCTCGACGAGCAAGGTCGGGCGCTCAACCAATACCAAGACCTCGCCGCCGCTCTCCAGCGGAACCATCGCCTCGCCCAGAGCGACCACGAACTCGCCGCCGACGTCACCGCAACCGCCGTCGAACGCGCGGTCATCGACTTCGACGAACCGAGCATGCTGTTGGCGTTGGCGATGAAGGACGACATCGACCGCTTCACCGTTGGTCACTCGGTCCGGGTTGCGCTGCTGGCACTGCAGGTGGCGCGCGCAATGGGCGCCAACCGCGAGCAACTTGTGCATATCGGTAGCGCGGCGTTGATGCACGACATCGGCAAGTCCAAGGTGCCGCAGGAGATCCTGTTCAAGCAGGGTCGCCTGACCGAAGAAGAGTGGCAGTGGATGGCGAAACATCCGCGACTCGGCGCACAGATCCTGATCGAGCAACACGAGAACGTCGATCCACGCACGATTGGCGCCGCGTTCTGCCACCACATGGGCGCCGACGGCGGCGGCTACCCCGAGCCTTTGATGCCAACGCCGCCGAGTTCGACCAGCCGACTGATCCGCGTCTGTGATGTGTTCGAAGCACTGACGGCGGTGCGGCCCTACAAGCGCGCACTCAATCCGATCGAAGCGTTTGCGGTCATGTTCCGCGACAAGAATGACTTCGACCCGCAATGGCTCCGGCGCTTCGCCAAGACGCTTGGCTTGTTCCCGATTGGCACTCGCGTGCAGATGCAGGACGGCGCCGAAGCCTTGGTCGTCAATCAGACCGAGGACATCCGCCGCCCCATCGTGCAGTTGATTACCGGCGCCGGTGGCGAGGCACTGTCGCACGGGCAGCCAGAGACGATTGAGACGGGCGTGCCCCTTGATGGTGCGACGCCGATCATCGCGGGCATCAGCACCCACGACCGCTACCTACCAGTGCCCGACTTCGACGAAAACGACCCAGCAGAGGTCGGTCCAATGGCGCACGACGCGTGCTTGTCCCGACACCCGCACGATCACTCGCACTAGGTCTGGCGATCTAGTCGAGAACCGCGTTCGATGTAGCCATGCGCATGCTTCTACTCGTCTGCATCGCCTTGGTCTCGACGGCCGTTCTACTACCGGGTCAGCGCCGCACGGAAAACGTGCTACTGGTGACGCTCGATGGTCTGCGCTGGCAGGACGTCTTCGGCGGTGCCGACAACCGCATGATGAACGTCAAAGATGGCGGCGTGAAGGATCTACTCGCGACCCGCAAGCGCTTCACCCGCGGCGACAAGTTCAAGAGCCGCGAAGTGTTGATGCCGTTTCTCTGGCAAGTCATCGCCAAGCAAGGCCAGGTGTTCGGCGACCCCGACAGCAACGCCAAAGCGAACATCGTCAACAAGATGAAGTTCAGCTACCCGGGTTACTCAGAACTGATCTGCGGCGTCGTCGACGAGAGCATCCAGAGCAACAACAAGTTCCCCAACCCCAACGTCAACGTGCTCGAGTATCTCAACTCGCTGCCCGCCTATCGCGGCCAGATCGCGACGTTCGCCGGCTGGGACGTGCACGAGCACATCGTCAACAAGCAACGCAGCGGCATTGTGTGCGAGGTCGCATGGCAACCGGTCACGGTGGCGACCAGCGCACAGCGCAAACACGAACTGCAGCAGATGGTCGATCTGTTGCCGCGCTACTGGGACAACGGTTTCAGCTTTGACGCGTTGACCTTCGGCCGCGCCAAGGAATACCTGATGGTCAAGAAGCCACGCGTGCTCTACGTCGCGTTTGGCGAGACCGACGAGTGGGCACACGCCCGACGCTACGATCTCTACCTGCAAATGGCGCAGCGCAACGACACGATGGTTCGCGATCTATGGCAATGGATGCAGGCAGACCCGCAATACAAGGACAAGACGACACTGGTGCTGACCGTCGACCACGGTCGCGGTCGCACGCCGCGCGATTGGACCGATCACGGTAAGAACGTTGCTGGTGCCGAAGAGATCTGGATGGCAGTGATGGGCCCGGACACCGAAGCGCTCGGCATTCGTAAGGACGTGCACGCAACGCAATCGATGATCGCCAGCACCGTCGCCAGTTTGCTCGGCGAAGACTTCCAAAAGTTAGTGCCCAAGGCGGCGCCACCACTGCCAGGAGTGACGCGATGAGTGGACTACCAGCCAGGCCCGTTCTGTGGCGCAACCCACCCGCCGGTCGCGTGCTCGCCTTCGCACCGCACCCCGATGACGAAGCCGCCGGTCCCGGCGGCACCCTCGCACGCCACCGCCAGCAAGGCGATCACGTGCGCGTCATCGTCACGACCGACGGCACCAACGGCGACCCCGACGGCAACAACGATCCTGCCGAAGTGGGTGAGTTGCGACGCAAGGAATCGCTCGCCGGGCTCGCCATTCTCGGCATCGATGACGCGCACTACTGGGGCTTTCCCGATGGCCACGTGCTCAGCGAAACGGACTTGCAACGAGCGACCGCGATGGCTGTCACAGCGATCACCGAGTTCGCCCCAGACGTTGTCTACATGCCATGGGAGAAGGACGGGCACCCCGACCACCACGCGCTATTTATCGTCGTGACCCGCGCACTAGACCAGCTAGGCAGCGACTGCCTGGCACTCGGCTACGAAGTCTGGAACGCGATGATTCCGGACGTCATCCTCGACACCACTGAGACCGCCGAACTGAAGCGGCAGGCGATGCTCGCGCACAAGAGCCAGATCCACTACGTGCAGTTCGACCGAAGCCTGGCTGGCCTGAGCGCCTACCGCGCGATGGTGCACATGCGCGGCAAGGGTGACGGCGAAGCGCTGTGTTTGATTCGCGGCAAGCTGCCCGCGGACCTGGCGGATCCAAACGCGTAGGCGGCCGTAGCGACTTACTGGATCACGATCACTTCGGCATCCGAAGCCGTGAAGCCTTGCGGGCCACACGTATCGAATGCGACGCACTGGATCGCGAACGTGAAGCCAGAGATGCCCGCCGGAATCGCCAAGTTGAGATCGCTCATGCCGAGGGCGTTCGACATACCGCTGACCGCGACCAAGTTGATCGGTGAGACCCAGACGTCGATACCGAGCAACGGCAACGGGCTGGGCAACGTGTTGCCGGAAGCTCCCCACAACGTCACCGAGTTGGGCGGAATGCGCGTGCAGACGATGCGGTAGTCGCTGTAGCTGGCGACCGACGGCCCGCTCATCGACAGGATCAGGTCACCGTCGCAACCGGGCGTGCTGGCTCCTTGCTGGATACCAAACTCGAGCACGTTCGGGGTCAACGCCAATGGATTCGCACTGAACGTCACCTGACCAAAACTAGTCGCGTGCTCGGCACCACTGGTGTCGACAAAGTTATTGTTGAGGTTCCAGGTCGAGACGTAGCCGGGCACCGACACAAGCTCCATGTTCATGGTCTTCTGGATGTCCTCAGCACTGCGCGCGAACGGCCACAGGCGCACTTCGTCGAGTTCGCCATTCCAGACTTCGATCGGCGTCGCGACGTCCGAGCCCTTGCCGATGCGGAACACGTCAGCGACATCGCGAATCGGCAGTCCGTTACCGGGAGCCGACGCGACCTGCACGCCATTAATGTACATCGCGATCGTTGCGCCATCATAGGTACCCGCGACGTGCGTCCAGACGAGGAACTCACCAGGCTGGAACAGGTAGTTGACCGTCAGATTGCCCGCGGCGGTCGCGACGGCCCAACGCAGCTCGCGTTGGTTATTGTTGTCCGCGTCGACCCGCAGCATGATGTTCTCGCCGGCCGCGCCAATACCCTGGCGCACGATCGTCGGGAAGCGCCAACCGGTTGGCAGCGTCGTCTCGTCGTAGGTGAACCAAGCCTCCACGGTGATGCCGCTCTGGGGCACGACCTGATCCGAGTACGGCACTTCGATGTAGCCGTCGACGGTGGGGTCAAACGTTGCGCCAGTGTTCTGAGCCGACAGCACGCTGAGCGGCAGAGCAGCAAGCAGCAGTGGCAGGGAAAGCGTGGAGAAGCAGGTGCGGGTCATCGTTCGTGTCAGTGGTGTTCGGACGGTTCGCCCGAATCATAGCGACTGCCAGCAAGCAGACGCCCCACCAACACAATCGCGACAAGTGCCAGCAATGCCGCCAATGCGTAATGCCAGTAGTGCTCCAATAGCACCGAGGTAAAGGTCCACGCGTCGCCCGGGGTGCGCGAGCCCAACAGCTCTAACTTGGTAAACACCAACTGCGAAACTTCAGTGAAGTGGCGCCCACCTTGCTCACTGGCGATCGGATGCAACCAAACGTAGGAGGCGACTTGCACCACGAGGATCGCCGCCAAAATGCCGCGACCACGAGTGCTAATCACCAAGGCCACCAACCCGAGCAACACCGGCGGGAACACCAATGGCGCGAACCGCATCACGTCGTACGCGAGCAGCATCAACGCCAGCAAGCTTGGGAAGTACAGCCACGGCCACCATCGCCCGCCCATGCCGGAAGGCTTGGCAAGCTCGCCGCGTCGGCCAGCGAAGAACATGCCGATCAACAACGGACCAAACTCCACCAAGACCACGAAGCCCCACAACATCCAGATCGCCGGCAAGCCCCACGGCACCCAGATCGCGTGATTGAAGTAGTAGGCCGCATCGTAAGGGCCGGTCAGTTCGAGCAGCTTGAGCACGATACGGAAGGTGCCATAGATGCCGACGCTGATGCCCCACAGGCCGACCTCCGGCCACAAGCGACCACCGTTTCTGACTCGCAGGTAGATGAGCCACGGCGTGAAGAAGAACACCAGTTCGTGACTGAATGCCGTCAACACAACCAGCGGCCAGAACACCTTGGCTCGGTCGGCGAAGTGGATCAGCAAGACCAGCAACAGCAGATTGAGTGTGTCGGAGAAACACATCATCGGCTTGTAGACCAAGACCACGCCACTGGCTGCGATCGCACAGGCAACCAGCAATGCCGAGACCAACGACCCGGTACGACGCCGCGCAAACCAGAACACGACGGCGAGCAGCGCCCCGTTGCAGACGCCCGAGAAGGCGACCGTGCCAACCCCCACCTGAGCAAACAGCCAGGCAAGAACCGGCCACAAGATGCGTTGCGGAAACTCGCCAGCGAAGGCAAACGGGTCCTGCGCCATGGCGGCGAAGCGCACGCCATGTCCGGGGAACGGCGCATCCGCCGGCGGCACGACCAGGTTGCTCAACAGCAACAGGCCAGAACCAACCAAAGCAGCCAGTAGCCATTCCCACGCAATCGAAGCACGGGTGCGATCGGCCTGCGAGCCTCGACTCTCTGTGGATACCATGTTGCGTTGCTCAGCTGGGATGCGCACCAGGCGCTGCGACGGGCGCAGCATACTACCCATCGCTCTTGTGGCCATCGCTCTTGTGCCATCGCGGTTGTGGCCATCGCGGTTGTGGCCAGAGTCAGCCAATTCCAGGCATGAGTCAGGTTCGCGCTGGCCGGGTGAAGTCGCTACGCTGCGGCTTCGCGCATGAGCAGACGAACGGCCGCAGCCCTGATGATCACCCGTGGCCAAGGCCGCGATCTCACAGTATACCTCGCCGAACGAGCTGCCCAGTTGCGGTTCTTTGGCGGCTACTGGGCGATGCCCGGCGGCACCATCGCGACCGAGGACCTAGCTGCCAATGCGACAACCGGCAACGCCGCGGTGGACGAAGCCAACGCCTTGCAGGTTTGCGCCGACCGCGAATTGTTCGAAGAACTCGGCCTGATGCTCCGCCAACTTCCAGATGGGCGCGGCGAACCGGCCGCGCTGAAACCGCATCGCACGGCGCTGTTGGACCACGAAGCGCGCATGGCCAAGAAGAAGGGCGACGGCAAGGACAAGCCAATCTCGCCTTGGCCAAGCATCATCGCGAATACGAACCCGCCCGACGCGTTGCGCAGCCTATGCCGCATTGAGACCCCAGCATTCGCGCCGGTTCGCTACGACACCGTCTTCTTCCATGTGCCCGTCGAACAGTGCGCCTCGGGCACCGGGGTGGATGAGGCCGGCGACCTTGCGCCCGACATCTGGCCCGGCGAGCTCACCGACGGTCGTTTCTGGTCACCACAAAATGCGCTCGCCGCATGGCGAAAAGGCGAACTGCTGCTGGTGCCACCAGTCGTGATCCTGCTCGAACATCTGGCCGCGGCGAACGACTTCGAACAGTTCGCGCGTGAGATCGAAACCACCACGGTTGGCTACCGGAACGGCGACCTTCACAAGGTTCGCTTCTCGCCGGGCATCGTGTTGGCGCCCCTGCGCACGCCAACGCTGCCTCCGGCAACCACGACCAACTGCTACATCGTCGGCCACGAAGAACTGTGGATTGTCGATCCCGGTTCGCCGGACCCTATGGAGCAACAACGGCTGCTCAACTTGTTGGACGAACTCACGAGCAGTGGCCAACAACTCAAGGGCGTGCTGCTCACCCACCATCATCCCGACCACGTCGGTGGTGTGCTCGCGCTGTGCAGGGCGCGCGAACTCAAAGCATTCGGGCACCCCCACACTCTCGATCGCATCGACGAACACATCCCGCGCGGCGATGCCATTGCCGACGGTGGCCGCATCGCGCTCGGCACTTCGCCCGACGGCAAGCCTGGCTGGGAGCTCGAAGCCATCTTCACGCCGGGCCACGACCAAGGGCACCTGTGCTTCCGTGAGTCGCGCTACGGCGCGATGCTGGCAGGCGACATGATGTCGACGATCAGCACAATCATCATCGACCCACCGGAAGGTCACCTGGCGACGTATCTGGCTAGCCTGGATCGCATCTCGCAACTTGAGATGACGACGCTCTACCCAGCCCACGGCCCAGCCGTTCGCAACGGTCAACGCGTCGTGCAGAAATACATTCGCCACCGCCGCCAACGCGAAGCCACGTTGCTCAAGGTGCTCGGCGAAGTGCCCGGCACGATCGACGAACTCTTGCCCAAGGTCTACTGGGACGCCGATCCACGCCTGTTCCCATTCGCGGTGCGATCCCTATTAGCCGGCCTTCAGAAACTCGAAGAAGAGGGCCGTGCACAGAACGACGGTGGCAACTGGCGGTTGGCCGCGGAGCAATCACCTGAGCAGTAACGCGACCCCTGAGCACGAAACAGCGAGCAGCAACCATGGTCTCAGCCATGCGCGCATTGGCGCGCTCGGGGCGCTGACGTTCTTGCTGATGGTGCCGGAGACCTTGCCGGTGCCGGTGCTCAAAGGCCTGATCGTCGAGCGCTTCCAGGTTTCGGCGTCGCTAGCGACGCTGTTCATGGTCGCCAACATGATCGGCGCGCTGATCGCCACCCCGCTCGTCGGCCTCTACGTCGACCGCACCGGCAGGCGGCGTAAGCTGTGCCTTTGGGCGCTGCTGCTCGACGCGGTCTTAATGCAGTCGATGACGCACGCGACGGACTACACGACGTTCTTAGCGCTGCGCATGCTCGAAGGCGCGATGCACATCGGCGCCCTGACGCTGTTGATGAGTTTGGTTGCCGACACCGCCAAAGAACGGCGAGGCCGCGCTCTAGGCGCCGTTGGTGCTGGCTTGACCTTTGGCGTTGCCGCCGGCGCCGCGATCGGTGGCATGCTCGGCAAACTGCAGCCCGAGATGACGCTGCACTGGGCGTCGTATCTGCTGGCCATCGCGTTCGTCGCAGCGGTCTGGTTGCTCCCGCGCGACGCGCGCAGTGCAAAGGAGCACGGGTATCGCGAGATGCTGCAAGCCGTTCGTCGAGAACCCGGCTTGCGCGCGCCGTTGTTGCTCGCGTTCTTGGACCGCTTCACGGTCGGCTTCTTCACCGCCGGTTTCCCGCTGATGCTTGCGTCGGCGCACGACGTCGACGCGCCAACGATCGGCAAGTTACTCGGCGCCTTCCTGTTTCCTTTCGCGCTGCTCTCCTATCCGTGCGGCCGACTCGCCGAACGTTGGTCGCGCATGCGCCTGGTCGCGATCGGCAGCCTTATCTATGGCCTGGGCGTCGCGCTGGTCGGCATCGCACCAGTAGACAGCCTGTGGATCATCATGCCGATTTGCGGCATCTCGTCCGCGATCATGTTCATCCCAACCCTGCTGTGGTTGCTCGACCGAACCCCAGGCATCGGCCGCAGCACCGCCATCGCGGCGTTTCACACCGCGGGTTCGCTAGGGTTCTTGGTCGGGCCACTCGTGTGCGGCAAGTTGGTGGCGATGGGTGCAGACAGCACCTCATCGGACCCGAGCGGCAACGGCTACGCCTTGGCGTTCGCTGTTGCGGGAGGAGTCGAGATCCTCGCCGCCACGCTCGTCATCACGATGGGCTTGCGCCGCGCCACTCGTTGATCGACGGCTGGCCCAAGTCACTGCGGACCTGAACACTGCGGACCTGAGACTTCGACTGCCTAGACCACAGCGCCAGGCTTACCGCAGCACTTCTTGTACTTCTTGTCGCTGCCGCAAGGGCACTTCTCGTTCGGCCCGACCTTCTTGTCGAGGTGCTTGAACGGGCGCGGCTTCACTTCGACGCCATCAACGAAGTACCAGACGCCGTCTTCCTTACGGAAGCTCGCGACTTCGTGGTGCTCGATGTCTTCGCCGGCGATCGTGTAGTAGGCCTTAAAGTCGACGAAGCCTTCGGTGTCGCCTTCCTTGCCATCTTGCAGATCGAGGATCTCCATCTTGTGCCAGTCGGCGCGCTTCGACCACTCTTCGGTCGCCTTGCGGTCGACGTGAGCACGGCCGTCGGGCGACTGACTCTCGATGATCCAATCGACGTGGCCAAGGGCGTAGGCGCTGTAGCGCGAACGCATCAACTGCTCGGCCGTCTTCGCCTGCTGCTCCTGTTTGATCAGGGGTTCACAACATTCGGCGTAGGTCTGACTACTCGTGCACGGGCAATTCATCGGCGGCACGGTAGCGAATCCAGCGGATCCACTCAAAGGGAACTGCAACAACAGCGCTGAATCCGGTCGACCACCGGTCTTCAGACGTTGTGCAAAGTACCGCTGGGGCACCTGATTTCAGGCACGCGCCCCGCCACTGGGCACCGCGGGCAGGCTAGGAACCGATCAGATCGACCACTAGGTCCAGCGTGCGCGCCGTTGCGCCCTGGTTGGCGGTGATGACCTCTCGGGCCCGTTCCCCTAGCAGGCGGCAGTGTTCGTCGTCTCGCAGCAAGCGCTCGAGTGCGACCTCGAAACCGGCGCGGTCCCGGACCTGGATGACCGCTTCGGCAGCCAGCAGCAGCTCCACGTCCCGGCGGAAGTTTGCCGTATGTGGGCCAAACAGCGTGGCCCGGCCCAGCGCCGCCGGCTCGAGCATGTTCTGGCCACCGTGCGGAATCAGGCTGCCGCCGACGAAAGCCACATCACACGCGGCGTAGAAGCGCTGCAACTGGCCGATCGTGTCGACCACCAGCACGGCCTCTGCGGGTAGCGGCGGCAAGGTTTCGGCAGCGTCACTCCAGCGAACGAACGCCAATCCCTTCTGCTGCACCATCTCACAGATCGCCGCCGAGCGCTCAGGATGGCGCGGCACCAAGACGACGCGCACACCAAGCGACGCACGGTCGCGGATGGACTTGACGACCTCGAGCACGACCGATTCTTCGTCATCGTGCGTCGAACCGGTCACCAGAACGCGTTCTCCGGCGGGTGACAACCACGGCCGAAGCTGGGCTGCCGCTTCCGCGTGTTGGCCCATGTCGACGCTGTCGTATTTCATGTTGCCAGTGACGAAGACCCGGGCACGATCGACGCCGAGGTCGAGCAGCCGTCGCTGGTAGGCGCGGTCCTGCACGCAGTATTTGCTGATCAAGTCCAGCTGCGGCAACAAGCCGCGGGCCATGCGATAACCCTTGAAGGTGCGTTCGCTGATGCGCCCATTGATGACGGCAACAGGAATGTCCCGCTTGCGCGCGGCCTGCAAGAAGTTCGGCCAGATCTCGAGCTCCATCAGCAGCACGCACTGTGGTCGCAACCGCGACAGCGCCCGGCCGGGGAAGTTGGCGAGGTCCAACGGGTAGGTCACGACCGGCAGGTCGGGGTATTCCTGATGCGCGACCAGACGGCCGTTCGGCGTCGTCGTCGAGATCACCAGGTCGAGGTCGGGTCGCAGCTTCTGCAGCTGGGCAACGAAGTTGCTCGCGGCCTTTACCTCACCCACCGAGACGCCGTGGATCCAAACCAACGGCCGCGTGCCAGCCAGCCGCGGCACGAAGCCCATGCGTTCGCGCATCTGGCTGCTCTGCGCCTTGCGCGAGAACATGCCCCGCCACAGCAACACAGGGCTGTAGAGCAAGAACGCCAGCAAGAACAGCGGCTGGTAGATCCCCATCGTCAACCAACCGCGCATGCCGCTGCGCGGAAGTGGCATCGCCGGCATTGCGGACGCAGCCTGGTTGGGCTGCATCTCGCCGGCACCTGAATCTGATGCGCCGTTGCCGGGGTTGCTAGGGTCTGGGTTTACAGGCATTAATCGAAGTGTGGCGCGCAGCACTTTTTGTACTTCACGCCCGAACCGCAAGGACACGAATCATTGCGACCCGGCTTCGGAGTACCCGGAGCACGCTTGCTGACGGGCAAAGGGTTCGCTTGAGGTTGCAGCTGCGGTGGCCGCGGCATCGCACGGGCCGGAGCCAGACGCTGCGCCGGCGACGGCGGCACTTGCGCCGGAGCGGCCGGAGCCGCACCGGGGTTGGCCGAACCGATGTGCGAGTTGTCGGCATCCATCTGCTGCAATTGAAGTCCCTGCGGCGTCGCGCGCAGCTGGAACTTCTCGCCGCTGTCCATGCGATCGATGATCTCCTGCGGCACCTTGCCGGCTTCGATCAACTGCTCGAACAGCGCTTGCAGCTCTTCCGGCGACTGCGGCATTTGCTGCTGCTGCGGTTGCTGTTGCTGCTGCGATTGCATCTTGCCGGTGACGACGTCGCGGATCGTATTGGTCGCCTCTTCCTTATAGATGAAGCTGCAGATGTGGTCAGCGACCTCGATCTTGAGTTGGCCGAACTTTTCGAAGCCTTCCTTCTTGTACTCGTTCTTCGGATCGATCTGCGCGTAGCTACGCAGGCCAACACCTTGCTTGAGCACGTCCATCGCATACAGGTGGTCCTTCCACTTGTTGTCGATGGTCTCGAGAATCAGGAAGCGCTGCACGCCGTCCCAGTCGTCGCCGTAGAGCTCGGCGCGCACGTCGTGAAGCTTCTCAATGCGCTCCATGATCCACTGGAAGATCGTTTCGCGCGGCGCATCCTCCAAGCCGGTCAGGTCCAAGCCGTCGTCAACACGATGGAAGACCCACTTGCGGATCTCTTCGTAGTCGATCGGCTTATCCTTATCGACTGAGTAGGTGCTGACAATCGGCTCGAGCACTTCCTCGAACATGCCGAGCACCTTGTCGCGCAGGCCCTTGTACTCGAGTGCGTCCTGGCGCTGCGTGTAGATAAACTTGCGCTGCTTATCCATCACCTCGTCGTACTCGATGAGATGCTTACGCACGTCGAAGTTGCGCGCCTCAACCTTCTTCTGGGCCTTGGCAATACCGCGCGACACCATCGGGCTATCGATCACTTCGCCGGACTTCAAGCCCATGCGCTCCATCATCGTGCGAACCCAATCGCGCGCGAAAATGCGCATCAGGTCGTCATCGAAGCTGAGGAAGAACTTGGTCTGCCCCGGGTCGCCTTGACGACCACAACGGCCGCGCAACTGGTTGTCGATACGGCGGGCTTCGTGGCGCTCGGTGCCGAGCACGTAGAGACCGCCAAGAGCTAGCACCTCTTGCTGCTCCGCCTTGCACCGAGCCAACAGTTCTTCGAGCAACTGCTTCGCTTCGACCGAGTCCGCTTCGAGCCCCTGCTGCTTGCACTGTGCTTCCCACAACGCGTCGGGCTTACCGCCGAGCACGATGTCGGTGCCACGGCCAGCCATGTTGGTCGCAACGGTGATGGCGCCCTTACGACCAGCCTGGGTGATGATCTCGGCTTCGCGCTCGTGCTGCTTGGCGTTGAGCACGTTGTGCTCGATGCCGGCAGCCTTCAGAGCCTCGGAGATGGTCTCCGATTTGGCGATCGACGTCGTGCCAAGCAGCACGGGACGGCCGTTCCGACACTCGACGTTAATCTCATCGACGATCGCATCGAGCTTGCTCTTTTCGTCCAGGTAGATCTGGTCGTTGATGTCGATACGCGTGTTCGGACGGTTGGTCGGCACCTGCACGACATCGAGGCCGTAGATGCGCGAGAACTCGGCCGCTTCGGTCATCGCCGTGCCAGTCATGCCGGCCAACTTGTCGAACATGCGGAAGTAGTTCTGCAGCGTGATCGTCGCCAGCGTGCGGTTCTCCTCACGCGGCGGCAGGCCTTCCTTGGCCTCAACACACTGGTGCAGGCCGTCACTCCAACGACGTCCCGGCATCAAGCGACCGGTGAACTCGTCGACGATGACGACTTCCGGCGCTTCCGGCTGACCGTCCGGGGTCTTGCCCTCGACGACGACGTAGTTCTTGTCCTTCTCGTAGACGTGGTGCGCGCGCAGCGCCGTCTCGAGCAAGTGCGGCCACTCCATGTGTGCCGGATCCGAGTAGAAGCTGTCGACGCCAACAAGCTTCTCAGAGCGAGCAATGCCGTCCTCGTTGAGAATGCACTGCTGCTCCTTGAGCTTGACCTCGAAGTGCTCGTCTTCCTTCAGCTGACGCGCGATGCGGTCGGCCATGACGAAGCGATCCGTCGTGCCTTCGCCTTCACCAGAGATGATCAGCGGCGTACGCGCTTCATCGACGAGGATCGAGTCGACTTCATCGACGATGGCGAAGCTCAGGCTCTTCTGCACCTGGTCCTCGACCTTCCACTTCATGTTGTCGCGGAGGTAGTCGAAGCCGAACTCGTTGTTCGTGCCGTAGGTGATGTCGCAGTCGTATTCTTCTTGGCGAGATTGCGGCGGCATGTTGCCTTGCACCGCTCCAACCTTCAGGCCGAGGTATTCGAAGACGGGTGCCATCCAATCGCGGTCACGCTTGGCCAGGTAATCGTTGACCGTGACGATGTAGACGCCCTTGCCACTTAGCGCGTTGAGCGCTGCCGCCAGCGTTGCCACCAGCGTCTTACCTTCGCCAGTCGACATCTCGGCGATCTTGCCTTGATGCAAGACAGCGCCACCGAGCAGCTGCATGTCGAAGTGACGCAAGCCCATCGAGCGGGTCGCAGCCTCACGCGTCAGGGCGAACATCTTCGGCATGGCATCGTCGAGCGTCAGCGCGCCCTCCTGCACCAGCTTCTTCATCTCAACGACTTCGCCTTGGATCTGTTCTTGCGACAGGTCCTTGGCCCAGTCCCCGAGATCGTTGACCGCCTTGATGATCGGATTGTATGGAGTCAGCGCGCGCTTGTTCGCGGAGCCAAAGACACCCTGCAAGGCTTTGCCAATGCGGGTGGGGATAGAACCAAAATCGAGTTTCATAGCAGACGAATATGTTGTGGGAGGTAGCAGCAACGGCTCTAGGAAGCCGATGCCTGATCGCACGCGGCGCGGCGATCAAGAGGGTCTCGCTGGATGAGCCTGACCGTTGGTCAGATCACAATCGCAGCGAAGGAATGCACGACTCTCTTGCTAGGCGGTCGGCGCACGCGCTGGCGGCAAGCCCCAACTATCGACGCGCTGCGCACGCGATCGAACGCGCGGCAACTGGGCGCATACGCGCACCACTTCTGGGTCTGCACACGGCCGGCTGCCAGCAACCACACGACCGACTTCGGTCTGGCTGCTCTCACAACTAGTGACGTAGGTGTTGTCGACCAGCGCGTGTGCTTCGCACGGCCAGCCACTGGTTGCCAGCAACACCACCAACAACACCGCCGACGCAAAGCCGGTGGCGCGTGGAGCGGGCACGTTCTTTTGGCGTTCGGTCACGACGCAGCCCCTCCGCCACCATCGCCGTTCGAGGCAGGCGTTCGTGTCGTTGCTGCTGAGGACTTCACTGCTGGCGACTTCATGTCGCCATCGCGTGATCGATTGCGCTTGTTGAGCACGCGATCAATCATCTCGTTGAGCAAGCTCTCAGGGAACGGCTTGCTGAGGAAGCCGTCCGCTTTTTGGATATTGGCCATGCTCATGCGCGCGGCGCTGTTGAGCAGGATCGGGATGTCGCGGGTCAGTTCGTCGCCACGCAACTCCTCAATGACCTTGAGGCCATCGAGTTCCGGTAGTTCGTAATCGAGCAGCACGAGGTCCGGCAGTAGCTCGCGGGTGGCGACGACGCCACTCTTGCCATCGTGCACGGTGCAGGTGCGGAAGCCGCTGCGCTTGACCAGCACTTCGACGGCGGCGGCCAGATCCTCCTCGTCATCGACAATCAGTACCAGGCCGCGGCACGGCTTGCCTTGGTCGCCACACTGCTCGACGACCAAGCGACGCACCACCGCGGCGGTATCCAAGCCAGCCTGTTCAAAGCTCTCTTCGATGCGCCGCTTTAACTCGACGTTGAACTTGCGCACCGCCATCCACTGCTCGTAATCGGGGAACTTCGGCCCGATCTCCATCTGGTCGTGGGTGTCGACTCCGAAGAAGAACTCGCCCGCGATCAGATGCTCCTGCAGCAGCAGCTTCATGAACGGATAGTTGCGATTGCCAAGTCGCATACTGTAACGACTGCAGGTGTGACCCGGCACCTTCTCGACGTGCTCCTTGTGGAACATGCCGAGCACGCCTTCGCCGTCACCGGCTGGCTGCGCGCGCTTCTTTGGCACGACCGTGCCATAGGCAAGGTCTTGATAGATAGAGACGGCTTTGTCGACCATCTGCTCTGTCAGCGCCGGCAACCTCATCGGGCGACGCCTCCAGAGTTGGCTGCGGCGCTTTGATGCATGGCACTGCGCAGTTCGCGGATGCTGGTGCCGGCTTCGCCCAGACGATCACGCAGGTCGTTGACCACGCTCATCATCAAGGTCGGATCGGAGAACAGTGACGTGCCGAACTGCACGGCACTGGCGCCAGCGCAGACAAATTCAAGAACACACTCTGCCGAGTGTGCGCCACCCACTGCGAGAATCGGCAGGTCAGGCAGCGCGGCACGAACTTGATAGACGATACGCAGCGCGACCGGCTTGATCGCCGGCCCAGACAGGCCGCCAGTGGTGTTGCCGAGCACCGGCTTCTTGCGCCGCCAATCGACTGCCATGCCGACCAGCGTGTTGATCAAGGTCACGGCGTCCGCACCACCGCGTTGCGCGGCAGCAGCGATCGGCACGACGTCGGCGATGTTCGGAGTCAGCTTGGCGAACACCGGCACCGTCGCCACAGCCTTTACCGCTGCGATGACTTCTTCGGTCAGCACCGGGTCAGTTGACGAACGCGTGCCGTGCGCGACGTTCGGGCACGACAGGTTGATCTCCAGGGCATCGACGCCGGCCGCACAGAAGCGCTTGGTCAACTCGATCAACTCTGCGGTGCTGCCACCGAGATTGACGATGACACGCGGCCCCCGACGACCGTCCTTCTGGCCACTCGCGGCCAGTTCTTGCATGCGCGGCAAGGAGTCGCGCAAAAACACCTCTGCGCCCTTATTCTCGAGCCCAATCGCGTTCAGCATGCCCGAAGGCGTCTCAAGGATGCGCGGCGGCCGATTGCCGTGGCGCGGCTTGAGGGTCACCGTCTTGCTGACCAGGCCGCCGATCGTACCGAGATCCGAGAACTGCCGCCCTTCCCAACCAGACCCGAACGTACCCGAGGCGCTGAGCACCGGGTTGTCGAGCTCTAGGCTTGCAAGGTTGGTTTCTAGCACAGTCATTCGATCGGATTCAGGAGGGGGGCAACCGGAGCGAACGGTGCGAGTTTTTAGGATACCTTCGTGTCGTTTGAAGGGGTGTCCTTTGCCGGATCACCCTTGATGGGAGCATTCTTGCCGTCACGACTGCTCTGGGAACGGTCCTCACGCCACAACAGCACAAACAAGCCGATCGCGCCCACCGTGATGCAGGAGTCGGCAACGTTGAAGGCCGGGAAGTCCCACTTCCATGGCCAGTCGCCGGAGAAGTGCAGGAAGTCCCGCACCGAGCGATCGGCTCGGACGAAGTTGTCGTAGAGGTTGCCGACGGCCCCGGCGAACACGAGGCTCAGCACGGTCAGCTGCAAGCGGGCACTGCGCGACGTAGTGCGCACGAACCACAATAGGCCGATTAGCGCGAAGCAGCGCAGCACCATCAATACGACGGTACCGTCCTGAAACAGCCCCCAGACCGTGCCGGTGTTGCCCCAGGTCACGAGCTCGAAGTTGACCGAGCCCGAGAACACCACGTGCGGATCCACACGCACTTCGGGGACGCCCTCCTGATACATGAAGGCAAACACGGCGTGCTTGCTCCACAGATCAGCAACGACCAGGATCGGCCACGGCAGCCAGAACAGCAGCTTGCCGCCGAAACCCTTCGGTTCGGCAGCCGGCGTCAGTTCGACACCAACAGCCTTGCCGTCCGAGGATTCGGCGGAAGAACTCACGCGCTTTCGCGGTTGCGCTCTTCGGTTTCTTGATGCTGCACGCAGTAGCGCGCCCAAGGCAGGTACTCGAGGCGAGCCTTCGGGATCCAAGCGTCGACCTTCTTGGTCGCCTTCTTGCCGGTCTTGGCCTTGGCTTCTTCCGCCGACTCGACACAGAGCGGGCACTCGCCGTAGTCCCAGTCACCCTCCCCATCGATGCGGTCGACGGCTTCCTCGATGAGCTTGATCGTCTCTTCTTCGTTCTCGATCAGGCCAAGCATGAAGCCTTGGTCGTAGTTGTCGGTGCCCTGGTCGGCCAAGTGGTCGACTGAGGCATCCTGATCGGACGCGCGAAGTGCTTCGTCGCGCATGGACCCAACATCGCCCTTCAGCGTGGCTAGTTGCTGCTTCAGGACTTTCCGGTACTTGGTCAGCTCGGGCTTCGTCGGCTTTGACATGATGCTGTGGCTACCGCTGTTCGGTCAGCCGTTGGATTATCAGGACTACTTCTCCTCCGTGGGACCACCCCACGACGAAGGGGCGAGGACGATACGGAGCACTTGCGAAGCCGTCAAGGCAACCGCGCCTCCTACTTCTTCTTCCTTTGCGATAAGCCGGGATTGCCTGGAGAATGCGGCCATGCGAACCGATGCGGTCAGCCGAGAAAAGCCAGGCGGATCACCGCAACAGGCGATGGCGGACTTCTTGGTCCACCTCGGCGCCGAGCTGCAGGTGTCTCGCAACACGGTCGCGGCCTACCGAAATGACCTAGAACGGCTGCTGCGGGCCGAGAAGACCCTCCCGGGCCGGGAACAGATCGATCGCCACCTGGGGCAACTCCAGCAGAGCCACGCGCCCGCTTCGGTCGCCCGCGCCGCTGCGGCGATCCGCGGCTTCTACCGATTCTTGCACGCCGAGGGTGAAGTCGACGGGGATGTCACCGAGGGACTGCTCGGCCCCAAGCTCGAACAAAAGCTGCCCAAGGTGCTCAGCCGCAGAAATATCGCCAAACTTCTCGACCGGGACCCAACCACCGACCTGTGCGTGCGCGACCTGGCGATTCTGCACGTTCTCTACGCGACGGGCTGCCGCGTCAGCGAGGTGCTGGGCTTGCGCACGACCAGCATCGTCGAGGAGCACCGGCTGGTGCGGGCGTTCGGCAAGGGCAATAAGGAGCGCCTGGTGCCGATCGCCGACATCGCGCTCGCCTGGGTCGAACGCTACCGCACGGCCGTGCGCCCAAAGCTTCGCACGCGCGCGCTACGCGATCCGGGCGACGTGCTGTTCTTATCGCGCACCGGCAGGCCACTCGATCGGGTTCGCATCTACCAGATCGTCAAGCAGGCCGCCGACGACGCCGGCCTGACGATGGCCTGCTCGCCGCACGCGCTGCGCCACTCGTTCGCCACGCATTTGGTCGCCGGCGGCGCCGATCTGCGCTCGGTGCAAGAGATGCTCGGGCACGCGTCGCTGCAGACGACGCAAGTCTACACGCACGTCGATCACGAACGACTGCGCTCGGTGCATCAGAAGCTGCACCC
>JBNMND010000073.1:0-20586 GCA_051274975.1 Planctomycetota bacterium | reverse complement strand
GTTGCAACGGCTCGAACGCGGCGATCCGGATCTGCAACAAGTTCTCCGATGCGAGCGCGATGCGCGGCGCGGCGGTCTCTTGCTCAAGCTGCGCCTCCGCAGATGCAATGGCGGCCATCGCATTGGCAGCCGCGTCCTTGTAGTCCGCGCGCGACATTTGCAACGGCAGCAATTGTCGGCGTGCACTCAGTTCATGGATCGGAATGCGCGCCGACGTGATCGCTGCCTGCATGTGGCGTTCGAAGACATCGTAGGGCGGGTCGCGACGCCCCAAGGTGGCCCGATTCAGAATGGCCATGCCGCAGTTGTAGTGCGCCACGGCATTCGCTTCGTCCACCGAGAGGCTCGCCTGCCACAGTGTCACTTCGTCTTGGAAGTCGTGCGCGCGACTGCCTCCGAGCCAAATCAACGGCAACGCCAATGCCGCCGCCAGCCACGGTCCGCGCCGATGCACGAGTGCCGTCAACGCAACGATCGCTAGCGCCAAGCCAGGAACAGCGAGGTAGAGGTAACGATCGGCTGCGGCGATCGAGGACGCCGGGTAGGCGGTGTTGAACGGCAACAGCGCGACCACAAAGGTCAACAAACCGGCCGCCATCACGCGTGTCGAACGCCAGAACCAGAAGACCACGCCACACACAGCAAACACGCTGATCGCGACAACTCCGGGCAACCACTGCTCACAGAACACCGCGAGCGTGTCGATTTCCGGATAGAGAACGTTGAGTTCGGTCGGCCACACCGCCGTGTGCAAGTAGTGCCAGAACGCACCGGGCACTTGCTGCAATCGCTCCGCCACGTCGGCGGCAACCAACGTGCCTTGCGCCGCTGCGACGTTTTGATGGTAGAGCGCGATCGGAACCGTCACGGCGAACAACACCGCGGGAGCAATCCATCTCGCGCGCGGTCCTTGACTCCACAACACGACGCCAACTGACAACAGTGGCAAGACGACCGACGTCGCATTGCTGAACATCGCCGCCGCCGCCAACACGGCCAACAAACAGGCACGCCACAAGGACGGCAAATGCGCAAAGCGCACGGTCTGATAGAGCGCCGCGAACGTGAACAAACCGGACAGCACGTATTTTCTACTGCTCACCCACGCCACCGATTCACAAAGACTCGGATGCACGATGAACAACGCCGCGGCAATGTGCGCGACGGTGCGCGACACGCCGAGTTGCAACAGCAAGCGCGCCAACATCACGCCAACAAGTCCGTGCAGCAAGAGCGCGTGCATGTGCGGCAAGAACGACGAACCCTCACCGAGCTTGTAGTCAAACCACAACGACAGGTGCGCGACCGGCAGATAGGCGTTCGCGATTGGCTGCGTCGCAACCGCGCGGAAGCCTTCTTTGAACTCGGGGTTCTCCGGTCCGAAGTAGAACAAGTCGTCGAACATCAACAGGTCGGCGCCGAGCGCTGCTGGCAGGTACACCAACATCGCCAGCCCCAACATGATGGCAAAGCTCTGCCAATGGGGAGACACCGTCGGAGCGACCGGTGCGAACTGCTTCTTCTGCAGGTCGTGAATGAATTCAATCATTGGGTATGCAGCGACATGCCAAGCCGCAAGGGATAACTCAGCTCGAACCAAGTCGTCGGCACGGTTCCCGCTGGAGGGGCAGCGGGCAGACCGAGCGCGGTAGCATCGCAGGCCACGCGCAAAGCCGCAACAGCCGCGAGGAACTGGTAGGCCCCCACCCGCCGTTCCGTGGCAGTGCCGAGGAACTGCTTCTCGGTAGCCGGCGGGGCGCCATGCGCCGGCCCCCCTTTGCCACGGCCTAGCCTGTAGGCCTGAGCATTGCGGCCGCCGGCGAACCTGCTTGCCAACGCGGTCGGAAGAAATTGGTACGCATAGAGCCGTGGCTGCACTCTGCTGGGCAACGAATAGGCACCGTTCCAGTTACTGCAACCTCTACCTCGGCAACCACGCCCCATGTGCAAGGTGCGACGCCCATGCCTGGGCCGCACTTGGGAAGCACTAAGGCGTGCCGATTGGCCCGAGCAAGATCGTTCGAAAGATCGCGAGCGACAACATCGCCATCCACATTCCAAGCAACACGCTATCTGGCCGCGTGCTCGGCGCGACAGATGGCGACCTCGTCAGTGTTCACGTCACCGGTAGCGAAGACCAACGGCTCGCACGGGTCACAGCTGACGGCTCGTTCATGTTCCGTGGCTTGCCTACAGGCTCGTGCCGACTGCGAGTCTCTGGAGCACGCGTCGCCGCGATGACCGTGAAACACATGGGTGGACACCAAACAATAAACGTCACCACGGTTGCGCCCGCGATGGTCGAGGTGGTCCACGTGGACACAGGCGATCAACACGAAGGATGGCTGCAAGTCGCCGAAGCAGATTGGCACAACGTCGCCAGGTCGATTCCAATCACCAAGGAACCGATTCAACTCTGCCTGCCACCTGGCCACTACCATATCTGGCTTCGCGGCACGAAGGAGTCGCGAGCGATTCGCTTCACTGCCATCGACGGCGCGACACAGCGAGTCGCGATGAAGCCCCAGTAGCAGAGTTTTCCACTGAGCACGCTGAGCAAACCCACCGCGGACTCTCGCAACGGATATGCTCTTCTGTGCGCCCATGCGAACACGCGGTCCCAAAACCTGGTGAGCCGATTCCGCTACATGGAAGCGCCCCTGCCGTGCACCTACGATTCCTGACGACCGTCTTGTTGGCCTGCACCTCCATCACCGCACAACAAACCCTGAGCACGCAGTGGATGAACGGCGTGAGCACCGCGGCGGGTGGCGCGATGTATTTCACCCTGACCACCGGGTCCGGCGCGGTCACGATCACGCAGTTCGACCTCAACTTCACCGTTCCCGCAGGCAACAGCGGCACGATGCATTTCTACACGGCGCCTGGCGGCCATGTCGGCAACGAGACGAACGCCGGCGCATGGATGCTGGAAACGACTAGCCAAGTCCTGTCATCCAACGCGTTCGGAACCCTGACTCCTTGCGTGCTCAATTCGCCGTTCTTCATTCCACCGAACACGTCAATCGGCATCGCGGTGTTTGACGTGACCATGGTGCTTGCGCAGAACATGCGCTACGCCCCGCAATACCCGTTCACCTACAGCGAATGCGGATTGACTCTCGACGCAGGTGGCGCAAGCCACACGCCATTCACCGGTGGAGTGTTTCAGGGGCGCACGATCAACACGACGGTCCACTACTCGGCGAATGGCTCGTGCGCGCAACTTGAAGGTCAGGGAGATGGCTGCACAAACTCGAGCAGGTCGTTCTATGAAGTATTGAGCCCAGCTGCATTCGACCTTAGCAACACCAACGTCATCGGCAGCTTCAACGGTTCGAGCTACGTCGTCACATCGGCGCCAGGCGTCGGCATCCTGCCAACGGGCGCGATCGGGTCAGCCACGACGTTGGCGTTGACCGACGATGGCCAGGTCGCAACAGGCACACTTGGACTGAGTGTGGGATCCAACGGATGGATCACTTTGGGTCCAGGCAACAGCAACCAGTGGTCGCCGACGGCCGCCCTGTTCCTCAACAACCCAAGCAGTGCCATTGCCGCATGGACCGATCTCCAGCCCAATCTCAGCGGAATCGTGTCCTACGAAGAGGACCCAACCACCGGCCAAACACGGACGACTTTCGACGCCGTATTCGGTTGGGGCACGACCAACCCGAACGACATACAGTTCGATTACAACACGATCACGCAGGACTTCGCCATCCGCTTCGGAGTGATCGCGGCGACGAACCCGGAAGCATTCCTGGTTGGGTATTCGCCGGGCGGCCCAAGCAGTGATCCGGGAGCCTTCGACATCAGCGCCGCGACCCCCGCGAATGCAATCGTCACCAGCCCAACCGATGAGATCCCGCTCGAACTCACCGTCGAACGACCGGTAATGGTGGCAACGGCAACGCCACTCAACGCAACGACGAGCAACCTGCCCGCAACCAGCCTGTTCCACGTCGGCACCGTCGGCCTACAGAGCCCAACGCTGCCGCTCAGCAACCTCGGCCTCCCCAGCGACTGCTACTTGCACGTATCACCGGATGTACTAATCGCCAGCGTAATCGCCCCGCAGGCAACAAGCGTCACCTGGACAGCCGTAACCCTGCCAGCAGCAACTCCTGCCCTGAACGGCTTCGAGTTCTACATCCAGTCCGCGGTGCTCGACGCTTCGGTGTTCAGCAACAGCATGCGCGTCAGCAACGCCTTCCACCTGACGCTCGGCGACGCGTAGTCGTTCGCTTGCCTTCCGCGCCCGAAGCGGCAAGCTAGAGCCGTGCATTCCGCAAGGCACCTAAACTCTCACGCGCATAACGTCGCCCAGTCGCTGCAAAAGCGCGGCCGCGAAGTCTGGCCACTGATTCGCCGCAACGCCAACCTCGGTCACGTGGTCTCGGTGCACCGCGAGCTGCCCGACCTTCGCACCGAGACAGCTCTCTGGCGCGCCGGCGAACCGATCTTCTTGCCGGCCGTGCTCGGCGACGCGATCGAACGGTTTGCCCCGCAGATCGAAGAGTCGTTGCGCATGTTCGACCGCCTACGTGAAGGCGGCGAACTGCTGCCTGAGATCGACGCACGCCTGAAGGACGATCAAAACTTCCGCTACGCCGGCAGCACCGTCGACCAAGAAGACCCGCGCGAAGTTGAGCGCTTGTTCGTCGACGCCGAAATCGAGGGCGTCGTGCAGGCCGAAGACCTATGGGCCAAGCTGGCCTGGATCACCGCCGAGGACCCAACCGACGAGTCGCTGCGCATCCGCTTCTCCAACGGCTTGGATCAACTCGAAGAATGGATGCTGACCAGCGACCTGACCGCCAGCTGGGTCGATCGATTCGCGCAGCGCGCGTTCCCCGAGTGCGCCGCGGTGCTGATGTGCAAACCGCTGCGAGAACGCTTGGATCGACAGATTGGACGTCCTCACCGCCTTTCCGAGCGCATCATCTATAACAACGCCCCCAACGGCGGCGCGATCTTCCATCACGATGCCGAGCCGTCGCAGATCGGAGTGGTGTTCACGCAACTCGAAGGCCGCACGGCCTGGTTCACGCTCGGCAAACGCCGCCTCGCCAAGCTGCTGGTGCGATTTGGCCTACCGAATCAACACCGTGCGATGGCAGCACTCGACGCCGCCGACGACCAAGCCATGCTCGAGCTACTCAATCGCGACGCCGACTTCGCCGCGTTGCTCGCCGCGAACGGCGCACTTTTCTTGCTGCAAGCAGGCGACAGTATCCTGCTGCCCACGGCCGGATTTGATGACACGGCCTGGCACAGTGTTCTTGCGGTCGGGGACACACCGAGCCTCGCGCATTCCTACGGCATCTTTGGCCGCGCGGATGACTACGAGCGCGGCGGCGACCCGTGGCTGACGCGCTAGCGGCGAGCCAAGAACCAGTTGTTGCATGGCGAGTCCGCCACTGGAGGAGTACAAGGTCAGCTGATGGCTGAAAACGGCGACTCCATGCGCAACCTCGAACGACACCTCGAGCATTGGTTGCTCGCGTACGGTTCGGACTTGGCCATTCCAGCGGGCACGGTGCTGCCGCGGACTTGCTCCGATCCAAGCAAAGCCGTTCCGCTAGCTGCTGAAGAAGCAGTCGCCGAGTATCACGCCGAGGCCACGCCAGAGCCGCCAGCGCCGGCAGCCGCCAGCGCTGCGAAAACAAGGCCGGTCAAGCAGGTCCAAGAACTGCCGGAAACCACTCAATCACCGACAGTTACTGCCCTACGCGCACTGCGCGCTGAGGTCCTGGCCTGCACCAAGTGCAAGCTGCACAGCGGCCGCCAGAACGCGGTCTTTGGCGAGGGCAACCCCACTGCCCGGGTAATGTTCATCGGCGAGGCCCCCGGGGCGCGCGAGGACGAATCTGGCCGCCCATTCGTCGGTCCTGCCGGCCAACTACTCGAACGCATCCTCGAAGCAGCCATGGGGTTACAGCGTTCCGAGGCGTTCGTCACCAACCTCAACAAGTGCCGGGCACCGGGCAACCGGGCCCCAGAAGCTGACGAAGTCGCCGCCTGCCTGCCCTATCTCAAGCAACAGGTTAAACTTGTGCAGCCAGAAGTGCTGGTCTGCCTGGGCCGAACCGCCGCACAGAACCTGCTGGGATCGACCGAATCACTCGCCTCGATGCGCGGCCAAGACCACTCCTACAACGGCGTTCCGGTGATCGTAACTTGGCACCCCGCCTACCTGCTGCGCGAGCCATCGAAGAAGCGTGAGACCTGGGATGACATCAAACGAGTCAACAAGCTACTCGGTCGACCAGAAGTCCCTCCACCGAAACGTTAGGCAGTCGGGCACATCTCTTTCCGCAAAGTCGTCGGGAAGGGTTTGTTGCAACCTTGACCACTCTCACTTTCATCGATAGGGTCCGGCGCCCCTAAGCCTCTTTGCGTCCCGAGGAGGTCAAGGCTCACCCGGAGCAACGGGCGTTGTGTCTCTCTACTCCCCCGTCCTGTGGCATGCAGGCCGGACGCGAGATACTGCGCACGCCATCACGAGTGAGAGCTCTTTGTGTCGTTGGTTTGGAACGTTCACTGCACGTGATAGTGCGCGCTCCATGTCCTCTCCGCTTCCCCTAGAAGCACCGGCACTGCCCAGCCCCCTCTCCCATCGTTCGCCACCTTTGCAGGCATTCAGCATGATTAAGGTTCAGACCCTGCGCTTGCGCGGCCTCTGTGCGTCCTCTTTGCTCGCCGCGACGTCCCTTCTGGCTTTGGCCAGTTGCTCGGGCACGCCAACGGACTTCGTAGACGTACAAACCGGTTCCCCCGACGGCTCCCCACTGACGAAGTCGCA
This sequence comes from Planctomycetota bacterium, assembly GCA_051274975.1. Taxonomy (GTDB): domain Bacteria; phylum Planctomycetota; class UBA1135; order UBA1135; family UBA2386. The sequence continues at coordinate 13,778 of JBNMND010000073.1, read as the reverse complement.
ACTCGACGACGTCACAAACGCCGCCGGATCATCTTCTTCTTCTCAGGCTTCTTCTTCTCAGGCCTCTTCTTCTCAGGCACAGGACCCGCAAGGCCGCGCCGCCGTAGTTAAGAAGGCTTTGGAAAACGCTCGTCGTTCACTCGACCTGCGCCTGTTCGAAGACGCGCGCAACGAGGCGGCTTACGCTCTCGAGCTCGATACGAACAACACAGAGGCCCGCGACATCTTGCGTCGCTGTCGTCAAATCCTCGGCGAGGAAACGATGCCAGCTGGCAATACGTTTGAGCAGCTGTTGATCACGACGCGGGTTGCCCAAGAGCGCGAGCGCGCCCTGGTCAACAACGACCTCGCACTCGGCAACGCCGAGATGGACCTCGGCGAATACGGCCGCGCAATCGATCGCTTCGAGCGCGCGCTGACCGCCCTGAACTTCTCGACGTTCGTGCAGCCCAACGATCCGCTGCGCAACCAGACGAAGCTCCTGCTCACGCAAGCTCAAGACGCCAAGCGGAACGCCGAGCGCACCGACCTGCAAAATGCCAAGAACGCTTCCGAAGCCGAGCTGGCTCGCATTGGTCGCAACCGCGACATCGCCCGCGAGCTGAGCGTCGAGCGCCTGCTCGAAGCAGCGAACGTCAAGTTCCAGAACGGCGAGTACGCAGATTCGGTCGACCTCGTCGATCAGTCGCTGCGCCTCGACCCGATCAACCCCACGGCGACGGCCCTGCGTGATCTTGCCGATCGCGCCCGCCACAACGCCACCATGGACATCAACCGGGAGCGCTGGCGCACCGAGTGGAATAAGACGTTCATGGAACTGCAGCACAGCACCGTGCCGCAAACCGAGACGGTTGTGTTTGACGCACAGCGTTGGGCGTTGGTCAGCCAGCGCAAGCCGGCCAGCTACACGCAGGCCAGCGAGCTTGAGTCCCCGGCCAACCAGGCGATCATGGGGCTGCTCGAGACGACTGTTCTTGAGCACAACTTCGCCAGCGCGACGGTCCAAGACTGGGCCAACTACTACGCCAACGTCACTGGCGTCACGTTCTTCGTGGCCCAAGGCGTCAAGGACCTCGACGCCGAGACCACGACGCTCGACGAGTTCCGCCTGTCGCGCCGCTCGGTCGCGAGTGCGCTGAAGGCCATCCAGTCGCAGACTGGTGTTGCCTACAAGATCCAAGACGGCCTAGTGCAACTGGTCACCCCAGAGAACGCGATCGGCAAGCTGGTCCTGCAACCGTTCAACGTGACCGAGTTGGTCACGGGCGTGCAAGGCAAGCCGGGTCCCGACCTGCGCCTCAAGGTGCCGGGCGATGACAACCCGCTGTTCCCGGAGATTGACGAAGACCCGACGCCGTCGGTTGTCGACGACAGTCGCCTGCAAGAGCTCATCACGTCCTCGATCGCGACGGACAAGTGGGAAGGCGCGCCCTTCACGATGACCTACCAGCAGGGCGTGCTTTACGTCCGCGCTGACCGCGAAACGATCCAACAGGTCGGCGACCTAATCAACCAACTGCGCCGTCACGTCGGCATCCAGATCGACATCGAAGCGCGCTTCCTGAGCGTCGAAGACAGCTTCCTCGAAGACGTCGGCATCGACCTTCGCGGCCTGGGCAACCAGAGCGCGCAAGGCCTCGCCGGTCGCGGCCTTGAGAAGAAGGGTGATCGTTCCAACACTGGCTTCGATGACTTCGGCAACCCCCAGCAGCAGAACGCCGCTGTTCCGGGCAACGTTGGCACTGGCACCGAGCCGGGTATCTTCTTCAACGATGGCGAAGATGGCGACGCGATGGCTCGCGTTGAGAACCTCTTCAACTCGACTTTGGGCGGCCGTAACAACGGCCTCACCAACGCCGGTGGCTTCTCGTTGCAATACGCCTTCCTCGACGACACCGAAGTCGAAGTTGTGCTGCGCGCCGTCAGCAAGCAAGAGCGTTCGGAGCAGATCGAAGCCCCGCGTTTGTTGGTCTACAACAACACGCGCGCCTCGATGCACTTCCTGCGCAACATCAGCTACATCCGCGACTTCGAAGTCGAGATCGCGCAGGCGGCAGCCGTGGCCAACCCGGTCATCGGCACCGTGCACGATGGTGTCGCCCTCGACGTTCGTCCGGTTGTTGATAGCGACCTGCGATTCATCACGATGGAGCTCCGCCCCACCGTCATGACGCTGCAGTTGCCGATTCCGACCTTCACGACGACGCTCGGTGTCGGCCAGCCGATCTCGATCCAGCTGCCGGAAGTCACGCTGCAACGCGTGCGCACGACGGTCACGATGCCTGATGGCGGCACGATGATGCTGGGCGGCATGCGCCTTGTGGAACGTCAAAACCTGCGTTCGACCGTCCCGCTTCTCGGCAGCCTGCCGGGCCTGAGCTGGCTCTTCAGCCACAACGGCACCTCGGTCCAGAACCGCAAGATGCTCATCCTTATCCGCAGCAAGATCGTGCTGATGGAAGAGCTCGAGCCAGATCCGAAGTCGTTGCCGATCGACGACATGATGTCGATGCGCTAGCAGTTATCGCAAAGCAACGCGCCTAAGCAACGCCTCAGACGGGGCCACGCACCAAAAACGGCCGGCTCTTAGCCGGCCGTTTTTGGTTTTCCTTTGAGGTTTTCACCGGTGGTTTGCCCTGTTCCGGCACCAGCGAGGCCCGCGCCCTTACCCCTCACCCGTAGCACTTCCGGCCTCGCGGCCTGCCACAAGCCGCCCCCAACACCGGCCCTGCGTAACACGCAGGCACCGCGACTCGGCCCAAGATCGCTCGCTCCACGACAAACCATTCGCGGCGCAACGCACGCGCAACTTGGATCACATGAACCCGTCGCTATACTCCCTCGTTCGACCCCCTGAGCGGTGTGCGGTTCTGCCCCCTTGGCCGCCCTCCGATCGCGATTTCAGCACCGCCTCCCCTCGTCGGTGCCGACGTCCACCATTCATATTCGGTTCTGCAATTTCTGCGGTCCACCCATCGGAGTCTGTCTGTGATCAGCCTTCCCGTGCGCCTCAACGGCGCCAAGTGCGCAGCATTCGCGCTCGCTATCAGCTCGTTCTCATCAGCCCTGCTTGCGCAGGACCTGGTTCGCGAAATCAACTTCGTCCGCGCGCTCGCCAAGGAGATGAGATTCATCGAGTTGGCGAAGTCCGAAGCGGACCGCCTCGCGACAACCTTCCGAGGTGCCGGCGACCAAGACCGCATCGCGCAACTGTCAGTCGAGGTCGCCTACTACGGCGCGCGCTCGCGCAGTGACCGCACCTTGCAGCGCACGCTGTTCAAGGAGACGGTCGAGAAGTCGCAAGAGCTGATTGACCGCTCGACCGATGGTGACGTCAAGCTGCAAGCGCAGCAGACCCTAGCCAATGCGTCGCAGGACTTCGGTCAGTTCTTGATCGAAGAACTCGAGATCGCGCGCGACCAAACGCCAGAGTCTGTTCCCGACCTGCAGAAGGAAACAATCGACGTGCTGAAAGCAGGCCAAACAGCCTGTGCCGCCGTCATGTCGTCGCTGGCCTCGGAACGTAAGGATCCTCAAAAAAACATCGAGCACGGCTTGATGTGGATGAAGGGTGCCGTGCTGAAGCGCGAGCAAGCCAGGGCCGACAAGGAGAACCGCAGCGTGCTCGTCGACCGCGCCGTCGAAGACCTAGAAGAGATGGTGCTCGACTACGGTGAAGAGTCGGCACTCGGCCTACGTGGTCTCTTCGAGATCGCCCAGTGCTACGAGGTGAAGAACGAAATGGATGAAGCCATCTCGTGGTACACCGACACGATTGATTCCCTCACGCTGTCGCTCGACGCAGCCCTCGAGGGCGAGCTGACCTTGACCGGCGACATGCAGAACTTCTTGTTCGGCATGATGCAGGAAGTCTACGTTCGCGCTGGCGAGACGATGGCCCGCGAAGGTGCCGCCGGTACCGAGAAGCTGTTCGCCGACTTCCGAGCCAACATCATCAAGTTTGGCCAAGAGGACCTCACCGTCTTCGAGATCGTCAGTGATACCTACGGCCACCTGATGCTGCTCGCCGAGGCCCGCTACAAGGCCGAGTCCGGCGACCCGGCCAAGGTGCAAGAGGCGCTCGCGATGACGCAGCGCATCAATGACAAGCACCCGGCCGACTACGTCGGTGTTCGCGCCAAGGCCGTGCTCAGCGACATCCTGTCGGTGCAGAAGGGCCTTGTGTCCGGCGCACTTTTGTTCGAAGTAGGCAAGGGCGACCTGCAAAAGAAGCGCTACGAGCCGGCCATCCAAGGTCTGCGTTCGGCCATCGCCACGATGACCGACGCTGAGAACAAGACGCTCGGCCTCGACGCCCACAGCATGCTCGGTGATGCCTACCGCCGCACCGACCGCAGCCTCGAGGCGATCTTCGCGCTGAGCAACGGTCTGAAGGCCTTCGGCAAGAAGGGCAAGGAGGGTGACCCGGACCCAATGGTCGCGCTGAGCAGTGACGTTGCCGACACGCTCGATCGCACGATCTCGTCGCACAAGCGCCTGACCAAGAACGACACGTTCTTCAACAAGTTCTGGCAAGACGGCCTGGAGCTGGCGGCGGTGTACAGCACCGGTGGCGCCAACAAACTGGCCCGCAAGTCGGGCATCGCCTTCTTCAACGACAAGAAGTTCGCCGAGGCAGCCGCCGAGTTCGCCAAGATTTCGAATGACTACGTCTACTACGAACAGGTCCGCGTTCGCATGGGCCGAGCGCAGATGTCGCTGGGCGACTTCGTCGCGTCCCGCAAGACGATCGCCGACTACCGCAAGTATGTGGCGGACAATGCGCTCGGCTCGCGCGACAACAACAAGCTGAAGGTGCGCACGGCCGCCCTTGCCGCCGCTGCTTACAACGACGTGCAAATGGCATACTTCGAAGCTCGCGGCCACACCGGCTTCAAGCTCGAACGCAACCTCAAGAACTACGGAGCCGCGACCCAGGCCGTGCAGACGTTCGTCAGCAACTACGCGACCGACGGTGCTCTCTACCTGCCGCAAGTGCTCGCCTACCTTGGCCGCCTGCACGTCGACACCGGCGCGTTGGCCGAAGCGGAGAAGGCCTACACCCAACTCAAGGTCAAGGACCAAGCCCGCGCTTCGCGCCTCGCCAGTGAGATCTTCCAGGAGTACCAAAACCTGGTGAAGAGCCAGATCGCCGAAGTCGACAAGGCCATCGCTAGCGGCAAGGCCGACGGCGAACTACAGAAGGCCAAGAGCGAAGTCGCCGACGCTCGCAAGCAACTGACCGCACTGGGCACCGACTACATCAACGGTTCGCCCAAGCCGCAGCTCGCGATCCTGGTCGCCACGATGTCCAATTGGGCCGAGCTCAGGGAATGGCAACGCGTTGACGACGTTGCCAAGAAGACGCTCGTGCTCTACGGCGACGTCAGTGACGCCAGCGAACAACGCGTCGTCGACCTACTGGTTCGCCCGATGGTCGGTGAAGCGTTGCTGCAACAGCGTCGCTTCCAAGAGGCCTACGATATGCTGGTTGCCGCCGAGACGGCAAACCCAGCTCAGTGGGACCTCAAGCGCCAGATCGCACGAGCGCTTGGCGGCTGGTTCGAGTTCTCCGAAACCGGCCAGCCGGTGCGCGTGCCAGGCTTGGACCGTCCGGTGGAGGCCTACATGAAGTACTACGGCCACCCGACTGAGTCCTACCGAATCTGGGCTACGCGTCCCGACGTGAAGGTCTACGGCATCGACTGGTACGAGTTCATGTGGGAGTCGTATTGGTTCGCCAAGCAAGCTGGCACCAAGGACTCGAAGTTCAAGGACACGGCCGCGACGTTCTACCGCAAGTCAAAGAGCACGAACGACTTTGCCACCTTGAAGCAACACGGCATCAAGGGTGCTCTGCTGCACCGCTACTTCCGGTCGAACCGCTAGTTCACCACCCGCAACCAACACCAAACGATTCGACTACGATGCGCATCTTCACTCTGTTGTTGCCGGTGGCGTTCCTGCTACCGGCTGCCTCCGCCCAAAAGATCAACGACGTCATCCTCAAGAAGGATGGCTCCCGCGTTCGCGGCCTCGAGATCACTGAGTTCCTGCTCAGTGGTGTTCGCGGCACGCGCGGCAAGGACCCGTTCGAACTCCCCGCCCACCAGGTGATGGACATCGAGTGGAGTGAGACTCCCGAAGAGTTTCTGTCCGGCAAGGCCGCGATGGGCCGAGGCGATTTCCAAGCCGCAGCCCAGTTGTTCGGCGCTGTCACCAGCAGCCGGCCGCTGGTCAAGGTCGACGCCGAGTTCTTCAAGATCAAGTCGGCCGTCGCAGCCGTCGGCTCCGACAAGTCCGCGGCCGCCACCGCAGCCGACCACGCCAAGAGCTGGCTGAGCGCCAACACCAACCACTGGCGCACGCCAGAAGCCTTGCTGCTATCAGGTCGCGCCGAGCGTCTCGCCGGGACGGCAGGCACCGCGTCGACGACCCTCAAGGGTCTCGAACGGCGTGCCATGGACGAGGCTTTCGGCGGCGTCTGGATTGCTCGCGCCAAGTATGAGCTCGCGCTGACGCTGCTCGCGGACGGCAAGGGCAGCAAGGCTCGCTCGCAGTTCAAGTCCGCCGGCAACGCCGCCACCGATGCGATCGGCACCGCTTCGAATACGGACAAGGGCGACCTGCAGTCGATCGCGACGCTGTCGCGCGTCGGCGAAGGCGAGACCTACCTGCTCGACAAGGACTACCAGAAGGCTGAGTCGTTCTTCCGCAAGCTCGCGGGTTCGAAGGAAGCCGCCCTGAAGGCCGCTGGCCGCGCCGGTGAAGGCGAAGCCATCTTCCTGTCAGCCGAAGCGAGCAAGTCGCCCAACGACCTGCGCCGCGCACAAATGGCGTTGGCCAATGCCAGTGTGCTCGATTCGAGCAACGGCGAAGCCACCGCCAAAGCCAACTACTACCTCGGGCGCTGCCTGATGCTGCTCGGTCCGGAGAAGGAAGGTGACTCGTTCAAGCAACGTGCCCAGGCCTACTTCGAGATCGTCTATACGTCCTACCCGACGACCAGCTGGGCCGGCCTCGCCAAGGCCCAAGCCAAAAAATAGGCCTCCTAGAGGCCACTTACCCACCCTAATTCCCACCGCCAAATCCGTTTTGGCAAACTTCGGCCAGTCATCTCTTCTGCCCTGAAGAGCAGATTGTTTGCGCCGGGGGCTTCCCAGACCCGGCGCTGTCGCGCAAACTCCCCCACCCCTCTTTTTCGAACCCATTCGAAACCGCCCCTCTCCCCCCTGGTACTCAGGGCCGCAGTTCTCATGATGTTCAAGCACGTGCCGTTCGTTCGCGTCCTCGCTGTTTCCGCACCCCTGCTCCTTGCAGGTTCGCTATTCGCCCAAGGCGAATCCGAAGAAGTGCAACCAAGCTTCCTCTCCGAAGTCTTCGACTATGAAAAGGCTGGCCCCATCGGCTACCTGATCATGTTGATGTCGGTTGTCGCTGTCGCGCTGATCATCGAGAACTTCATGACGATCAAGCGCGAGAAGCTCGCGCCGCCAGATCTTCTCGACGAGCTCGAAGCTCTGTTCGACGGCGAGAATTTCCAAGACGCAGTCGAACTCTGCGAACAAGAGAAGAACTACCTGACGAACGTCGTCGGCGCCGGCCTCTCCAAGCTCGGTCACTCGTTCGAGACGATGCAGACGTCGATCCGCGAAATGCAGACCGAGGAATCGGTCAAGCTCTTCCAGAAGATCGGTTGGCTGTCGCTGATCTCGGCTATCGCGCCGATGATGGGTCTGTTCGGAACGGTGACGGGCATGTTCGTCACCTTCGGCAAGATCGCGTCGTCCGGCGGTAACGTCTCACCAGCAAAGCTGGCTGGCGGTATTAAGATGGCACTGATCACGACGATGCTCGGCCTTTCGGTCGCCATCCCTGTTGGCATCGCCTTCTTCACGTTGCGTAACCGCGTCATCAGGACGTCGACGGAGATCAACGCGATCACCGAAGACCTCTTCGAACGCTTCCGCGCCAAGTAATTCCCCGAGTCTTAGGATTCGGGGCTGATCCGAACGGCGAGGACCACGTTCTCGTGCGATCGGACCCCATACCGCTAGTGCCGTCCGCGGCACGCAACTGGAGACAACTTACGTGAACGTCGAAAAAATCGTTCAGGAACAGATCGACATGGACATGACGCCCATGATCGATTGCGTGTTCCTGCTGATGATCTTCTTTGTGCTGGTCATCGACTTGAGCCAGAAGAACCTCGAGGACCTGATTCTGCCGCGCGCAGAGTTCATGGAACCCGATGAGTCGCCACCAGAAGGTCGCCCGATCATCAACATCCTGCAAAACGGCACGGTGATGTACGAGGGTGAGGTCTACTTCAACCCCACCGTGGACTTTAAGAACTACAAGAAGATCAACCAGCTGCTGGTCGACATCCGCGCCAAGGGCATCAACAACAATACATTGCACCTGGTCGACAAGGACATTGGCGGCGCAACCGCCAAGGTCATCGACGACCCGATCCTAATCCGTGCTGACAAGTGGACCGAATGGCACTTCGTCGGCGAGGTCATGAAGCAATGCAGCCAGCCGAACATCGCGTTCTGGAAGGTGCAGCTAGCGCTGTCTGACCAAGACAAGGAAACCGGCGTGAAGAACGAGAGAGTTAAATGACAGCCCTAGACGACGCACAAGAAGAGGCCAAGGCCGACATGACGCCGATGATCGACGTCGTGTTCTTGATGATCATCTTCTTCATCTGTATCGAGTTTAAGGTGCTGGAATCCAAGCTCGACGCATTCTTGCCTACCGACAAGGGTAGTCAGGCCACGGTCGTTGAGCCGGAAGAGCAGCTGGCGATCAAGATCCACGTCGAGAGCAAGGGCTCGCCGAAGTACAAGCACGGCGGTGTTGGTGTTCTCAACCCAGAAACCGATCGCCCCTACCGCTTCGTTCTCGAAGGCCACAAGGTGCGTTGGGAAATCGGGCCGAAGCCGGTTGGCACGATCCAAGCGGTCAAGATTGAGCTCGACCGGATCGCTGGGGACGAGAACAGCATGATCCCTGACAAGAAGACCGGCGGTAAGAAGCTGATGTCTTGTGTCATCGAGGCCTACCCAAACACCTACTACGAAGACGTTGCCAAGACCAACGACGCAGCCAACGCCGCTGGCTTCAAGGAAGTCAACTTCGGTGGCGGTCTCGGCGAAGGCAAGTAGTAGCTCGGAAGCATGCTGTTAATCACGCCGCGGCAGCCTTCGGGCTCGCCGCCCCCACAACAGGCTCGCCCCCAAGGGGGCGGGCCTGTTGTGATTTTGCAGACGACTCGGAGTCTCCGCTTCTCGGCGACATCTCCGATCAGTTGCAGGTGCGCATAACGAGAAAACATGGCCGATTTTGGCCTCCAATCCGGCCCCAACTGAGATCAGCTTCCAACGTCGGCGCAAGCCCCCCTAGCGACCATTCGTGTCAAAAACACCGTCCGCCGAAAGAGAGGCAAAAACGAATGGTCCTGGCCTGGGTTCTAACCCGAGAAACCGCTGGCACGACCTAGCACAGACAGCTACCTTTTCGCCCCTTGCGACCGGTTCTCCCCCGCGTTAGTCAGTCGCAAGAACGTCCGTATCGTCGACGCAAGTCCCTCTCGACCGGTCGCATGTGAAATGTCCCCTCCACATGCGGCGATGCCTCCACATCGTGTTCGTTCACCGATCGCTTGCCTCCGACACCGCTAACGGATCCCACGCCAGTGGGATCCCATTGCATTCTGCTTACGCACCGAGCGTGAAACGATGGCATTCCAACATCCGCGCCTTCTCGCTGCTTCGCTGACTGTTGCCCTAGTCGGCACGTCATGCTCCACCCCCACCGATCCCTCCCCGGAAGGATCGAATGGCAATGCCCCGAATAGCGAAGCTTCGCCATCCGGTGGTACACCCATGGCGGGATCTCCGTCTGGTGGAGAAGCATCTTCCAACCCGAAACCCGGTGGCCAAAACCCTCAGGGAACCCAAGGTACAGTCGCGGACCAGCGCCGCGATGCGCTGGTCGAGCACTGGCTCGAGAACGCTCGCAAGCTTCGCACTCGCGGCGAACTTGAAGCAGCACAACTCGAACTGCTCAAGGCCAAGGACATGGCACCGCGTAACGAACAAGTTCGTGCGCAACTGTCCGCGGTCCAAGCTGAGTTAGGCCTTCCTGCCGGTGTGCAAAAGGACTTCAGCGATGAAGTCATGCGCCTCCAGCGAATCTCCGAGGAACGCGCTCGCGCGACCGTGCAGCACCAGCTGCAAACGGCGCAACAGAGTATGGCGGACAAGGATTTCGCCGGCGCCATCGATGACCTTCGTCGCGCGGCACTCGGTATCGAGATCAAGAACGACATCGACTGGATGGGCTTGCCCGCCCAAGTCCAGAGCGCTCAGGCTGAAGCCGAGCGTCTCTACGACAGCCAAGAACGCGAGAGCCAAGCGTCGCAAAACGCGCAACTCGCCGACCAGCTGCGTCGCGAATACGCACGCAACCAAGCCCAGAAGCGCGCCCGCGTGGATAGCTTGATCAAGCGTTCGCAGATGGCGTTCGGAGCCCGTCAGTTCGAGCGCTCGCAAGACCACGCGCAACGCGCGCTGGACCTCGATCCGTCGAACCAGCTGGCCTACGACATGCTCAACGCTGCCACCAAGGCAGCGCGTGACTCGGCCAACGACACCTACTGGCGCGCGCGCGCCCTTGAGATCCGCAAGGTTCTCGAAGCGCACGAAGAGCTCAAGACACCGCAAACCGAGATCCTGGTCATGGACCAAGATATCTGGGCGAAGGCCAGTGGTCGTAGCAGCCGCCGTAGCGGTCCGAAGATGATGAGCCCGCAGGATGCTGCGCTAACGCAGCAAGTCGAGTCCGTTGGCGTGGGTCGCCTGACCTACACCGAAGAGACCGGCGCCTACCTCGACGTCATCAAGAACCTCAGCCTGCTGACCAGTGTCGCGATCATCACGACGCCAGAAGCACGCACGGTCATCGAAGATGAGAGCCTCACGGTTGTCATCGAGCTGGCCGCGTCGATGACGCTGAAGGACTTCCTCAACCACATGGTCGGGCGCAGCGAGAACCTCGCTTGGACGATCAAGGATGGCATTGTGGTCCTCGGCGACAAGTCGCAGGCCGCTGGCACGCTGCTCACGGACATCTACTCCGTCAAGGACCTGATCTTCAAGCAGACCCAGTTCCTGCCGCCGAGCATTCGCGACATCCCGACCGAAGACGAAGGTGACGTCCTGCGGACAGGTGGCGAAGGCGACGACCCGATTGCCGGCATCGAGCTGGCCGACCTGGTCACGACCCTTCAAGACGCTACTGGTCCCGAGTATTGGACGACCGACGGCGTTGAGATGAACCAAGAGGACTCGGGCTTGCTATCCGTCAAGGCCAGCCCCGAGATGCATGAGAAGCTGCACAAGGTTCTCAACGACATGCGTCGCTTCCAGACGCCGATCGTGACGATCGACTCGAAGTTCCTGACCATCTCCCGCAACTTCCTGCAGGAGATCGGCATCGACATCCGCGGCCTCGGTGGCTCGGGCCTCAAGGGCGACACTGTCTCCCTCGACGACGTCACCAACGGCCTGGTCAACAACGCTTCGCGCGGCCTGGACAATGGCGGCACCGGCGACCCAGCGGCCAACCCGTTGGCTGGTGCGTTCTTCAACGACGGCAGCGATGGCGACATCCGCGCCCGGACGGAGAACTACTTCCTCAATGACCTGGGCAAGGTCCTCAGCCCCTCCGGTGGCCTCACCGCTGGCTGGACGCTGATCGACGACACCCAACTGAACATGATCCTGCGCGCTGTTGAGAAGCGTCAGGACGGCGAAGTCGTCAACAGCCAGATCCTGTCGGTTGTCAACCGCGGCCGCGGCCATGTTGCCGTCATCAATCAGACGGCCTACATCCGTGACTTCGACGTCGAAGTTGCGCAGGCTGCGTTCATCGCCGACCCGAAGGTCGACGTCATCCAGGACGGCATCGTGCTCGACGTGCAACCGGTCATCATGAACGACCGGAAGTACATTGTGCTCAACCTGAACCCGACGGTCGCCGAACTGCAGCGCCCGATCCCGACGTTCACGACATCACTCGCTGGCTCGACCCTGCCGGTCACCGTGCAACTGCCGGTGCTCACCGTGACGAACTTCTCGACCACGGTTCGCGTTCCGGATGGCGGCACTGTGCTGCTCGGCGGCCTGCGTCAGGTCCTGACACGTGAGCGTCGCGCCGAGATCCCACTGCTGTCGCGCCTGCCGCTGATCTCCTTCCTGTTCAAGCAAGAAGGCTCAGCAGACGAGAACCGCAGCCTGATGGTCATGGTTCGCGCCCAGATCACCGACGTGGTCGACCAAGCCGGCAACTAAGCCGCATGTTAACCTTGCTGGCGTTACCCAACGCCGGCGGTCAGACGAAACGAGCCGCCTAGTGCGGCTCGTTTCGGTTTTGCACCACGCACGGGCGACGCAACCACGGACCTGCATCGCCACGACTGCTTGCGGACCGAGAGTCATCGCTACGTTGACCATCTCCGCTACCTGGGCGATGAGACACCGCGGACCCCGGGTAAGAACCCATTGCCATGCCAGCCACGATACGGCCATACCCTCCGAGTAGTGGATTCGCTCCGGTTCCAACCGCCCCGCTCTTGCCGACGACCTCGCGATGACCGACAACTACCACTGACTCCCCTGACCCCGCGCCCGCTCCGTTACCTGGGTGCAAGACCATGAGCAAGTCCCTCGACGCCATCTTCTTCGACATCGACGACACGTTGTTCTCGACAACCGTGTTCGCCGACAAGGCGCGCCGCAACGCCGTCGACGCGATGATCCGAGCCGGTCTACGAGCGGACCGTCGCGACGCGATGCGCGAACTCGAAGACGTCATCGCCGAGTTCTCCAGTAACTACGGCGGCCACTTCGACAAGGTGCTCGACCGCCTAGGCCCCGATTCCCACGTAGGCAACAACCGCGCGGTCATCGTCGCCGCCGGCGTCGTCGGCTACCACGGTACCAAGGAGAGCGACCTAAAGGTCTATGACGACGTCTACAGCACTCTTCGCTGGCTCTCCAGCAAGCCCCTGACTCGCGGCATCATCTCGGCCGGCTTCACCATCAAGCAAGCTGAGAAGCTCATCCGCCTAGACGTCCTAGAGTTCGTCACCGCCAACGCCATCTTCTTCACCGACCAAGTCGGCTTCAGCAAGCCCAACCCCAAGCTCTACCGCCGCGTCCTAGAAACGCTCAACCTCAAGCCCGAGCGCTGCCTCTACGTCGGTGACAACCCCACCCACGACATCGACCCCACCAACAACGATGGCTGGACCACCGCCCGCATCCGCCGCAGCGGCCGCTACGCCCACGTAGACGGCAAGACCGAAGCCACCTACGAGATCCGCGACTTCCTAGAACTCCGCCGCATCCTAGAAACCGACTTCGGCCTCTAACCCCAAGCCCAGCGCCTACCCACAGCGCAACCAATCATCCGCCACGGTCCCGCGCCCACGGCACAACCGCATCACACCAGCGGCGCAACCGCAACCGCACATCCGCCGTGGTGCCGCGCCAGCGGCGCAACCGCAACCGCACCGCCGCCATGGTGCCGCGCCAGCGGCGCAACCGCAACCGCACCGCCGCCGTGGTGCCGCGCCAGCGGCGCAACCGCAACCGCACCGCCGCCGTGGTGCCGCGCCAGCGGCGCAACCGCAACCGCACCGCCGCCGTGGTGCCGCGCCAGCGGCGCAACCGCAACCGCACCGCCGCCGTGGTGCCGCGCCAGCGGCG
>JBNMND010000072.1:0-20936 GCA_051274975.1 Planctomycetota bacterium | reverse complement strand
CCATCGCCGAGCGTCACCGTCCCGACCTCGGAGAAGGTGCCTTGGCTGGAAACCAAGCCGGCTCGAATCGTCCAGTTGACGCCCTTGGCGCGGTTCTCGGCGTCGGTGGCCTTGGCGATCGGCATCAAGGCGCGGGTCGTCATCGTGCCCGAGCCGTCGGCGTCGAGGGTGAGGTGCACGCCGACCAATTCGCCGCCGGAGCAGGCGCACAAAGAGGTTAGGAGCAGGAGCGACAGGATCGAGGAGGTGCGCATAAGAAGGGTCCCGTGGAGGTGGCGCCGGAGGTGCCAGTGCCGCCCCTGGTGCAGTACAGGGCGGCTAATCGAACCATGCCACTGGAGCCACGTCACCGCCACGTCCACCAACCCGCATTCCCCACAGTTTTTTTCTGCCGGCCGGATCTCTTGTCGGCGCCGGGACTGGTGCTCTCACCGTAGTTGTGCCCCTATGGAGTGTGGAGTGAGCGGGGTAGTGGGGGCTAGTGGTGGTGGGGAGTGGTTTGAGAGTGGTGGGCTGTGGTTGACAGTGGTTTCGCCGTCGGTAGAGTTCCAGGTGACAAGGGCGCAGGGCGCGACCCAATTTCAGCAAGATGGTCACCTACTTTGGCAGTTCGGAACATGGCGTGGATGACAAAGGCAGGATCACCCTGCCTTCGCGCATCCTCGACGAGCTCCCGAAAAGCCTCTGGAAGTTTCACATCACCGCTGGGCTTGACCGCTGCCTGCTCCTGCATGACTCCGAGGGATTCCAAGAACTTGTAGACCGGATCGGTCGAGCTGTGCCTGGCAGCCGGGCTCACCGAGCACTGTGTCGCCGCTTTCTTGGTCATTCAGTCGAAGTCGTGCCTGATGGCAACCGGCGCATTCGTGTGCCCGAGCCATTGCTCAAGTATGCGGGGCTCGCAGCTAGTCAGCCCGTCACTCTAGTAGGCACCGGCCGAGTTGTGGAACTCTGGTCACCGTCGGTCCTGGATGTGGCGCTGGCCGAAGCGAGTCCCGAGGAAGAGCAGCTCTTTTCTAGCTTGGTTGGTTCTGCCACTCCATCGATTACCTCGGATCCGTAGTGACGAAGGTCGTCGCCTGGTCTTGGTGGTCACACTGCGATAGGCGTCGCAGTGGGGCTGGCGTGACGTGTCTTCGCTCCCACGGTCAGGGAGTGTGTTTTTTGCGACTGCTGTCGGGCGGTCCAAGGGATGTAGCGCAATGAATGCGGACACTCGCGCTAGTGGCGACGACGGTGAATCTGATGGGAATAGGCCCCCGTTGCATTTGCCGGTGTTGCTGCAACCTGTGTTGTCGATCCTCGAACTCCGCTCTGGACTCGTGGTCGTTGATGGAACGGTTGGAGCTGGTGGTCATGCGGTAGAGATATCGCAGGCCATCGGCCCTGACGGTGTTGTGGTGGGGCTCGACCGTGATCGGGAGATCCTGGTCGCGGCGCAGGAAGCTTTGGCGGATGCCAAGGAAGCCCGCGCCGGGGCCGGTTTCTCCCTTCACCATTCTACTCACGCCAGTATGCGCGAGGTCCTGTTGGGTGCCGGTCAGCCCCAATGCGATCGCGTGCTCCTTGATCTGGGAGTGAGTTCCCTACAGTTGGACCATCCCGAACGTGGGTTTTCCTTCATGGCCGATGGGCCGCTAGACATGCGAATGGATGCCGACGCGCCACTGACAGCAGCTCAGTGGTTAGCTGGTGTGTCGGAAGTCGACTTGGCGAACACGCTCTACCAATTGGGGGAAGAGCGGTTCAGTCGTCGCATTGCTCGGCGCATTGTCGAGGAGCGATACCGTACGCCCGTCGTTCGCACCCGTCAGCTCTCTGAGTTGGTGGTGTCCGCTCTGCCTGGCAACAAGAGGCATGGCCGTATTCACGCCGCAACCCGCACTTTCCAAGCGGTGCGCATGGCGGTCAACGACGAGATGGGTGAGCTCGAGCGCGGCATGCAGGCAGCGCTCGACAGTCTCGCTCCCGGCGGCCGGTTGGCTGTGATCTCGTTCCACTCAATTGAGGACAGACTCGTGAAGCACTGGATGCGCGCGAACATGTCCGTCGTTACCAAGAAGCCGATTATCGCGACACCCGCAGAGGCTAAGCAGAACCCGCGTTCGCGCAGTGCCAAGCTTCGTTGTGCGGTCAAGCCGGAGGTTGAAGCATGAAGTGGGTCATCGCAGGGCTGTTGTTCGCGTTAGCTGTTGGGCTCGCGGTCGGAACGGCTGGGATTCGCGCCGACAACGTCGTTGTTCGTCGCGATGTTGAGAAGCAATACCGCGCCATCAACGATCGCAAGAAGGAGTTTCAGCGACTGTGGTTTCAGCGGCTGAAATCGGTCTCCCCAGAACGCTTGGCGGAGATGCACAATGAGTGGCTGCAGAAGGAAGGTCAGCGCCGCCAGGAGCGAGTGCAATGAGGGCCGCCGAACTGCTCCGAATCCGCGTTGCCTTTGGTGCGCTGGGGGCCGTGCCGATCTTCTTGGCAGGTTGGCTCGGTTGGGTGCAGGTCGCGCAAGCGGGCACGATCGATCGTCGTGACGGCACGCCCGTGCCGCTGACTGCGGCAACTGCGGATCGCCAAGGATGGAAGACTGAGACTATCCCGGCGCCGCGAGGCACGATCGTTGATCGCAATGGTGCGACACTGGCCACAGATCGCGCGACCTACGAAGTGCGCGCCCGTGTTAGCGCGCCCAGGCTGGTGCGCCAGGATCTGACGCTGTTCCGCCCGTGGGTGGCCAAGCTCGTCGATCGTCTCGCAAGGGCGTTGGTCGTCGATCCCGACATGGAGCGCCGCGACGACTTCCTTGTGAAATACAGGAAGCGTCTGGCGGCGGCGGCAAATCGCGCCTGGGGCATCGACCGACTGCCCGAGACGGGTGTCTGGCCGAAGAATCACAGCCGCACTGCTGACTTCTTGGTCGCGGTTGGCGTCGATCGCTTGGCGGTGACCGACGCGCTGCGCTCCTACAGCATGAGTGCGGCGTATCCGACGCTGTCCATGCAGTTCATGCATGGCTTCCGTCGCGTCTACCCCGATCGCGAATTGACCCACGGCATCGTCGGTCACCTCAACTCGTTCAAAGTCGATCTGCCCGGCGGTGGCTTCAAGCACGAGACCGTTGGGGTGGTCGGGCTAGAGTCGTTTGCGGCAATGGAGCCGCAGGCTGGTGGCAAGCGGAGCTATCTCGCCGATGGTCGCAGCCAACACTACTTCGTCGCACCCGTCCAGAGTCCACCCGAAGGTGCGGTGATGCACTCCACCTTGGACCTCGAGCTGCAGCGCACTGCGGTGCGCGAGTTGACGGCGAAGTGCGAAGAGGGGCTGCACGATCGAGCGGGCAAGCTCGCCAAGTGGGGTGCTCTAACCCTCGTTGAAATTGCTACTGGCGATGTGCTCGCGGCGGCTTCGTGGCACCGGGGTGGTCGCCCCGCGCAAGAGCGCCCGTTTGCTCCATACCAAAGCAAGTTTGAGCCGGGCTCGATCGTTAAGCCACTCGTCCTGAGCTACGCGCTTGAGGTTGGCGCTCTCGACTGGACTCATGGATACGACTGCAATCCGCGCCATGACACCTACCGCAATGTGATTCGTAGTTTGGGGCGGCGCAAGGCCGTTGTTGATGACCACACCTGTGACGTATTGACGCCGCACGGCATCATTGTCAACAGCTCCAACATTGGCGCCGCATTGATCGGCTTGCAGTTGTCGCGCCCGCAATGGCAGGACTACATCCTGGGCTATGGCTTTGGCCAAACGCTCGGCCTGAAGATTCCTGGCGAGACGCGCGGTGGCAATCACCCGCGTTCATTCGCCCCCGATATCACGCTTCGTTCGTTCCGTGCCAATAGCGCGATCTCATTCAGCTTCGGCTACGAGATGGAGTCGACTGCGATGCAGGTCGCTCGTGCCTACTTGCGCATGTTCCGTGGTCTTGGGGCAGAGCTACGCCTAGTCAAGGCGCTCGAGCTCAATGGCAAGTGGCACGATGTTCCGGTCAAGCAAGACACCGGTCCGCACTACCGCCCCGAGGTTATCGACGCTGTTCGCCAGGCAATGGTGGAGGTTGTTAGTAACGATCCACATGCGACTGGCCGTCACGTGCATCAGCAGATGCTGACGGAGAAAAACGTCGACATCCAAGGGCTGGTCGGTGGCAAGACAGGTACCGCAGTGAGTCCTTGTCGTGCGCTTGATGGCTCGAGGGTGACCATGCGCAACGCGAGCTTCGTCGGCTTCTTGCCGGCGGACAATCCGCGTTGGCTAGCGGTGTGCGTTCTTCAGAGCGATGTTGTTTCGCTATTCTATGGTGGCAGGTATGCTGCTCCCCCAGCAGTAAAGCTGTTGCTCCAATGCC
This sequence comes from Planctomycetota bacterium, assembly GCA_051274975.1. Taxonomy (GTDB): domain Bacteria; phylum Planctomycetota; class UBA1135; order UBA1135; family UBA2386. The sequence continues at coordinate 16,591 of JBNMND010000072.1, read as the reverse complement.
AAAAGCAATTGGAGCGACAGTCACTGCACCAGGAATCGCAATTTCAGCCGGGTGGTCAGACCCGGCACGCTCCTTCGGGAGTGGATCTTCGATCACCTGGTTCTTCAGGCTGGAACACGCCGGTTGGCACCGACGTTTCCAGGGATACTCGTTAGGCGGTTCATGACTGATTTGGCTTTCCCATCCGGGCTTCCGTCCGGTCAGGGGTTCGTGCGTTTGCGTGAGCTCCGCGACTGCTTGCAGCCGCGTGAAGTGATGCATTGGCGCGACCTCGCAGTGGACGGATTAGCGTTCCATTCTGCTGAAGTGCGTCCCGGCAATCTGTTCTTCGCCATCCGCGGTACCAAGAACGACGGCACAGTGTTCGCGCAACAAGCAATCGCGCGCGGCGCCGTTGCTGTGGTCGCAGACGAGCCGTTGTCGTTATCGGTGCCGGTGTTGGTGGTCGACAACGTGCGCGAGGCGTTAGCGGATGCGGCACGCTTCTACTACCGCGACCCTTCGAAGGCGATCTCGGTAATTGGCGTGACCGGCACCAACGGTAAGACCACGACGGGTCACTTGATCCGTGCGTGTTTGCAGGCCGATCGGCGCCAAGTAGGTTTGATCGGTACGATCGCCTATGAGTTCGGTGGGCGTCGCATTCCTGCTTCCAACACGACGCCCGATCCGGTGCGCATCCACGGGTACTTGCGTGAGATGGCGGACCGCTTCGCCAGCGCTTGTGTGATGGAAGTGTCGAGTCACAGTCTCGACCAGGATCGTGTGCGCGGCGTGCACTTCGCCGTTGGTGTGTTCACCAACCTGTCGCAGGATCACCTCGACTACCACGGCGACATGGAGTCGTACCTGCAGGCCAAAGCTCGCCTGTTTCGGGCGCTCGGTCCGGGTTCGACTGCGGTGCTCAATCGCGATGATCCGGCGTCGATCACGATGGCCGAGGAGCTTGAGACCGGCGTCAACATCATGTGGTACGGCATGTCGCCGGAAGCCGACATCCGCGCCGAAGACATCCAGCCCGGTCCCGATGGCACGCGCTTGCGCATCGTCATGCCGAATGGCGCGGCGGAGTTGTTCTTGCCGATCGTAGGCACGCACAACGTCGAAAACGCGTTGGCTGCAGCCGCGACGGCGCTGGCGCTCGGCGCTAGCGAGTTGACTGTGGCCTCGGCGCTCGAAGATGCGCGCGCAGTTCCTGGTCGTTTGGAATTGGTCGAGCCACCTGGCGGCTTGATGCGCGGCGGGCGCGTGCGCACGTTCGTCGACTACGCCCACACCCCCGACGCGTTGGATAAGGTCTGTGCGACGTTGGCAGATGTCTGCGAAGGCGACCTGCATGTCGTGTTTGGTTGCGGTGGTGACCGTGATCGCACCAAGCGCGCGCCGATGGCGCGGGCTGTGGCTCGTCACGCGCGCTTCGCCTACCTGACCAGTGACAATCCGCGCAGCGAAGATCCGGCACTGATCATCCGCGACATGGTTGATGGGCTGGATGGCGTTGATGGCCTGGGCGGAATAGGCGGCAGCGAAGGCGTCGATCCGCGGACCGGCGAAGGTGCCGAGCGCTCGTGTGATCTCTTCGAAGTCGTCGATCGCGCCGAAGCCATTCGCCTTGCGTGCCGCCAGGCCAAACCAGGCGACACGGTTCTGATTGCGGGCAAGGGTCACGAGACCTACCAAGTGTTCAAAGACAGCGTAATTCCGTTCGATGACCGTCTCGAAGCGGGGCGTGCGTTGGCGGCAAGGGAGGCCGGATGGTTGCACCGATGAAAAGCGCCTTGCGCCGAGACACTGCCGCATCTTCGACAGATGAATCAGGTGGTGCGATGGCACGGGTAGCAGCAAGCACGCGGCCCGCCCGCGGTTGGTTTACCGCCCGCTCGGTCGCGAAGGCGGTCGGCGGCGAGGTTGTGCAAGGTGGGGCGACCGGCAACGGCGTCAGCACCGACACCCGTCGCGACTGCACCGGCCAGGTGTTCGTCGCCTTGCGTGGCGACAACCACGACGGCCATCGCTATCTCGATCAGGCATTGGCGCAAGGCGCCGTTGGCCTAGTCGTCGACCGCGAGTTCGACCTGGATCCGTTCTTGCAAGCGGTCATGCGTGCAGGTCGCGTATCCGGTCGTCGCGAACCGTTCATCGTGCAGGTCGAAGACACCGGTCAGGCGTTGATGGATCTGGCGGCCGAACATCGCCGTCGTCATCGCGCGAAGGTGGTTGGTATCACGGGCTCGTGCGGTAAGACGTCGACCAAGGAGTGGCTTGGTGCGGTGCTGTCGTCGGCGATGCCAACGGTGCGTTCGCCAGGCAGCTACAACAATCAGATCGGTGTGCCGTTGACGTTGTTTCAGTTGCAACCGGAGACGCGTGCAGCGGTCGTTGAGATCGGCACCAACGCTCCCGGCGAAATCGCCCAGCTGACCGCAGTCGCACGTCCCGACATTGGCATTGTGACCTGTGTCGCTCCCGCGCACCTCGAAGGTCTCGGTTCGCTCGATGGTGTGGCCCGCGAGAAGGCCGCTCTGGTGCAGGGGCTGCCCAAAGACGGGCTCTGCATCCTCAACGGCGATGACGCCGCGTGTCGCGCGATGGCGGAATTGACCTCGGCTGATGTCGAGTTCATTAGCGTCAACCGCGAGACCGATTGGTTTGCGACCGACGTGCAGTTCCACGCGCTCGGCACGACGTTCTTACTGCAAGGATCGCGGCCAGTGACGTTGCCGCGGCTTGGCACGCATAACGTCTACAACGCGTTGGCCGTGATCGCGGCTGCGCACCGTCTCGGCGTTCCCGAAGAACTCGTTCTGCGGCAGTTGGGTTGCGTTCCGTCCGCGGCGCGCCGGCTCGAGCCCAAGAGCGCCGGTGGCGTGACGATCTTTGACGATACCTACAACATGAACCCCGAGTCGGCCCGGTCTGCGCTGCAGGCGATGGCCGGGTTGCGTTCGGGAGAGCTTGATGCGGCCGGCGAACGCGGCCGTTCGATCGCCGTCTTTGGCGCGATGCTCGAACTCGGAACCGACAGCGTCATGCTGCATCGCCGGTTGGGCGAGCAGGTGTTTGATAGCGGGCAGGATCACCTGATTTGTGTTGGTGCGGATGCTCGTGCGATCGCCGAAGGTGCCTTGGCCGCCGGCATGCGCAAGGCTTCGGTCGAGTGCGTCGAGGACATTGGTGCCGCGCAGAACTTGTTGCGCGGCTTGCTTCGTCCGGGCGACCGCCTGCTGTGCAAGGCTTCGCGGCGCGTCGCGCTCGATCGCCTCGTCGACCGTTTGTTGGTCGACTTGTCTGCTGGTGATGCCGATCGCACGGCGGAGGCCAGCAACTAATGATCTACTGGTTGGCGCCCTACTTGTTCTCGGATGATGTCTGCCGACTGCTCGGCTACATCTCGGTCCGAGCTGGGGGTGCCGCCGTAACGGCGTTCTTGTTGTGCCTTGTGATTGGCCCGATGGTCATTCGCTGGTTGTCGCGGCAAGGCGTCGCTGAGCGCATGGATGGCACCGGTTCTCTGAAGCTCGAAGAACTTCACAAGGACAAGGTCGGCACGCCCACCATGGGCGGGCTGTTTGTCATTGGCTCGATCCTCTTGTCGGCAGCGTTGTGGCTGCGATTCGATGGCATCAATCGCTACTCACTGCCAGCGATTGTGCTGGTCGGTGGCTTTGCTGCGGTCGGCTTCTGGGATGACTGGGTCAAACTGAAGCAAGGCCAGTCGGGCGAGAAGAAACGCGGCATCACTAAGCGTGAGAAGCAAGGTGCGCTAACGGTCATTGCGTTACTGGTTGGCCTTTGGCTGCTTGGTCCCGCTGCTCTGCAGTCCAGCCAAGGCGGTCCGCACCTCTACATCCCGTTCGTCAAAGACTTCGGGATCGATTTGAGCATCTGGTGGGGCGTGCCCTTCTTGATGCTCGCTGTGCTGGTTCTGACCGGTGCGGCCAACGCCGTCAACCTGACGGACGGTCTCGATGGTCTGGCGGCAGGTTGCGTCGCCACGTCGGCGATTGCCTATGCAGCGATCACCTACGCGGTTGGCCGGGTCGACTGGTCTGAGTATCTGCTCGTGCCACACGTCGCCGGTGCTGGCGAGATGGCCGTGCTGATGGCCGCTTTGCTCGGCGGCACGTTGGGCTTCTTGTGGTTTAACGCGGCACCGGCGCTGGTCTTCATGGGCGACGTTGGCAGCCTTGCCCTGGGCGGGGCGCTTGCCTACGCGGCGCTGATCAGTCGCACCGAACTCGTATTGTTCGTCGTCGGTGGCGTTTTTGTTGCCGAAGCCGTCTCGGTGATCCTGCAAGTCGGCTCGTTCAAACTGCGCGGCAAACGCATCTTCCGCTGCGCGCCGCTGCACCATCACTTCCAATTTGGCGGCATGCCCGAGACCCGGGTCGTGGCACGCACGTGGATTGTCTCGGCTCTGCTCGCCATGTGCAGCCTCCTACTCTTCAAGGTGAGGTAGTCAGAGCATGACTGCGATCCCACGACGAGCGGCTGCGGAAACCAAGTCATCCGACCATGTGCGCGAACTGGACTGGCTGATGCTGGTCGTGATGGCGCTCTGCTGCCTGGGCATGGTGATGGCCGTGTCGGTGCGTGGCTCGCAGATCGATGCCGGCCCAATGGCCGTCATGAAGGCGCAGGGCCTGAAACTGCTGATGGGCCTGGTCGCGTTCATGTTTGCGGCGTTGACGCCCATGCGGTTGATTCGCCGTTTCGCGATCCCGCTGTTCTTCTGCAGCGTCGTCGCGTGCTTGTTGCCGCATGTCTTCAACAGTTCGTCGCACGGCGCCGCTCGTTGGATTCACGTCGGTAGCCGACAATTTCAGCCAGTAGAGCCCGCGCGCTTCTTCTTGGTGTTGGCGGTGTCCTGGTTGTTGGCACGCGCCGGAACGGGATTGTCGAGCTTCAAGCGCGGCTTCTTGCCTGCGATGGGCTGCGCGATGGTGCTGGCACTTGCGCTGGCGACCCAGCCCGATAACGGCAACGCGTTGCTTGCAGTGATGCTGGCTAGCTGCCTTGCCTTGGTGGCCGGCGTGCGCTTCATGCATTTTGCGCCGTTCGCGGTGTCGGGGCTCGGAGTGATGATCTTGCTGGCGACGCAGCACGACTACGTGCGCCGCCGCATCGAAGACCTATTCCAGATCACGCCAGACTCGCAAGTCGGCCTCGGCTTGATTGCCGTTGGCTCGGGTGGCACGTTTGGTCGCGGCCTCGGTCAGGGCTGGATGAAGATGAATTACGTGCCGGAAGCGCACAACGACTTCGTGTTCGCGATCATCGCGGAGGAGTTCGGTTACCTGGGATCGTTGTTCGTGCTCGGCTCGTACACGATCTTCGGGTATGTGTGTTACCGACTGGTGCGACAAGTTCGGGATCCATTCCTGCGCTACGTCGTGTGCGGCTATGCTTTAATGGTCTGCATGCAGGCGGCTGTGAACCTACTCGTGGTCAGCGGGTGGGCACCAGCCAAAGGTATTGACTTGCCGTTCGTCTCGACGGGCGGAACGAGTCTTGTGTTTTGTTTAGCGGCGGTGGGTTTGATTGGTAACGCAGTGCGCGCAGATCGCGCCGGGTCGTTCCGTACCGCCGACGAATTGGTTACTTGATGCGGATCCGAAAGGACCGGAGGGTGTGATGGGTCAACTCGAAAAATACGGCCTCTACGTGCTGTGCTTGGTCATCTTCCTAATTCTAGGTGTGACGATTTGGGGCGATCCTGAATCGCCTTCTTCTCTTAAGCAGAAGAGCGAAGTGGTGCCGATGCGTGTCAACGCTGGTGCCGCTCCGTTGGGGAATGGCAACGTCATTCCAAAGAGCGATCGTTCGCTGTCGGAATCTGGCAACTCGAACATGCTGCAGTCGCTTCTGCAGCCGGTGAATATACCGCGTTCGAAGCCGAAGCCGAAGCCGACGCCGACGCCGACGCCGACGCCGACGCCGAAGCGCGAGCCGGCCCCCAAGGGGGAAGGCAAGCCGCCGGTCGTGCCGCCTACGCCGGCTGCTTCGCCGCGCGAATACATCGTCAAGAAGGGCGACATCCTTGGTCGCATCGCGCAGAAGCAGTTGGGTAGCACTCGCTACGTCAGCAGCATCCGCGATTTGAACCCGGGGCTCACCGACGACCTGAAGATCGGTCAGATGCTGGTCCTCCCGGCGAGCGCCAAGGCGCCTGCTAAGGCCTCGACTACTAAGGGCACCTATCGCACCTACACGATCAGCAAGGGTGACACCTTTGAGCGCATCGCCAGGGTCGAACTGAACTCACGCGGTCGCGTTCGCGAAATCCAGGACCTCAATCCGAACACCAGCCCGAAGCGGTTGATTCCGGGCAAGAGGCTCAAGCTACCTCTCAAGTAGTGGCCAAGCCGACCGGACGTGTTTGCCTGGTCAGCGGCGGCACCGGTGGGCATCTGATGCCCGCGTTGGTGCTTGCTCGTTCGATGCAGGAGGCGGGTCATGAGCCATTGCTCGTGACCGAGGGCCGCGATGTCGAACGAGAACTCGTTCGCCGCGAGCTCCCCGACATCACCTCAGTCGAAGTGCCGCGCAGCGGTAGCTCGCTGGGTGGTTTGCCGGTGTGGCTGATGCGTGCGACGGTGACGGCGCGTCGTCACTTGCGCAAGTATGACGTCAAAGGCGTCATTAGCACTGGCGGCAAGGCGAGCGTGCCGGTCGCACTCGCGGCGCGCAGCCTGCGCATTCCCCTGTTCTTGTTGGAGCAGAATGCCGTGACCGGCCGCGCCAATCGTTGGTTGCTGCCGCTTGCGAAGCGCATGTACGTTGGCCTGCCTGGAACTGGCGAGCGCCATCCGCGCGGTAAGTTCACCGGCACGCCATTGCGCAGCGGCTTTGGGCGCGTCGACAAAGAAGAAGCGCGCCGTTCGTTGGGCTTACAGGCTGATGTGCCGGTCGTCTTGATCACCGGTGGCAGCCAAGGTGCCCGCGTTCTCAATGAACTCGTGCCGGTAGCGCTGCAGCGCGTGCAGAGCAAGATGCAGGTCATGCACCTGTCTGGGCTCGGCAATGACGCGGCGGTGCGACACAGATACGCCGACGTGGCGCGCGACAACGTTGCCCATGTGCGTGCCGTCGCGGCCGACATGGATCGTTTGTTTGCCGCTGCCGACCTCGTGATCTGTCGCGGTGGCGGCACCACCGTCGCCGAACTGATGGCTGTCGGTCGCGCGGCGATCATCATTCCGTATCCGCACCACAAAGACCGTCAACAACTGCACAACGCACGCGTTCTCGAGTCGGTTGGTGCCGCGATCATTCAGGAAGAGCAGGGCCTCGATTGCGATACGTTGACGCAACTGGTCGAAGGCTTGTTGTCGGAACCGTCACGCTTGCGCGCGATGGCGGATCAAGGCCGCAAGCTGCGCCGACTCGATGCGGCCGATGCCATTCTTGAAGATGTGCAGCACGTGCTAGGGGGCGAGCAACCGAAGGTTGGTTCCAACGGCAGTGCTTCTAGCCTCAGTGTTTCTGGCATTATGGGGCCGGGTCCAGTGCCGCGAGAGCGCGGTGCCGCGGCGCGCCGCGGAGGAGTCGCTTGAGCGCTACTTCGCCCATGTCGACACCCGGGTCTGATTCGGGCGCGTCTTCCATTCCTGATCGTTCGCCGAGTCCTGCAGTAACACCGGATGCAGTAACACCAGCCACAGCAGCCGACGAACCCGCTGCGCCTGAGGGTATTGCGGGCACGAGTTTCGGTTCCCGTCGCTTCCACTTCGTAGGCGTCGGTGGTTCGGGCATGAGTGGTTTGGCGCGGCTGCTCTCGGGTGTCGGTGGCATCGTCAGCGGCAGTGATAGCGCTGGCGGCAGCGTCGTCGATAGGCTCACCGAAGAAGGCCACGATGTTTGGAATGGCTGCCAGCCGGATCGCATCGATGGATCCGATGGCTATGTCATTCGCAGCGCCGCCGTGCCACTCGCGGATGCCGAAGTGCAGCAGTGTGTGCGTCAAGGCTTCACGTCTTTGCTCTATGCCGAGGCAGTTGGTCGTCTTAGCGAAGGCCGGCGCACGTTGGCGATCGGTGGTACGCACGGCAAGACATCCACGACCGGATTGACGGTCGCTGCGTTGCGCGGCGCTGGGCGCGATCCCTCGCACCTGATTGGCGGCGAGGTTCCGGAACTCGGCGGTAACGGCCACGGAGGAAAGGGCGTCGGTTTCGTTGTCGAAGCGTGTGAGTTCAATCGCAGCTTCCACAACTTGCGCCCGTTCGGCGCCGCCATCCTCAACCTCGATCACGACCACTTCGATTGCTACCCGTCGACTGACGAGTTGATTGAAGCGTTTGCCGGCTACTTGGCACGGGTTCGTCCAGGCGGCACTGTGTTGGTCGAAGAAACCGTGCCGAAGGCCGTGTTGTCGAGCCTGCGCAATGACGTCGAGATCCTGACAGTCGGCTCCGGGTTGTGGGCCGACATCCGTGCCGTCGATGTGGTCGAGAAGCTTGGTTGCTTCTCGTTCGATCCAGTGCTGCTTGGGGAGCGACTGCCGCGCATCAACATGTCGATGGTGGGTCGCCACAACATGATCAATGGCATGTTCGCGCTGGGCTTGGCGCACATCGCTGGAGCTGACTTGGCGGGTGCCTGCGACGGCATCTCCAACTTCGGCGGCGTGCGGCGTCGCTACGAATTGCATGAGGGGCCGGGTGGCGGCGTGCTCGTCAACGACTACGCACACCACCCCGCCGAGATCGAGGCGGTGCTCTCTGCTTCGCGTTGTCGCTTCCCCGGCAAGCGGTTGCTGGTTGTGTTCCAACCACATCAATACCAACGCACGTTGTTCTTGCTGGACGCGTTCGCCGTGGCGTTGGCACAAGCGGACACGACGCTTGTTGCCGAAATCTACGGTGCTCGCGAGAGTGACGAGATCATGGCGTCGGTGAGTGCCGGCGACCTAGTCAACGGCGTGCGCGAGCAGGGTTGCGATGCGCACTATGCGGGACCGGTCGAAGGTCTTGCCAAGGTCGTTGCCGAGCATCGCCGCGCGGGCGACGTGGTCATGGTCCTTGGTGCCGGCGATATCGACACCGCGGTAGGGGACATCGTTGCCAGACTCTGAAGCCTCCCATTCCAGAGAGTCTTCTCAAGAGCTTTTCTCGCAACGGTCATCTAGCGGCGGGTCTTCCTCAGACGGCGTGTCTTCCCCAAACTATCAGTCCCTGTTTGCCAGCCTAAGTGGCGCCGTTCGCTTGGCGGTGCCGTTGGCGCCCATGATGCACTTGCGCATCGGTGGTCCCGCGGACTGCTTTGTCGAACCGTTTGGTGAGCAAGATGTCGCGCAGATTGTGCGCACGTGTCGCGAACACAGCTTGCCGGTGCACATGCTCGGTGGTGGCAGCAACATCCTTTGCGCGGACGAAGGTGTGCGCGGAGTGGTCATGCACCTTGGCAATCTCAATCGCATCAGTCGCGAGGATAATCGCGTCACCGTTGGTGCCGGCGTGACCTTGCCGAGTTTGTTGCGAGCGACCAAAGAAGCGGGGCTAGCTGGCTTGGAAAAGCTGACCGGCATCCCGGCAGAGGTCGGTGGCGCCGTTGCGATGAACGCTGGCACGCGCGACGGCGAGACGTTCGAACACTTGGTGTCGTTGACGGTGGTCGAACCCGATGGGCGTCTTGGGATCCGCGCTCGTGAAGACGTGTCGCCGCGTTACCGCGACGGATGCCTCGAAGGAGCCATCGTTGTGCAGGCGACGTTCGAACTCAAACCCGACAGCCCCGAGGCCATCTTCGCACGCTTCTCGGCATCGTTACAGGCGCGCAACAAAAGCCAGCCGGTTTCGCAGCGCAGCGTTGGTTGCGTTTGGCAAAACCCGGAAGGCGACGCTGCTGGCAGGCTGGTGGAGGCGTCCGGTTGCAAAACGATGAATGTTAATGGTGTGCAGGTCTCTGACAAGCACGCCAACTACTTCGTCAACGACAACACGGGTACCGCGGCGGACTTCGTTGCGTTAATGGATCAAGTGCGTAGTCGAGTTCGTGAACAGTCTGGCGTCGAACTTGAGCCAGAGGTGAAGTTCTGGGGATTCCCCGAGCGTTCCCGTTCGTGAGCGGCTCGACTTCGGACTAAGTTGTACTTAATGGCGCGGAGCGATCCGCAGAACGTCGATAGAGTTGGCTCACACGAGGTACCTGAATGACCGCAGACTCAGAAGTCAGAATCGAATTCAAAGGCCGTCACGATCACATCACCGAGCGCATGCAGGAGCATGCCACCAAGAAGCTAGCGCGACTTGGTCGGTTCCAAGACTTGCTCACGCGAGTTGAAGTGGTGGCGGATCACGCGCACGAGAATCCCGAGATCGAGCTGATCGTGCACATGAAGAAGGGGGCGCCGCACATCGCGAAGGATCGCGGCGAGTCGTTCTCCGGTACGATCGACATGCTCGTCGACAAGATGGAAGCTCAGTTGCGAAAGCTGCATGACAAGCTGACGGACCACAAATATCCCCACGCCAAGGAGGAGCGCGCCCGAATTATCGAGGCGCATGAAGCACCACCCGCGCCGGACGAAGAGACGTTCGAGGATGCTGTGCGCAAGACCCTCGACGACTAGTCGGCGGGCGCATCGAAACTGCGGCGGAGTAGGCAACTCTGTCAGCTCTTGCTTGTCTATCGTCGAACACTCGGCGATCGCCGCAGCAATAAGCCATGGTCGCGACTGGCCCTTGCCATAGGCGCTCTGCCTCTCGTGAGTCCTGCGAATGTCCTGGGCGGCCGGTATTTTCGTGCCCCGTGGCCTGCAGGAACCTGCAAAGACCCGAGCCTTTCGGGCACAACGACCGTTGCGCCGGGGCAGTGCTTTCCGCACACTCCTCGGCCCATGATTCGCAATCTGGTCCAAACCAGCGCAATGATCAGCCAGCTCGCAGCCACCACCAAGGAGGCTGCACTGAAAGAGATGCTCGCCGCTGCCGGAATAGCCGGCGCGTTCCCCGAGTCCGCACACAAGGCGCTTGGCAAGCGCTTGTCTGATCGTGAAGCGATCGGCTCAACCGGGCTCGGTAACGGCGTCGCCGTGCCGCATGTGAAGGGTGAGGACGTCAAAGGCGTCTCTCTCGTCATGGCCCGCTGTCCGGCTGGCCTTGAGTGGCAGGCGATCGACGGTCGCGCGGTGCACGTGTGCTTCATGCTCGTTTCGCCGACGAACGACCCGGAGGCCCATTTGCAGTGCCTGCGGTGGATTGCCAGTTTGGCGCGCAATGCGGACTTCCGCCGGTTCTTGCTCGATGCGGACGGTGCGGACGCGATGCGTGACTTGCTGCTCGAAATGAGCGGCAAAGAGTAGTTTTGGCACCGATGACTGACCTGGGCCCTGAGTGAGTGATTTGACGTGACTGAACCCAGCATGAGTGAATCCAGCATGAGTGAATCCACGAAAGGCAGCGAAGATCCTCGCACCGCTAGGGTCACCCTTGGGAACCGTCACGGCTTGCACGCTCGGCCGGCGCACTTGTTTGTGCAGACGGCAAACGCCTACGCGAGCGAGCTGAAAGTTGGTCGCACCGACAACGAAGAGCGCGTCGATGGCAAGTCGATCATGGGCATGATGATGCTCGCCGCCGAGAACGGCGTAGAGCTCGAGCTCGAGGCCAAGGGCCCTGATGCTGACGCCCTGCTGCGGGCGCTCGCGGAGTTGGTGGCAGCTAACTTTGGCGAAGAGTAGCTGCGGCTACCAATTAACGACGGCTGCGGCCGCTGGTATGCAAACGCCAATGGCATCGATCCGTCGACCGGTCTGATTCGGTAGATCCCTGTGTTGTCGGGTGTTGCGACGAGATTGCGGGCTCGTAGGACTCAATACGGACCGTGCTAGCGGCCGATAGAACGCGAGAGTGGACATGTCCGTCCACCACCAAGGACCGTTCATGCTGAAGCAGCGCAAAAGCATCGTCGGACTCGACATTGGCACTAGTTGCATCAAAGCCGTCGAGCTGACCCGCGAGAAATACGATCACGTCATCACCGGATACGCGCAGATCGAAGTCCATCATGAGGCTTCGCGTCAGGACGCGATTGCCGAGTTGATGGCTGCCGCCAAGTTCCGAACCAAGCGCGTCGCGACAGCGGTGAGCGGCAAGAATGTCGTTTTCCGCTATATCACGATGCCGCAGATGAACGACGACAAGCTGCTGCAAGCAGTTCGTTTTGAGGCGGATAAGTACATCCCATTCGACGTCGAGGACGTCGAACTCGGCGCCCAGAAGCTTGATGTTGCTGGCGACGAAGCGGGCAAGGAGATGAAGGTTCTACTGGTCGCTGCCAAGAAGGCGGTGGTGCAGGATCACAGTCGCATGCTGACTGACCTCGGCCTCCAGCCGGTCTCGGTAGGTGTCGACGGCTTTGCTCTGGGCAACGCTTGGGAACTGGGCGACATGATCAATCCTGGCATCCAGGAACCTGGTCGCACGGTGGCGCTGGTCGACATCGGTTCGACCAAGGCGAGCATCAACATCCTGCGCGACAACATCAGTTGCTTTGCGCGCGAAGTACCGATCGGCGGTCAGGACTTGACCAACGCGATCGCTCGTCGTCTCGGTGTCGAGCCGCAGCAAGCCGAAGAACTCAAACGTGACCCGGGTGACCAGGTCGCGATCATGCAGGAAGCGATCGGGCAGACGCTGGAAGACCTCGGCAACGAGGTGAATCTGTCGTTCGACTTCTTCGAAAACCAATTCGATGGCGAAGTGCAGGAGGTCTGGTTGACCGGCGGCACGTCGCTACTGCCGTTGTTGGAAGAGAGCTTCGAGAAGATCTTCGAGAAGCGCACCAAGACCTGGAACCCGATCGAGGGTCTGAAGGTCAAGGCCGACAACGTCGACGTCGAAGCCCTCAACCAACTGTCGCCCCAACTCGCCGTCGCAGTTGGACTCGCTGCGGCTACCTAAGGAGTAACGAGACATGATCAAAATCAATCTCTTGCCGGCCGATCTGCGCCGTGGCAATCGTTTGCCGCCGCGGATCCTTGCCGCTGCGTTTGGAGCCGCGCTGATTATCAGTGCTGCGGTTGGTTGGTTTGGCCTGGTCTACTTCGGCACCCTGGCGGAAGCCGAGCAGAGCTTGGTCGAGATCACGGCGCAGCTCGACAGCCGTGGGGCCAAAGTCAAATACCACGACAAGCTCGCTGCCAACCAGAAGGACTACGCGCTGCGCGTGCAGACCATTCAGGACATCGGTCGTTCGCGCCGCGTTTGGTCGCAGTTCATGGATGACCTAATCGACGTCGTGAACAACAACGGCGCGACCGAGCGGCACCTCGCTTGGTTCGACAGCATCAACGTCAAGGGCGACCCAAAGATGGGCGTCAAGGTCACGTTGCCGAGCAACGTGCAAGGCGAAGATAAGTCGTTGATGGCCAACTTCCACGAGGACATCGAAGCGGCACCGTTCGCTAAGGACCTGAGCAATAAGTCGGACCCGACGTTCGAGCTCGAAGTCGACGAGTCACGGATTCCATCGGTGTTCCTGAAGTTCCCGATGGCGCTCCAGTTCAAGCCGATTGTGCAGCCTAAGCCGAAGCCGAAGCCCAAAAAGAAGTAGGACGAACCATGGCCAATTGGACACAAAAGAAGATTCTGATGACCATGGGTGGGGTTGCGCTTGGCGTCTGCGGACTCGCAGCCGGCGGCGTCTACTACACTCATGGGTTGATCGATGAGATCGGCGGCAAGGTCGCGGAGAAGGCTGTAGCGGTCGTCGCAGCGGACGCCAAAATCATCCGCATCCCGGAGATCGAGAAAGATGTCATCATCCTTCACGAGAACCTTGGCGAGTACGTCAAGATCCTGCCCGACTCCCGCGAGCTGAACGACTTCGTGCGCATGTTGCAGAAGTTCGACCGTCAGTCCGGCATTCGTAGCACGGGCTTGAAGAAGAAGAAGGCCGGCGACAAGTCGAAGGCCCTCTTCTCACCGATCCAATACACCTACGAGATGACTGCCACCTTGTGGCAGGGTCTGAAGTTCATGAACCTGATCGAGAACTTCGAGCGGTTTGTGAGCGTGACGGCGTTCAACATCAAGCCAGGAGAGTTGGGCTCGGACACCATCGATGGCGAGGTCGTGCACACGATCAGCCTGACGATGCAGACGTTCACCTACAACAAGGGTGGCGCCCAAAAGGGCGTGACGATCCCGAACTACGAGGATCGCAAACTCGAGCTGCGTGAGGAAATCTGGGCGCGCATGAATGCGATCCGGATCGATCACTACGAGCACCCAGGCATGCAGGGGCGCCGTGACATCTTCGTTGATCCGCGCGAGAGCGGTCTGGGCGGCGGCACGGATCCGTCGAACGCCGATCAGCGCGATATAATCGAGAAGCACATCGGTGCGATCGAGCAGATGAACAAGACGCTCGAGAAAATCCGCGCCGAGGGCACGACGTTGTTCGAACAGTATTCACTCGAGAAGGCCTTCAAAGCGAATCTCGCGAAGGCGCTCGGCGAAGTCGAGGCCGACGCGGGCATGATCGTCTATCGCCCATACCGCTTGCGTTGGTCGCAGGAGGTCATCGCGCCGCTCGACGGCTTTAAGCAACAGGTAGCGAACGTGGTCGCCGACCCGCCGAAGGACAACGACCCGTTCCTCCCGGGTGATGACATCGCGGCGCTCATTGCGCAGATGACGGACGACTGCAACAACGGCCAACTCGAGCAAGCTAGCGAGCGTTACGAGGCTGTTAGGGATCGCTTGGCCGTGCCGGTCACCGATGCCCGTTACAGCCTGGCAGTTGACGCAAAGTCATGGCACCACAAGGCCACGACGGCACTCGATTTCAAGGGGCTCGACCTCAACGTGCAGGGTGTCGTGGTAAGCGGCGGCGGCAGTTCGGGTGTGCTCCTTAACGGCGAAGTCTTCGAAGAAGGCGACTACATCGCCGACGACTTGCTGGTGAAGCTGGTCGAAGAAGAGCAAGTCTGGTTCGTGTTCCGTGGGCTCACGCTCGTGCGCACGATGTGATTTGCGCGGCGGCGCGAGTTCGCTCAAGCCGCCGGTGGTAAGGGATCGATGTAGGAGAGGCTTCTGAATCCGCGACTTGTCGGGCGCGGTAAATGGCGAATCATAGTGTTGCCCCGAGAGGGGTGGGAAGGATCGACGATGCAGGTAATCAAGAACGTGATCGGTTTTGCTCTCGTAGCAGCGAGTGCAGTGGCAACGCTGCCAGCCCAGGAAGCAGAGGCTTCTGCTACTTCGCCACAGAATCAGGAAGGCATCAGCTCTCAAGCTGAGGGCGATCGCGCCAGCCGGCTGACATTGCGACTCAAGGAGCGTGCCCTGCGCGAAGTCGTGCGGAGCATCCGTCGCAAGACAAGCGCGAACATCATCATGGACCCGGGCATCGAAGAGCTCGTGACCATCGACCTGCAAGACGTTGATTGGCGTCAGGCTCTGAACCTGGTTGCTGAGCAAGCGGGTTGCATCGTGACCGAAGGTGCTGCAGGCGTGCTCAAGGTTGAAAAACCGCCGCGCGTCTACTTTGCGTTCGAGAACACCGACATCCAAAAGGTCATCGATACGATCGCCAAGATCTCGGGTGCGAACATCGTGGTCGCCCCTGAAGTGAAGGGCACGATCACGGTGCGCCTGAAGAACATTCCTTGGCGCGACGCACTCGATGCGACCGTCAAAACGCTCGGCTTTGTTGTGGTCGAGGAAGACCGTGGCATCCTGCGCGTGGTGCCGGCTGCGAACATCGAGCAAGACCTCGAGTTCAAGACCATCCCGCTGCGCTTCATTCGGCCTAGCTCGGTGTTTATGCCGATCATCACGTCTGAATACGTGAAGGACCTGCGCAACACGCAGCCCATCCAGCAAGGCCAGATCAACTTCTCGTTGCTCGACACCCTGCAACGCATGACGACCCCGAATGTTGGCACCCTGGAGTACATCCAGGAGACCAACATGATCATGGTCAAGGACACCAAGCCGGTCGTTGAAACCATCGCTCGCACGATTGCGATGATGGACGTCGAGCCGTCGCAGGTGCAACTCGACGTGCGCTTTGTCACGACGAGTAACGACGACCTGCTCGACATCGGCATCAGCCCTGGTGGCAATGGTTGGACCGCCAGCCTCGGCCTTGGCCAGATCCCGACTCGCTTGCCGTTCGACCTCGGCGCCGGTGGTTGGGATGACTCGTTCATCGCCAACGAGACTGGCACGGGTCCGTTCGTTGACGGTGCCAACACTCAGAACTTGCCGGCGACGACGACCATTCCAAGTGTCGTCTTCGGTGCGCTCAACTTCCAAGAAGTGACCGCGACGCTGCGGCTCTTGGCGCGCGACTCGCGCTCCGAGATCCTGCAAGCTCCGCAGATCACGACGCTCGATAACACCACCGCGACAATCTTCGTCGGTGAGGCCGTTCGTTATGCGCAAGCGCGCGTCGAACAGGGCCAAGCTGGTGGTCTGTTGCTCGCGCTCGAAGAAGGTGATGAGTCGCCGGTCAACATCGGCTTTCAGTTGCTTGCCACGCCGCACATCGTGCCGGGCACTGACAAGGTCATCATGGAAGTCATCCCGCAGCGCACTTCGCTGAGCGGCACTGGCACCTCGTCGATCGCGCCGGCTGG
>JBNMND010000071.1:0-20973 GCA_051274975.1 Planctomycetota bacterium | reverse complement strand
GGCTTGCCGTTCCCGGCGATGAACGTGAATGACAGCGTGACCAAGTCGAAGTTCGACAACGTCTACGGCTGCCGTCACTCGCTCATCGACGGCATCATGCGTGCGACCGACGTCATGCTCGCGGGCAAGATGGCCGTCGTCTGTGGTTACGGCGACGTCGGCAAGGGCTCGGCACAATCGCTCAAGGGCCAAGGCTGCCGCGTGGTGATCACCGAGATCGATCCGATCTGTGCGCTGCAAGCTCTGATGGAAGGCTACGACGTCAAGACCGTCGAAGACGTCATCGGCGACGCTGACATCTTCATCACGACGACCGGCAACGAGAACGTCATCACCGCCGATCACATGGCGCAGATGAAGAACAACGCCATCGTCGGCAACATCGGCCACTTCGACAACGAGATCGACATGGCTGGCCTGATGAAGGTCAAGGGCATCAAGCACGAGAACATCAAGCCGCAAACTGACCGCTACGTCTTCCCCGATGGCCACGGCGTCATCGTGTTGGCCGAAGGTCGTTTGCTTAACTTGGGCTGCGCCACTGGCCACCCGAGCTTCGTGATGTCGAACAGCTTCACCAACCAGGTGATCGCTCAGATCGAACTGTTCTTGCATCACAAGAACTACAAGAAGGCTGTCTACACGCTGCCGAAGCACCTCGACGAGAAGGTTGCGCGTTTGCACCTGAAGAAGCTTGGTGCCAACCTGACCAAGCTGACTAAGCGTCAGTCGAAGTATCTCGGCATGCCGATCGAAGGTCCCTACAAGCCGGATCACTACCGCTACTAGTGGACGAGCTAGGCCGCGTTCGTGGCCTGCTAACGACGCGCGGCTCGCGTCGGATCTGTGCCTGATCGGTGCGGTCCGGCGCGAGCCGCGTTTCGTTCGAGACGGGGCGGCCGGGCTACTTGTGGCTGCCGCGGCATGCAAACAGTCGTTGACTGCTGCTGGTGTGACTGCGGCGATCCGGTGAACTTCTAGAACACCGAGGCCGCGCCGAGCGGCCAGAAGCGCATGCGCACGCGACCCTTCAGCAGGTGCTCCGCGACCAGCCCAAATTCGCGCGAGTCGCAACTGATCGGGCGGTTGTCACCCAGTACGAAGAACTCGCGCGGCGGGACTACGAGTTCGTTCATGTTCTCGCGGTCCGGGATGCAGCCGTAGTCATCGGACACTTTGTCGTTCACGAACAGCACGCCGGCACGCATGGCAATGTGGTCGCCGGGCACGCCGACGACGCGCTTGACGAAGTCGATTTTGGGGTTGCGTGGATAGCGCAGCACGACGACGTCGCCGCGGCCGACGCTGGCCAGGTTGTAGGTGACGCGGTCGACGACTAGTCGGTCGCCGTCATGCAGTGCCGGCTCCATCGAGTTGCCTCGGACGATGGACACCTGGATGACGAATAAGTGCACCGTCACCATCAGCAGGGCGCCGAGCAGTGCATCGATGGCGAACCGCGCTCCTGGCCGCAAGCGCCACCTGCGGGAGCGGGGGAGCTTAGCAGTCGGGTAGCGTTCGGTGCGTCGTGCAAACCACATGGCGACGCTATCGACGCTTTGGCGGACTCGCTTGACGAAGGGTCTATGCAGGTGATTCCTTACGGGCACTCCTAGGTGGGATCCTTACCTAGGCAAGATTTCGCTGCCTGGCTCACCGACCCAGTTGGCGGTGGTAAGGGAATACCACCATCCGCCCCCGATAAACCCGTCTAGGGGCGTCAAGTAGGGGGGCTTCTCAGGTCGAAGAACTTAGCGAGTCCTCGCCCAGGATCAGTCTGAATAAGCCATGACACAATCGTCACTTAACCAACTCGCGAAGCAGGAGAAAACTCGCCGTGAAATCCTGCACAAGAGCGACCTGATACCACCGTTACCGGACTTGGTGGCAAAGCTGCTTGGTCTCCTCAATAAGTCAGAGACTGAGCCTGAACATCTTGAGCAGTTGCTTCAGAACGACCAGGTGTTGGTCGCCAAGATGCTGGCGATGGTCAACAGTCCTTTTTATGGGCTGAACCGCACGATCCGCACGATCAAGGAAGCCGTCATGGTCCTTGGGTTCCGCGGCGTTCGTAGTTTGGTGTTGGCTACCAGCACTGCCAAGTTCTTGCAGCGCGACTTCACGTGGTATGGCCATGAGCCCAAGGGGCTTTGGCTGCATGCCGTTTGTGTTGCCGCCGGTTCACGCTTCATGGCGCAGCAATGCAAGATGTCGGCCGACGAGAGTGAGTCGCTGTTTGTCGGCGGCCTGCTTCACGATATTGGCAAGCTGCTGCTAGTCACCTACCTGCAAGATGGGCCGCGTGTGACTTCCGAGAATTCGATTGTCGAGTACGAACGAGCAACCGTTGGCCTGGATCACACGGAAGCCGGCGCGCTGGTGACCGCAAAGTGGAACCTCGCACCTGAGATTCAGGAAGTGATCAAGGGCCATCACGAAGACGCTATCGTCGACGAAGAGGCTGGCAATGTAATGAGGCTCGCTTGCGTGCGCCTTGCCGACTGTGTGGCACACGAACTTGGCCTTGGCTACTTGCCGGAAAGGGCGCCCGTCAACCTGATGCGCCCCGAAGATCTCGAAGCCGTTGGCCTTAGCGAGGTGAGCTGGGTGGCGATGCGCGATGAAATGGCGGTTACCATGGAAGGCGCGGTCCTGGCGTTAGGCAGCTTGAGCAGCTGATACCGTGACGGTCATCTCAACCAAGTCTCCTTGGAGAACAGCTGAGTCTCTGGTTTTGCTGCATGCGTGCCGCACACAAGATGGCTTAGAGGGTGAGTTCAAGAAGGGGCTCGAGGCCATGTTGCCTGGAGTCGACGCGGCGCTCTGCCTGGCGGAGTCCGTCGAAGGACAATTCGAAGTTCGGTGTGTGATCGGTGATGGAACGCCGTTGCAGCCACTGCAAGCGGTGACGCGAGATGCATGGTTGTTGCCGGATGCGCAACGCATGGGGCTGACCTTTAAGGGCAACCTGCTCGGGGAGGTCTGGTTGTCTGCAGCGCCGTCTGAGCACGTCGCAGCCGAATTGCAGGAAGGGTTGACGCATATCGCTGCGGCGATGGTGAATCTGGCGCTCAACCAGGAGTCTCGCGAAGCGACCGACGACTACTGCGCAACGCTGCAGGCCTTGGAAGAAGGCATCGTGTTGTTTCAGGAGCCCGATCCGGAAGCGTTGATGGCGCGCCTGTTGTCGCTGGCAAGCGGCATGGTTGATGCTGCGGCGGGGGCACTCTACGTGCTCGACGAGATTGGCAACCCGAACTCGGAACTCACCCTGCAGCAGTCGATGGGCATGCCTGAGCAGTTGTTGGCTTCGTTCCGAGGTGCGGATGACATCCCGTGGCCGATGTCGTTGATCGATAGCGCTGCGCAAGTCGCGACCCGCGATGAGGCCGGCTTGATCGCTGGGTTGGCCAACGATTGCGCTCCCGAGGTGTTGCAGGAGATTGTCATTCTCCCGCTGCGCTACCACGGCGTGCAGGCCGGCATCTGTCTTCTGTTCAACCCGCGGACTGAGTCTTCACAAGCGCGCGAATACATCGGTCGTCTGGTCAGTTTTGGCCAGCTCGCGGCCGCGTTGTTGCACCGCTTGAGCCTGGAGCGGCTCAAGGAGAACAGTATCTCCATTGGCCGTGAACTGGAGATCGCCGAGACCATCCAAAAGCGCCTGGTGCCGAGCGAAGCGCCACCGAATGAGGACTACGAGTTCGCTTGGGAGTCGATCTCGGCCAAGAGCATCGGTGGCGACTACGTCGACTTCTTGACTTCGGATCTAGGCGACATCTACGCGATCGTTGCCGATGCGTCTGGCCACGGCATCAACTCCGCACTGTTGATGACTTCGTTCCGCGCCAACTACCGCGGCCACGCAGCTTGGCTTGAGCCCTCGGAGCTCACCGTCTCGCTAAACAACGAAGTTGCGCACGAGGTTGGACCGACCGGCATGTTCATCACGGCGGTGTCGGCGCGCATCGAACCGGAGAGCAAGGAGTTGACTGTCTGCAGTGCCGGTCACAACCCGATGATGGTCTACCGCGCGGCCACCGGCAAGGTCGAACAGATTGACTCGCACGGGCCGCCAATGGGCTTCATGGCGAATGCCGAATACGAAAGCTATTCCGGCAAGGTCGCGTCGGGCGACGTGTTACTTCTCTACACGGACGGCATCACCGAAGCGACAGACGCCGATATGGAGATGTTTGGTGAAGAGCGCCTGGACAGGCTGCTAAGCGAAAATGCCAAGCGCGGCACGGCCCAGCAGGTGCTCGATGCAGTGCTGGCGGAGTTGGGTGCGTTCACCAACATGCAACACCATGAGGACGACGTGTCCATCATGGTGATCAAGGCGCGCTAGCAAACTCTCAGTCCCGATGCAGGTCCCTGTCGGCGACTCGGGTTGGCCGCGTTACTCGTGACTCGCTAGTAGTGACGTCGCCGCGAGCTCGATTCGATTCCGAGCGCTTTGCGGTACTTCGTCACCGTGCGACGAGCAATATGCACACCGCTCTCACCGAGAGCCTCGACCAGTTGGTCATCTGAGAACGGCGAGTCCTTGTCTTCCGCGTCGACGATCTGACGCAGCGTGTCCTTGACGGCCTGTTGGCTGACCATCGCGCCGTCATCCGACATCGTACCGCTGCTGAAGAAGCGCTTCATGTCGAAGATGCCTTGCGGCGTTTGGATGTACTTGCCAGACGTCGCGCGACTGATCGTGGAGATGTGCACACCAACCGCGTCCGCGATGTCCTGCATCTTCATCGGCTTCAGTTGCTGCACGCCATGGCGCAGGAAGCCTTCTTGCCGTCGCACCACTTCGGTCGCAACTCGTTCGATCGTGTTCTGGCGTTGGTGCACCGCTTCGATGAACCACTTCGCGGCTTCGATCTTGCGGCGCAGGTAGTCATAGACCTTTGGGTCGTTGCGCGCTTCCTGCAGCAGGTTGCGGTAGACGGGTGAGATCGCCAGGTCCGGTAGCGAGCCTCGTTGCGATTTGACCTCGAACTTGCCGTCGACTTCTTCGATGACTACGTCGGGCGAGACGCCTGCGGATTGAACGGCGTCGAACTCGGAACCCGGGTGTGGCTTGCAGGAGAACCGTAGGAACTCCCAGCTCTGCTTGATGTCGTCGATGCTCGCGCCGGACTCTTTGGAGATCTTCGGCAGCTTGTTCATCGCCAGATCATCGAGATGATTCTCGACGATGCGGCGCGTTAGCGGCCGGACGAACTGCATGTGATCCAACTGCATCAGCAAGCAGTCGCGCAGGTCGCGGGCGCCAACTCCAGTGGGCTCCAGGTCGCGCACAACTTCGATGGCTTCTTCCGCTAGCGGGATCGGCACCGAGAGCTGCCCCGAAATTGACTCGGCCGTTTCGGATAGACGTCCATCTTCGTCGAGCGAGAACACGATGTGTTCGATGACGGCGACGAGTTCGGCGTCGGACTCCTGGGTGCGCACCTGGGTCATCAGGTATTCCGGCAGCGAGACCGTGCGTCCGGGCGTGTTTTGCAGTGCTTCGAACTTCTTATCTTCGTCGTCGGCGTTAAAGGCCGAGCCGCGTTGGCGCCAGTTTGGCTCAGCGCGCGATTCCAGTTGGTCGATCTCGGCCGTGAACTCGCGCTGCAGGCGATCCTCGTAGGCGTCGGGCTGCTGGGTCGACTCGCCCTCGCCGGTGCTGCTCGCGGCACGGTCCGCATCGTCTTGGCGTTCGAGGAAGACGTTCTCTTGTAGTTCTGACTCGACTTGGTCCTTTAGTTCGATCAGCGGCAGCTGAAGAACTTGCATCGCCTGAATCATCTGCGGCGACTGGATCAGTCGCTGTTCGGCTCGCAGGGATTGAGTCAGACCTAGTCTCATCTACTTACTTCTAGCGACTAGTGACGCCGGGGTCACGGCCCTCCTTGGGGCAAGGCTTCCTTAGGGAGGTCTGGTCCAGTGCTAAGGCGGGGGGGTGACTCACCGTGAGAACGTGGTCGACATCTTCGAACGGTACGCTCGGCCTTCCAAAGTGACGCGAGGGCCATCGCCGTGATCTATGGCTGTTCCGCTCTGTAGGATACCGCCGTAATCGAGCCTTGTTGACGAGACTTGGGCCTGCATCAGCACCCCGCCACCGGGCATGACGCTGCGCATCGCCGGGATCGGGGCGATCACGCTCAGTAGATCGAGGCTGGCGTGCAGCGCCTCGCCGATGGGCACGGCGCGCGCCCGGAACCAAGCGCCGGACTGCAATAGTTGCATGCTGGGCGCGATGCTGCCGGCCTCGGGCGCGACCTCCACAAAGATGTTTGCGACGATATTGGTCTCGTGCAGGCGGTAGACGGCTGCCTCACGACCGAGCAAGGTCGGCAGGGTTAGCGAGTGTAGCATCGAAGGTGTGGCCTTACTGCCCGCTTCTTCAGGCAACGTGTGCAGTTCCGCAGTGTGCCGGATCTCGACATTGCGGATCATGTCGTTCTGCAGTGATTGAAGCAGTTGCCGGGCGCGCTCGATGGCTTGTTGTGATGCGCGGATGTAGAGGTAGCCGCCGCCGATCTTGATCTCGTGTTCGCCTTCCTCGTCGGCAGCTGCGAGCACGCCAGCGATCAGGTCTTGGAGGTTGTCGGATGGGATCCGGCCGAACGAACTCTCTTGTTCAATCGACAATTCGTTGCTGTCCGAATGCACGTTTGGCAACGCGGCTTGGTAGTTGAGTCCTTCGGAAATCAAAGCGCCAACCGGAATCAGGGCGGCGCGCTTATCGGTCAGTGGTTGCGGCGAGTCGCTACTGAGCACGCGCAGGGTTACCGTGATCTGGCCGCCACTGACGGCGTTGCCTAGCATTGAGGCGGCCAGCGCGCCACCGTTTGGGATGCGGCCGGAACAGGTTCCGAAAAAGCTTTCAAGACGCGGTAGTTCGATGTCGGGTGCGCCGGGCATTCCCGTTTGCAGGGTGTTGACGACGCCGTGCCGATTGCCGACGGCGAACTGCATATGAACGGCGAAGTCGCTGCTGCCAATCAGGGAATATGCGCGCACCATGGCCGACCCGCCTTCGCCATAGCGATCGGTTGCCGGGCTGGACATCGTCTTCTTCTGCGCCACCTCGATCTCGATGCCGCGTACGTAGCGACTCCACTTCATGTTCTCGATGATCAGTGGCTGGCCGGCGTTGGTAGTGCTGACCGCACGCCACATCGGCGTCCGGTTGGCGGTGAAGTCTGCGAAAGCCATTTTGTCGAGAATCGAGCCGCAGGCTTCGCGGTCAGCAGCGTCCCAGACGCAAAGCTCCACCTGCATGGGCCGGGCCAGGATGCCGGCGGCTTCGTTGATATACTTGCCGACGCGGGCGACCAGTTGTGGTTCGCCGATCACGAGCAAGTTGTTGTCGATCGGCTGCAAGAACAGGCGCTCTTCATCAAGCTCCTCGGCGGCAAAACCATAGAGCGTCTCGACGATCGCATCCGGCGTGATAGCGCCGAGGCCGTCGTTGCTCAGCACGAGGTCCGCCTCGAGCGTTTCTCGGAAACGCATCAACGAACCCCACGGCAAACCGGTCTCGTCAAACTCGTTAGTGCAGATGTGCTGCAGCGGCAAGAGTTGGGTCGTAGTCTTCGGTTCTTGTGGCGCGCTCAGCGCGAGAACGGCAGGTAGAACGAGTGTCAGCATGGTTGGGTCCAGGGGGAGTGGCTCCAGTGAATTGCAGCGCTTTGGCTGTGGCAGCTGAGTGGCGAGATGGGCTCGGTGCTGGTCAAGGTGTACGCCAAGCCAGTCATTCTTGTGGTCAGCATTTGCTAGGCTGGCATTTGCCAAGCCAGCCATAGTTCGGGACCTGCATCAGTCCGCCGTCAGGATTGCGTTCCGGAACCACGCGGCAACTTCAGAGAAGCGCGTGATTGGTCCAGTTCGCATCAGTCGCAGTTGTGGCTTGCTCAACGCCAGAGTCTGAATCCAGCGATTGGCTTCGGGCATGCCGGCGCGAGCCAGCGCTGCGCGAAGCAAACCAGCATTCTGGAGTTTGGCTTTTGGCAGTAACTGCTTCAACACGCGGTGCGGCAGCGATGCTATACCGCAAGCCGCGGCGCAAGCTTCGACGCGTCGTGGCGCTGCCAGTCCTGCTAACAGCCGTGGCAGGGTCGAGTTGTCGTGCACGCAACCCATCGCCAACAGGCAGCGCACTCGCTCGGGGGCAGAGTGACTTCTGGCATGAACCTGTGCGAGTTGCGCAAAGCTTGTGGTCGCCTGGCCGCGGAACCAGAACTCGGCCCACTTCGGCGTGTTCTCTTGTTTGCCGATCGCGACTTGGTCGTGCCAGCAAGCAAGCAGCAGTTGGGCCGTGCCGGTGGCGCGCACGCCGCAGCGCAGCGCGCTGGCAACGACGTCAGCGATGGCTCCGTTGCGCCGCATGCCGCGTCGAAGGGCCTGGTCGAGCCGGGCGTTCTCGACCCGAGCGGCCACCAGGATCGCGGCCAACGCCTGGTGGCTGAGTTCGGAACGATCGCGGTTGCGCGCCGGTAGCGAGGCCAGTCGGTGCTCGAGTCGCACCAGCACCGGACCGTTGCTGCGCACTTCGTCGAGCAGTTGCTCATGCAGCGCGATGTCGTCTTGGTCGAGGTCGCCGCAGCCGGCGAGTGCCAGCAGCAACTGGTCGGTTGCGTAGCGAGCTGCCGAGGACCCGGCGCGGGTTGCACGCAGCAGCCGTTGTGCTGCGGCTAGACGCTCCGGCACGCTCAGCGCACGATTGCGAACGCGGTAGGAAAGGTCCTCCGGACGTGCAGTGCGTTGCTCCGGCAATTCGCGATTGCGTGCTGCGTGCATGCGGCGCGCCAACGACTGCTGGGCGCGGCGTGGCACCAATGCGGGTTCGCTATTTTCGGGCTCGCCAGTCTCTTCGGTCGCTGGCCGCGACGTGCCTTCGGTCGCTTGCTGCGACGCGGCTGCGAGTTCTGGGGTCGCTACTTGCCCGCTGGCGAGTTGGAGAGCAAACGCGTGCCCATCAGTCTGGTCGCCTCCAGTCGTGCCGTCGAGCGTCGAAATGCAGAGCCATGTCGCCAGGCACGCTGCCAGCACGCCGGCCATGGCGATCAGCGTTCCCACCCGAGACGGTGATCCCGCTCTTGCTACGTCAGCTGCGTCTGGCACCTGCATTGCACGGTCGAAGAGCCAATCAAGATCCTCACCTTGAACGAGATTAGCCTCCTCTGCAGAAGTCACGTTTGCACACGTCTCGTCAGTCGAACCTGTGGCGATCGCTTCGCTGCCCGCTGCCAACGCGGCGCACTTCAGCCACTGGTCGCTCAATTCTTCTAGCGAATAGCCGCTTGCGGCAACTTGGTCGGCAACGGCACGGCCAGCCATCGAAGCGAGCGCGGCATCGAGGCGTCGCGCGCGTTGCAGCGCCGTTTGGCACGTCGCGCATTCTCGCAAGTGGCTGTGCAGCGAATCGTCGGACACGAACCCGTAGCCGAGTGGCTCGCAAGCCTCTCGGTCGAACGCTTCGTGCGCGAGGTCGCCATCGAGGTGCACGGCCAAGACCGCATCGGTGCGGGCGCACATCGGTCGAGAGTTTGGCCCCCCCTGCTGCGAGGAATCGTCAGAAGAGCTCACGAGTCGATGTGCTCCTTGACCCGTGCGAGCACCTTGCGGCGTGCTTCGAGCACATGCATGCGTGCTGCGGTGGCGCTGCAATTGAGTACGCCGCTGATGGTCGCGTAGTCCATGCCTTCGACGGCGCGCAGGTGCAGCGCCGTGCGTTGGCGGTGGGTTAGTCGCTCCATCGCTTCGTCGAGGCGGTCTTGCAGTTCGCGCGCGATGGCGTCTTGCTCGGCCTTGTTGCCGTCGTAGTGATCCGGCACATCCATGTCGCCAAGCGATTCGGTCGGCATGCTGCGTTGCCAGCGCGCCGGTTCGCAGGCGAGGCGGACCAGGATGCGGAACAGCCAGGTGCGCAGGGCCGATTCGGCGCGGAAGTTGGGCAGGCCCTTGAAGGCTCGCACCAGGGTCTCTTGCACCAGGTCTTCGGCCCAGTGCGGGTCGCGGCAATAGCGCCGCGCCAGCGACAACAAGGGGGTCAGGTGCGGTCGTAGTAGGCTCTGGAATGCCGACTGATCACCCTCGCGACAGCGCGCAAGCCAGATCCGTTCTTGGTCGGTGACAGCTGGCGGTCGCGATTGTTTGCCCAAGCTTGCGTCCATGATCTGCTCCTTGGACCCACGCAGAGGCCCTGCCGTAAGGCGATCCTTCGGTAGATTCTGGGGCAGTCTCTCGGGCGAAGGTTCGGACATAAGCAGGCAGCCCACGAGGGGCATCCATCACAAGCCACCAATCATGGCGAAGTAACTAGCATAGAACTTGAAGAGGATGATTGTGACGCCGATTACGGCTAGACCGTAAGCAAGCTGGCCGACTCTTTTCGCGGCGAGGGCCAGCTTACGGCCGGCAACATCCTGGCGCCGGGTCAAGGCGCGCTGCAGGGCATCCTCAAGCTGGCCGGCCTGCTCGCCGGTTGCCAGGAGCGAGCGGGTTTCGGGGCTCAGGGCGTTTGAGGAATGCAGCGATTCTCGTAGCGGGGCGCCGTCTTCGAGCAGCTTCTGGGCCATGATCAGGCGCTCTTGCAGGCCGTGCATGCGAACCGCCTGGACTGCCTGGCGGTGGGCGTCGACGATCGGCACGCCGGCGCCATACAGCGAATGCAGTGACTCCAGGTAAGGCAGCTCCCGAACATCTTCGAGCAGTGGTCCGATGATCGGGTAACGCTCGAGAGAGGCATCGCCGCGTCCCAGTTTGCGTGCCAGCACCAAGATAACGACTGCGATGATGGCGTAGGTGATGGCCAGCCCGATCGCGAAGCTTGGGCCAACGATCGCGTAGGTGGCGGCCGCGGCCAGCGGCAACATGGCCAACAGCCCCAGCGGGTAGCGTAGTCCGGCCCATATTTCGCGGTGGAACTCGGCGCGGCGCCGTCGGCTCTCTGCGCGTCCCCGCAAGCAGGCGGCGGCGTTGCCGCTCTTCCAACCAGATTCGAGAACGGTCTTCTCGGTTGGTTTCAGCTTGATGCCGCGTTGCCACGACATGTCGAGCAGCACTTGGTCGCCGAGGGCCGCGTTGCCGCCGAGCGACTCAAGCGGCAGCCCGGCATCGAGCGCCGACGCCATGTCGTCGAAAGCTAGCGCGGCTTTCTCATCCGATGCTCCAGGCTTGAACATGTTTTCAGTGTCCGTTGGGTGGTGGTGGCTGGCAACCCACGGGCACCGACTGATAGTCGGCACCGACTGGTAGTCGGCACCGCCTGATTATCGGCGCGCCGATTAGACGGCGCGGAAGTGCTTGCTGAGTTTCAGCCCCTGCCCTTGGTAGTGCGAGCTGAGACGGTCGTCACCGTAGACGACTTCCGGCGGTTCTTGAGTCTTGAAGAACTCGAGCTTGAAGAACACTTGGCCGTCTTCGAGCAAGAACGGCACATCGTGCGGCCGCACTTCTAGAACGGCACGCGTGCCCTTCTCACCACCGAAGCCGTTGTCGAAGAAGCCGGCGTAGTTGGTGCGCAGCTCGCCGATGCCGACGTCGTAGGCGCACATTTCGGCCGCGAGGTGCGACGGGATGCGAATGCGTTCTTTGCTGACGAAGATATAAAACTCTTCGGGTTCGACGATCAGGCGACCGTTCTTCGGCTCTTGCAGTGGTTCGAAGAAGTCCTCCTGGTCGTGGCCGTTCTCGTCTTCCATGTCGATGATGCCGGTGTAGCGCTTGGCGACGTAGCCGATCGGTCCTTGGAGATCCGTGTCACGCATCGTGGCGATGCCCATCATCAGGCCGTTGTCGAGGCGCAGCTTGTCCGACGGCAGTGGTTCGCCGCGGTCATTGAAGAGCAACGGCGAACGCTCGTGCTCGGCGCGCAACTCTTCGTCGGTCAACGAAGCGTGGCCATCGGAGAACCTGATCTGGCACAGCGACAAACCGGTGCGCACTTTGACAGGGAAACTGCGCGGCACGATTTCGAGGTAGAGCGGACCGGTATAGCCCGGCGGCACCGTCTCGAAGCGACCGCAGTTGTCCGCCAGTAGTCGCGTGAACAAGTCGAGCCGACCGGTCGACGACTTGGGGTTCGCACGGATCAAATGCGGCAGCGGTTTTGCGACGCGCTCGAGCAGCGGCACGATGTAGCAGTGGCCTTTTTCGAGCACCGCGCCATCGGTGAGATCGAACGCGTAAAGCGTCATCTCCTCGAGGCGGTCGGCGACGCGGCAGTTCTCGGGCAGGAAGCCCGACCGCACGCGGTAGCCACGCGTTGATAGTCGCAGGTCGAGCGACGCAGGTTGGATTTGCGTCGGCGCGATTGCTGGGGTGGAGGTGAGGGCGCCCTGCTCGATGAGGTCGCGGATTTGTTGGTGTACGAGGATGCCGTCGGTCACCGGGGAGACGGTAGCGAGTGCAGGGGGACACACAAAGAACTGCACGCATCCGATTCCAAATCGTGTGGTGGAGAAGTTTCAAGGTTGCGGCGTGGTAAGGCGCTCGTGGAGTGCCTGGCGAGGGGCATTTGTGGCTTGATGACGTTTTGCTCACTTGACTGCGGTTGTCATTGCGTTCAGATCCTGCCCGAGCCCGATGGGTGGACGGCTGACCGTCCCGCCACCGTTGCGGCGCTATTGAGCATGACTCACCAACCTCAGCCGCATGGATTAGACCTGCCAGTCAGGCGTTATTCTGGCTTTGCTGTGCTCATTCCGGCGGTGCTGATGTCGCTAGTGATGCTCTTGCTGCTGCCTTCTGCAGTTGGCATGAGTGCTTTGCTCGGTGCTGCAGATGGGGATTCGACGGATTCTGTCGTGCTCGTAGATGGAGTTCCCGCCGATGGAGTTCCCGCCAATGGAGTTCCCGCCGATTTCGATGGGCAGCCTCAAATGGTCGCGGTCGCGACTCTCAGATTTGGTTGCCCTCCCTGTGAGTGCGAGTCCGAGCCGGAGCCCGACGACGAAGACGAGTCCGTCGGCCGCATAGTCTTTGGTGCGGGGGCGGTCTGGTTTGCGAGTCCGCCTAGAGGCGGACCCGCGCCAGTGGAGTTCGGGTCTTTGCGTCGGTTGTGGTTGGCAGGGTTAGCCGCGCGCGCGCCACCGGTCTAGTTCGTTTCACGATCACGAACTGAGGGGTTCGGGTCGTCGTGAGATCCGCGCGTTGTGCCATGAGGTGATGCCTCCGTTGTGCGCTGCGGTCTCTGATGCGATTCCGCGCGGCCGGAGATGGCGCGCGGTCATTGACCATGACTGCCACAGCTATTCCCAACCTTGTTGGGAGCGTCCCCCGATGATCCATTCGTCAAGTCCCGCCGCATCTGACTGCATCGCCACGATCGTGGACGAGTTGGCGCACTACCTGCCTCAGCAGGCGCCACTGCACACCTTCGTTCATCACAACACCTTGCACGCTTTCGAGCACCTGACGTTTGATGCTGCGGTGCTTGCCGCGGGCGAGCTATATGGTGCCGAGCCCTACCAGAGTGAAGCTGCCTTCGCAAAGCATCTGACTAGCGGTCGCATCTTGTCGACCGACATCGATTCCGTGCTGCGAGAAGAAGAGTCACGTAGTTGTGAGCGCGACTGGCCACCACTTGTTGGGCAATCGCTGCGTGACTACAGGCGCACACGTCTTTGTCATCTGTTTGAGGTGCCATGGGGGCCGGCACTTGCTTGGCAACTTCGCGAAACGAAGGTTCTGAGCGAATTGCATCCGATGGTTGACGCTTCGCGTCAGCGCGTCTTGCGGGACTGGGCGGACCGCCGCTTCGGCGCCTTGGAGCCCACGCGTCGGATGCCTCGCATGTTGCAAGACCTCTGGCGAACCCTTGAGCAAGCCGCACCGGTTCCGGATGAAGCTGGGACACGCCTGATTCGGCGGCGCGATCAATTGTTGGCGGCAGGTGCTGCCGACATCGATTCGCGCACGCAACCGTTGCTGATTCGGTTGTGTGCTGCGTTTCTCGATCAAGGCGTCGCGTTATGGAGCATGCCTGATCGCGACCGCGGGTTCTTGGCAGCTGTCCGCGTTCTCTATGGCCAAGTAGCCCCGTTGCCCGAGGCTTGGGCGCGTGGTCTTGCTGACGAGTTGGTGCGGCAGCAGCGTGGCAATTGCAGCGCGGAAGACGTTATCGAATATGGATTGGTGCAGCTTGGTGTCGAGCGGCCGAATTGGCGCGACTACTTGCAGGTGAGTCTGTTGGCGCTGCCTGGTTGGGCGGGGATGATGCGGCAATTCGAACTGCGTCCCGATCGCGCACCCGTCGAGCCCCGGCCGGCGCGCTTGTTGGACATGCTGGCGGTGCAGATGACGTTCGAGTGGCTGGCCGCTCGGCATGAGTTGAAGAAGCTGCGAGGCGCCGCGGCGAGCTTCTCGGGACTGCCAGAGGTTCAGCCCGCACGGCCGATCCACAAGCAACAGCAGTGGGTTTATGAGGCATTCATCATGGCGCAAATCGCTGCCATCGATCTCGAGGAACTGGAGCAACCGAAGTGTGCCGCAGCCCTGATGGAAGAGGCTCGGAGCTTCGACGAACTCTGTCGGCGACGGTTGCTGCACCTCGCGTACGAACGTCACTTGCGTGTGGTCTTACTGGACGGCATCGCTGCCCACGCCAGCACGTCACACCAACAGCCACCACCATGCCGCTTGCAGGCGGTGTTTTGCATCGACGACCGCGAGTGCTCGACACGCCGTCACTTGGAAGAGAGTTATCCACAAGCAAGGACCTATGGCTTCGCCGGGTTCTTTGGTGTCGCGATGGCTTGGCAGGGACTTGGCGAAGTGCGTTCACGGCCGCTGTGTCCCGTCAACCTGACGCCACAGCACTACGTCACGGAGCGTGCCTTGCATGCTGCCGAAGAATCGGCCTACCTGGAAACGCGGCGGCGGCGTGGCAAGCGGTCTCTGGTGTTCGGCAACGCCAGCCGTGAGATGGCACGCGGTGGTCTGATTACCGCGTTCTTGGGTGTGTTCTCCGTTGCAGCCATGGTGGGTTACTGCTTGTTCCCGCGGTTTGCGGGGGGCGCGAGGCGGGCCGTTGCCAAGCGCAAACTTCGCGAGCCGATGACGCGGTTGCTGATACAGCGCACCGGTGAGCAGCGCACCGCTGAGGGACTTTGGATTGGCTACTCCGTTCCTGAAATGGCGGACATCGTCTTTGACGCGTTGCAAGCGATGAAGCTGACGGAGTCCTTCAGCGAGATCGTGCTGGTGGTGGGCCATGGTTCCTCAAGTGTCAACAATCCACATGGTTCGGCATACGACTGTGGAGCCACGGGTGGCGGCCGCGGTGGCCCGAACGCACGCGCGTTTGCTGCGATGGCCAATCACACTGAGGTTCGTGTGGCGCTTCTTCGGCGAGGCATTGTCGTGCCGGAGTCGACATGGTTTGTCGGTTGCTACCACAACACCTGTGACGACTCGATGGTGTACTACGACGAGGATCTGATGCCCGATGAACGCATCGCAAACCTCGAGGAAGCCAAGCGGGCGATGGCAACCGCGTGCGCATTGGAGTCACACGAGCGATGTCGGCGATTCGTGTCGGCTCCCGCGACGGCAGATGCCTCCGCCACCATGCGCCATGCGCAACATCGTTCGATGGACCTGGGGCAGCCCCGGCCAGAGTGTGGTCATGCGACCAACGCCTACGCCATTGTTGGCCGGCGCGAACGTAGCCGCGGACTGTTCTTGGACCGGCGTGCATTCCTGGTTTCGTACGACCCGGACAATGACTGTAGTGGCGAAATCTTGGCTAGGTTGTTGGGCGCTGTGGTGCCAGTTGGTGCAGGCATCAATCTGGAATACTACTTCAGCTTCGTAGACCCGCACGTCTATGGCTGCGGCAGCAAGTTGCCGCACAACATTACGGGCCTTCACGGCGTCATGGACGGGCACTCATCTGACCTGCGCACTGGCTTGCCGTGGCAGATGGTGGAGATCCACGAACCGGTGCGATTGCTGACCATCGTCGAATGCGAGATCCCCATCCTGGTGGCTGTGATGGCAGGCAGTGCCGAAGTTTCGCGGCTAGTCATGAATGGCTGGCTGCATGTTGTTGTCTTGAGTCCAACAAGTTCGGAAATGCATGAGTTCGTGGATGGTTCTTTCCGTCGCTACGAACCGTCTTCGCGCGTGCTGCCGACGGTCACCAGCTCCGCAGAGTTTTATCAAAATCAAATCGCGAGCCTTGGATGCGCAGCAACCTCGGCGAGCTTCGGCAGTGATGGCAGCGTCGCGGCGAATCTGACGGGAGAGGAGGCGCCGCGATGAGCGACGCGTGGCTACATGTTGTGGTGTCGGCAATCATCGCCTTGCCGGTGCTTTGCTGCTTCGTGCTGGGGGTGCCTAGTTGGTTTGGCGCGCGCATCAGCGAGCGAGTCGTCAGCACTGCAGTTGCTTGGACGTTCTCGTTGACGACGATTGCTGCGGCGTTCGCCTTGCTGGCGCTGTGTCTGCGCGGTGGCGCGCCGATTGAGGTCGATTTAGGGGTCTGGTTCCAGGTTGATCACTACGAGTTCCGGTGGCGACTGCTCGGTGATTGGTTGTCCCTGCCGTTTGCGTGCTTTGCCTCTCTACTGACGGGTTTGATCGCCGCGTTCTCCCGCCGCTACTTGCACCGAGAGTTGGGGTTCTTTCGGTTCTATCTGCTGTTGGCTTTGTTCGGTGCAGGTGTGCAGGTCGTAGTGCTTGCCGGTGGACTGGACCTGCTCTTCTTTGGTTGGGAGCTGGTGGGTTTGACGTCGGCGCTCTTGATCGCGTTCTTTCACGAACGGCCAAAGCCCGTTGAGCACGGCTTGCGCGCTTTCTTGACGTATCGCGTGTGCGACATCGGGTTGTTGGCGGCAGCGGTTTACATGCACCACTTTACCGGTAGTGCTGCTTTCGTTGTTGCTGCTGGCGAGTCGGCTCAGACCTTCTCTGGGCTTGTGCCTCCAAGTGTGTTGATGGAAAGCCTGCTGGTCGGCGGTCTATTGTTGTGGGCTTCGATGGGCAAGTCGGCACAGGCACCGCTGGGTGGTTGGTTGCCTCGGGCAATGGAAGGACCGACTCCGTCGAGCGCGATTTTCTATGGCGCGATCTCGATTCATCTCGGGCCCTACTTGTTGCTGCGTGCGGCGCCAATTCTGGATGTAGCTCCTGGAGTTGCCGCAAGTGTTGCCGTTGTCGGTGGTCTGACCGCGGTGCACGCCACGTTTGTCGGCCGTGTTCAGACGGACATTAAGTGCGTGCTCGCGTACGCCTCGATGACGCAGGTTGGCTTGATCTTCCTTGAGATCGGCTTGGGCCTGCGGTGGTTGCCGTTGCTTCACATCCTGGGGCACGCGGCGGTCCGGAGTTTGGAGATCTTGCGCTCTCCGAGTCTGCTACAGGACTATAGGCACCTCGAGCAAGCGGTCGGCCGCCAGGTTGTGCGCTCCCCATTCCGGTTCGAAAGACTCTTTCCCGTAGCCCTGCGCCCGTGGTTCTACCGGCATGCGCTGGAGCGCGGCTACTTCGATACCTTGTTGCGCGATTACCTCGTCGGTGGGTTCCTTCGTGCCTGCCGTTGGCTGGATCGATGCGACCGGTGGCTGACCAGCGTGATCGTTGCGGGCGACCAGGACCAGTCGAAGAGCGATGAGGTGATCCGATGATTCACATTCTCCCGGCCGGCGCAGGACTACTGCTCGCAGGCGTTGCCCTTCATGTCGTGCGCATACGCGACGGTCAGGCGGCCCGAAAGATTGCGACGATTGGCAGCGCTGCCGTCTTGCTTGTCTTGGCCACCACTGCTGCTATCGCCGCGGCTACGGGTGCACCCGAACTGGATCTGTTTGGGTTTCGCGCCCATTGGGACTGCGGGGAAGGTCGCGACGTGGCCCCGTTCGTCGACTTGTTGGTCGTGCTGCTCGCAGTCGGAATGGCGCCGTTGGCGAGCCATCCACCACGCACGTTGTCGGCAGTCTTACAGGTCGGGGCGTTGGCCTTGTTGTTCTTGGCGTTCTCTGAGCCGTGGGTGCTTGCCGTGCTGTGGGCGCTCTCGGCCGCTGTCGTGGCTCGAGAATTGAGCGCGTCGGGAGGTTCCAGTTGCGTGATGAGCCGTGCCTTCCGACGCTATCAGGCGCCGTCTCTGCTATTGATGTTTGTTGCTGCGGCATTGGCGTCGGTAGCGCCGGTCGCGGCGGCAGTCTGCTGGTTAGTCGCAATCTGCATCCGCGAGGCAATCGTGCCGATGCACGGATGGCTGCCAGCGCTGATGGCGAAGGCGCCATTGGGGCTTGTCGTGGTGTTTGTCGGGCCGCAGCTTGGCGTGCACGCGCACGTTTGTGGCGTTCGCACGTTGCTGGGGGTCGAGCAAGTGGAGCACCTCTTTGCGGTCGTTGGGGCGGGCACCGCCCTGCTTGCCGCCGCGCTGGGGCTTGTGCAAAAGGATGCTCGTCGAGCCGCCGCCTGGCTCATCATCAGTCAGACCGGCTTGGTGGCCTTCGGAGTCGAGAACGCGTCGGCAGTCGGTTGGGCGGGCGCAGTATTGACCTGGCAGGTTGGGGCAATCGGGACCTCAGGTTTCGTTATGACGATCGCTGCGTTGGAGGCGCGGCGTGGCGCGCTGTCG
This sequence comes from Planctomycetota bacterium, assembly GCA_051274975.1. GTDB lineage: Bacteria > Planctomycetota > UBA1135 > UBA1135 > UBA2386. The sequence goes on along the minus strand of JBNMND010000071.1, from coordinate 2,387 downwards.
TTGACCAAGCCCGGTGGCAGCTTCGCGCGAACGCCTCGCATGGCCGTCGCATTCCTGTTCCTTGGCTTCGCCAGCGTTGGCCTGCCCATGACCATTGGATTTGTGGCCGAGGACTTGTTGGTGCAGGGATCGATTGATGAATACCCACAAATTGGGCTGATGCTGATTGTGGTCACTGCCTTGAATGGCATGAATATAATGAGATGCTTCTTCGCGTTGTTTTCTGGTCAACGTGATCACGTGGGCGAGCGTGATTTGACCCGACTGGAAGTTGTCGTTCTTACGGCCGCTATGGCTGCACTATTGGTTACGGGAGTCGCGCCACGTTTGGTTCTGGGCCCTGCTACGAACACGCCAGCGGACACCGGTCACACGCACAGTCGCCCGCCGTCTGTCGATGGGGCAAATCCCGATCGCAAGTAGCGATTCTTCAGTTACTGTCCGGGCTTCGATCTTATGGCGAATTCTTCGGCATCTTCCCTGCGTGGCGACATCTTCGGTGGCATAACAGCCGGCATCGTCGCCCTCCCGCTGGCGCTGGCCTTTGGTGTGTCGTCGGGTTTGGGGGCCACCTATGGCCTCTACGGCGCGATCTTCATTGGCTTCTTCGCTGCGATCTTTGGCGGCACTGCGTCGCAGATCAGTGGTCCGACCGGGCCGATGACGGTGGTGACGACCGCGACCGTGACCGCCTTCATCGCCGCAACTGGCAGCCTAGAGGCGGCGATCCCGGCGCTGGTCGCGACCTTCATCTTGGCGGGTCTGTTACAGGTCGTGATGGGAGCCGTGCGCATTGGCTCGCTGGTCAAGTTCATCCCGTATCCGGTGGTGTCCGGATTCATGAGCGGCATTGGTGTCATCATCGTGCTGCTGCAGATCTATCCAGCATTTGGCTTGGAAGGACCGAAGAAGACGCTCGAAGTCGCCAAGAGCGTGCTGTCCGGCAGTGGCTGGGAGGGAGTGAACTTTGCCGCGTTCGGTGTCACGGTGGCGACCATCGCGGTCATCTATCTGTTCCCGAAGGTCACGAAGGCCGTACCTAGCGTGCTGGTGGCATTGCTTGCACTGACCATCGTTTCGGTGGTGGTAGGTCTGGAGGTGCCGATCATCGGCGACATTCCTTCTGGGTTCCCGGCGCTGCAGCTCGCAGGCTTCGCCGCCATCCCGAGCACGCTCTACGGCGCGATCTTGACCACGGCCGTGACCCTGGCAGCCCTTGGTGCGCTCGACTCGCTGCTGACTTCCGTAGTCGCCGACAACATCACGAAGACCCAGCACAACTCCAATCGGGAGCTGGTTGGACAAGGCATCGGCAACGCGATCTCCGGAATGTTCCTCGGCCTTCCTGGGGCGGGCGCGACCATGCGAACGGTCGTGAACGTGCGTGCTGGCGGCTCGACCAGAAAATCTGGCGCGATTCATGCCTTGCTGTTGCTGGTTGTGCTGCTCGGCGCTGGCGCCTACGCGTCGTACATTCCGAAGCCTGTACTCGCCGGTATCTTGATCACGGTCGGCATCGGCATCCTTGATTATCGGGGTCTTCGTCACCTTGCGAAGGTGCCGCGCCCGGACGCAGTGATCATGTTGGTGGTGTTGTTCGTGACGGTGTTCCTCGACCTGCTCGTTGCGGTCGGGGTCGGCATGATGATGGCGTCTCTGCTGTTCATGCGCCGCATGAGTCAGGTGGTCGAAGACGGCGTCGAACTCGAGCGAATCAGTGCGTTCCAGGGCGAACAACAATGGCCGGATGAACACATTCCGCAAGAACTCGAAAACAGCGTGCTCGTCAAGCGAGTTACTGGACCGTTGTTCTTTGGCTTTGCGTCCGACTTCCAGCAACGCTTGAGCAATCTGCCAGACGTTCGCTACGTGATCCTCAGGTTGGGTCGCGTTCCGTTCGTCGACCAATCGGGGGCGTATGCGCTGAATGAGGCCGTGAAGGCGCTTGAGCAACGCGGCGCCAAAGTCCTGATTGCTGGGCTGCGCGAGCAGCCGGGCGACCTGTTGCGTCGACTGCAAATCGTGCCCCTTGCGGTGCCGGAGGAGCACACGTTCCGCAACTTCGAAGAGAGCGTCGAGTTCGTGCGAGCGGACTTGCTGCAGCCAACTCGCTGAGCCTCGCGGGCTAGGTCGTCTGTTGGCTTCCTGTGGTGGCACCTAGTTCGGTTCGACCGCCTGCCCGCCCGATCTCAGCTAGCCTGCGGCTCCGATTCCGTTTGCGGCTCAGGCGCCGTCGCGCCCGCCAGGTATTCCTCGAGCGTGAAGCTGTCGACGGCGATGGCTTCGGCACGCGCAACTTCGGCTTGCTGCACGATCTCGCGTTCGTCGCTGCTGATGATGTTGGCTTCCGCTGCTTGGTCTAGCAGTTGCGATAGCGCGCGTCGTGC
>JBNMND010000070.1:0-20979 GCA_051274975.1 Planctomycetota bacterium | reverse complement strand
AGTTCGGCGGCGGCATGGGCCAGCTACCTCGCGTTAGGTAGCGGCGCCGCTTGCGGCGACGCAGAAATCGGCTGCAGGTAGCGGCGCCGCTTGCGGCGACGCAGAAATCGGCTGCACGTAGCGGCGCCGCTTGCGGCGACGCAGAAATCGGCTGCACGTAGCGGCGCCGCTTGCGGCGACGCAGAAATCGGCTGCACGTAGCGGCGCCGCTTGCGGCGACGCAGAAATCGGCCCATCTCGTTAGAGCTCAGCAAGAATCGACTTCCTAGCTACTACTGACCCAACTTCTGTGCGGCGCCTTCCGCGCGTTGCAGCCACGCGGTGAGGTCCGCGTCTTGCGCAGCCGCGGCCATAATCTCGTCGCGACGCCCCTGCCACAGGGGCAACAGGCCACAGGCTGGCAGGATCTTCGCGCACAACCGCACGAAGGCCGAATCGGCGGGCGACTGACGGAACACTTCGGAGATCAAACGCGCATGTTCGGCAGGCACGTTGGAGCCGAGTTGCTGCAAGACACACATTGCCGAGCCAAGCAACCAGAAGGCAGGCTGCCAACGGGTCTCGGCGAGCGCGGCGTTCTGCAGCCACTGGGTGATGAAGCGTTCGCCATACAAGCGGTCGCGCGGCAGTCCGCCGGTTTGCGTGATCACCAAGGCCGCGTGTTGGCCCATGCCGTCCGCGTAGCGATGCCAGAAGGTTGCGTCGCCGACCTGCGGCTTGTGGCCAACTGGACCGCCGATCAATGGCCACAGTTCGGCCATCAATTGCAACAGCATAGAACCGTGCTCGGCGTGCGCGCCTTCGGCTGCGGCGTGACCAAGGCGTTGCTTGGTGGCGCAGTCGTAGGCCCACAGATCGATGCGGCGGCGCTCGCCGTCAATGCGCATCTGGCCGCTGACCAGAATGGTGTTGGCGCGCTCGCTGTCAGGCAGCTGTGACGCCAATTGCTCTTCAGGCCACGGGCGTCCCAAGACGGCCCAACCACCATTTTCAGCCATCGCCAACGCAGCGGTCGCGCGGTGCGGCGTCGACAACCAGATCTGCTCGGCGAACCACAACGGCAGACTGCGCGTCGCGCGGCCGAGTTCTTCTTCCTGGGCCGGCTCAAGCTTCGGTTGGCCATCGATCGCCAACGCGAACACCATGATGTGCTTGTGGCCATCGCCCTTCGGCGGCAGCAACCATGCGGGGTCATCGAGACCGGCATACCACGACGGGCGATCGAGCCGCATCAGGTTGACCTTCGGGTTGGGCGGCAGGTCCGGCATCTTCGGCAGTTTGCTCAAGCGCAGGCGATCGAACTCGCCCGAGAACTGCTGCAACTCCGCCGAAAGCATGTGGCCGTAATGCACATACATTTGATGAAGCAGCTCTTCGCCAACCTCGTGCTTCTGCTGCATGTGGTAGTGCTGCAGCATCGCCATGCCGATGTGAGGATGGTGCTTGCCCGGCTCAAACCGCGACACGATCAGTTCTTCGATCAGCTCGTGCTTGCCGTTCTGCACGAGGTCCGCAACCGCCATCAACAACGCGTCGCTCTCGACTTCGTCACCGGACAACTTGTCGCGATAGATCGACGCGGCGCCATCGGCGTTGTCCTTGCTCAGCATCAAGCGCGCCATCCACATGTGGGCACGCCATGAACCAGGCAACGCCATGAGCTTCTCAATCTCGGCGGGATAGCCCTCGTCGCCAACACTGCGGTGGCGGGTTTGCAGATAGCCGTGCACGGCATCCGGGTTGTTGCTGTCCATCTCCAGCGCTTGCAACAACAGCTCCTCGCACTTATCGAGATTGCCTTGCCGTTCTTGCAGCATGCCGAGGCCGACATAGGCGGCGGCCGAATCGGGCTTGCGTTGCTTTAATTCGTTGAGCGTGTCTTCCGCCAGGTCGAGGTCGCCGCTGTCGCGTTGCACTACTGCCAGCACCGTCAACGCGCGTTCGAGGTTGCCCTTGTCGATTACCGTCAATCGATTGGCCGCCGCAATCACATTGTCGGCGAAGCCATCGCGCACGGCCTGCATGATCACCTGGGTCAGCCGCTCCGGATCGGTATCGCTGGCCTTGAGCATCTCGGGCAGCGCCTGCGTCAGGTATTGCTCACGCGTGATGCTGACCCGCTGCCCCTGAGCGTTGAGGACCTCAACGTGATCTTTGGGGGCGGGTGGCGAAGTTGGGTTCTCAGATTCAGACATAACGGAAGACTTGGCTAGCCCTGCGTGTGGCGAGGCCACACCGGCTGGAATGCGTAATTGTGGCGAGCGACGGTAGCTGGGCGGGCGGACGGAACCAACTCCAGGCAAGCAAGCCTGCCCCAGGAAACTGTGATCCGAAGTCATTTTTCCCACCGAAGACTGGTTTGAGAATCCTCGGCTCGGAATCCTCCAACTTGCGTAGAGACGGCCCCGCCGTAGCGTACGGCAGGGACTCACCCGAGTCCCCCACACCCCCAACGAACGAGCACGATATGCGCCTCCCGATCCTGTCCGCCGCCCTCGCGGCCATCTGCCTCTCCCTCCCAGCTACCGCCCAAAAGGTCCAAGTCTTCGGCGGTAACGGCATGCGCGCCAACAGCTCGCTAATCCTGTTCGGCGCCGAACTGATGGCTGGCATCACCGTGACGCATGGTCAGCCCGAGTGGAAGGACGACTACACCAACATGCTTGGCAAGTTGAAGGGCAACACCAACCGTCTCGGCAAGGACCTGTGGACGACGTTCATGACCAGCGTGCCGATTTCGCTCGGTGGCAAGATGGTGCCGGCCGGCAGCTACGTGGTCGGCCTCAACTGCGACAAGCAAGGCAACTTTGCGCTCGCGATGCTCGATGCGAACAAGGCGATGAAGAAGGGTGCGATGCCGTTCGGACCGCAAAACTGGAAGGCCGACGTGATGACGCCGCTGAAGCTCAACAAGAACGTCACCAAGGAAAGCGTCGCCAAGATGACGATGACGCTCGCGTCGGACAAGAAGGACCCGATGACCGGCTCGTTCACGCTGGCCTGGGGCCCGCACACGCTGACCGCCGACCTCAAAATTCTGCCTAAGATGAAGAAGAAGGAAGGCCGTGGCGAGCACAAGAATGAGCGCGTAGGCGGCCATGAGCACGGCGGCGGCAAGTAGTCGTCTGCCAGAACTCGCACGACCTGAACTCGCACGACCGGAGTTCGGGCAACTTGAGCCCTAAGGTTGGAGCGCCGGCAGCCGTATGCTGCCAGCATGCTCCGCCGTTTGTTTGAGACGCTGGTCCTACCACCGGCGTCCTTTCTGGTCCTGTTCTTACTTGGCACCGCGCTGTTGCGCTGGCGCAAGAAGCTCGGCCGAACCTTGCAGGTCCTCGCACTGCTCTGGCTTTGGCTAGCGGCGACACCGTGCGTCGGCGGCATGCTGCTGCACTCGCTGCAGAGCTACCCCGCACTCGACCACACGCAACCCGTGCCCGACGTGCAAGCGATCGTCGTGCTCAGCGCCGGTGCCGATCGCATTGGCAGTGAATATGGCGGCCCCGTCATCGGCGCGATGACACTGCAGCGGCTGCGCTACGGCATCGCCCTGCAACGCCGCTATGGCCTGCCGATGCTCGTCAGCGGCGGCAAGCCAGCAAGCAACGCCCCATCGCTCGCACGCATGATGCAGCAGGCAACCGAAGACGAGTTTCAGGCCAACGTCAGCTGGCTCGAAGAGGCATCCGCCGACACCCGCCAGAACGCCCAGTTCAGCGCCAAGATCCTCAAGGCTCAGGGCATCACGAAGGTCCTGCTGGTCACCACGGCGTGGCATATGCCACGCTCGATGAACTGCTTTGCAGCCGCTGGCATCGAGGCAATCGCCGCTCCCACCGGATTTCGGGGCGAAGTCTTCGCCAGCTGGACCAGCTTCGTGCCCCACTGGAACGGCTTACGTGACACGTGTTTGGCGATGCACGAGTGGGGAGGCCGGGTCGTTTATGCGGTGACCGATTAAGAAATCGGACCAACCAGCGGTTGCTTCACGTCAGCATATGCATAATTATGCCGATCACTGCATAAGTATGTGCCAAGTATGAGTAAGCCAACCACGACCACCGATCCCCGCACGGCCCGCCGCGAACAGATCCTCCGTTTGATCGAGAAGCACGCGATCAAGAGCCAGGCGGTACTAAGCGAAGCCTTAGAGAAGGCTGGCATCGAAGTCAACCAAGCGACTCTATCACGCGACCTGCGCGACCTCGGCGTCGTCAAGGGCAAGAATGGCTATGAGCTGCCGAGCACGATGATGCAGCCAGCCAGCAACCACCACAGCCTGTGGCACACCGTCAACCAATGGGTGCTGTCGGCGACGCCGGCGCTCAACCAACTAGTGCTGCGCACGCCACCCGGTGGAGCCCAAGCGCTCGGACTCGCAATCGACAACGGCGACCTGCCCGAAGTAATAGGCACGATCGCCGGCGATGACACGGTGTTGGTGATCTGCGCCAACGAACGCAAAGCCAAGGTTCTCGCGCGCAAACTGCTCCCCACACAGACCCAACGGAGCGCACCATGAAGTCCGTCGCGATCGTTGGCGCCACTGGCTACACGGGGCAAGAACTGCAGAAGCTGTTGGCGAGGCACCCCAATCTCGACGCCAAGCTGTTGATGAGCTCGCGCGATAACAGCACGGCCAGCAACCCAACCCAGAACAACATCGTGCCGCTCAACCCGGCGCGCTTCGACGAAGTCGACGGCGTGTTCCTATGTACCCCACATGGCAAGGCGAGCGCGCTCGCTTCGGCGGCTCTAGCTGCAGGCAAGGCAGTCGTCGACCTGTCCGCAGACTTCCGATTGCGCGACCCACAGCTGTTTCAGGACACCTACGGCGATGTCCATGCGGCCCCCGAACTGCTCGATCGCGCCGTCTATGGGCTAACCGAGCACCACCGTGACGAGATCCAAAGCGCGACCCTCGTCGCAAACCCAGGCTGCTACCCAACGTCGATCCTGTTGCCGTTACTGCCGCTGCTGAGCAACGATTTGCTCGACCTGACGGCACCGCTAATCGCCGACAGCAAGAGCGGGGTCAGCGGCGCCGGCAAGCAACCGAGCGAACGCACCCACTACGGCAACGTGCACGAGAACTTCCTCGCGTATGGCATTGGCACGCACCGGCACGCGCCGGAGATCGCACAAGAACTCGGCCAGCCGATTGTGTTCACGCCGCACCTGCTACCGACGTTCCGGGGCATCCTCAGCACGATCTACGTGACTCCCGTCGCCGGCAGCAACGCCGGCACAATGCGCAGTTGCCTGATGGAGCAATACGGAGGCGAGCAGTTCGTGAACGTCTACCAGCACGGCTCGCCCGAGCTACAGAACGTGCAGCACAGCAACGAATGCCATATCTCCGTGCACGACAGCGGCCCATTGGTCGTGATCACCAGCGCGATTGACAACTTGGTGAAAGGCGCCAGTGGCCAAGCCCTTCAAAACATGAACGTGATGCTCGGACTGAACGAAGCAGAGGGACTGAAGTGAGAATCCTGATCAAGATCGGCGGCGCGCAACTCGAACAATCCGGCCCCCGTCAAAAGCTCTGCGAATCGATCCAGAGTGCCCAGCAAGCTGGCCACGAAGTGCTCATCGTGCACGGCGGCGGCAACCAGATCCGCACCGTCGGCAAGGCGCTTGGCCTGCAAGACCGCTACCACGAAGGCCTGCGCATCACTGACAAGGCGACCGCCGAAGCCGCGCTGATGGTGCTCGGTGGCTCGGTCAATCGCACCCTCGTGCGCGCACTAGCGACGTGTGCAGTTAAGGCCGTAGGCATCACTGGAGCTGATGGTTCGACGTTTAGCGCCAAACCACTGGTTCGCCCTGGCGTCGACCTCGGCTACGTCGGCAGCATCGACAAAGTCGACAGCACGCTGGTCGAAGCGCTACTAAAGAGCGGCCACGTGCCCGTGATCGCGACCGTTGCACCGAGAACTCACAGCCTCAACAAATTGGGCAGTGATGCAGCGACGAACGACGAAGCCGAAAACGAGCCGTTCTTCAACATCAACGCAGACCACGCCGCGGGCCCTTTGTGCCACGAGTTCGGCTGCGATGCCTTACTGTTCCTGACCGATGTCGACGGCGTGCTCGACGCCTCTGGGCGCATGATGCCGCTGCTGACCGACAACGATTGCGACCGCCTCATTAGCACAGGCGTCGTCGCGGGCGGCATGCAACCGAAACTCGAATCGGCGCGGCGCGCGGCGCATGCAAGCCCGCACGCAATCGTCAAAATTGCGCCGGCAGGCGCCGACGACTGCGTGCTAGCAGCTTTGCGCGACGGTGCCGGCACGAGGTTCTTCGCTCCATCCAAGAATCAGGTAAAGGGAACTCTGCAGCATGGTTAGCCACAGCGACCCAAGCATTGAAGCAGGTGTCATGCCGACGTATGCGCGCACCGACGAGGTATTCGTCGACGGTGACGGCGCCATCGTGCGCGATAGTGACGGACGCGAGTATCTCGACTTCCTCGCCGGCATCGCTGTCAACGCGCTTGGCCACGGTCACGCCCGCATGACCGCTGCGTTGCAGGATCAAGTCGGCAAGGTCATGCACGTCAGCAACCTGTTTCGGCACCCGTTCACCGAGACCGTTGCCACAAGGCTGTGCAAACACACCGGCATGGCAGCGGCGTTCTTCACGAACTCTGGAACAGAGTCGATCGAGTGCGCCATGAAGATCGCGCGCAAGGCGATGCACCTCGCCGGCACACCCGAACGCACGTCGTTCGTCGCACTCGAGCGCGCCTTCCACGGCCGTTCGCTTGGCGCGTTGTCGCTGACTCACAATGAGAAGTATCGCGCGCCGTTCGCGCCACTGCTCGATGTGACTTGGGTTGCACCCGACGACCCCGCGACGCTTGCGGCAACGATTCGCGCGCAACACCCCGCGGCATTGTTTGTCGAACCGATCCAAGGAGAAGGTGGCATCGGCGAATTATCGCGCGAGTTCCTTCAGACGGCGCGGGAGGTATGCACCGAGACCGGCACGGTGCTCGTGCACGACGAGATCCAAACTGGCTGTGGCCGCACCGGCACGTTCTTGGCAGCACAACACCACAACGTCACTCCCGACGTAGTCACACTGGCAAAACCGATCGGCGCAGGCTTGCCGATGGGCGTGTGCCTTGCCAGCGAGGCCTATGCGAACACGCTCGCAAAGGGCGAGCACGGTTCGACGTTCGGCGGCGGGCCACTGGTTTGCCGCGCTGCCTCGGTGTTCCTCGACGAGATCGACAACGGCCTACTCGAGCAAGTCTCTGCACGCGGTGCGCAACTGCGAGCTGGACTAGAGCAACTGCAAGAGGAACTGCCAGCCATCATCGAAGTGCGTGGCCGCGGCCTAATGCTCGGTTTGCAGCTCGATCGCCCGGCAGCAGAAGTGCAACAAGCGCTTCACCGCGAAGGTCTGCTACTGAATTGCACAGCCGGCGACGTGCTGCGCATGGTGCCGCCATTTGTCGTCACCGAATCGCAAGTCGAAGACGGCCTACAGCGCATCCGCAAAGTCCTGCAGTCCCTCCCCCCCATCCCCCCAGTAATCCCCGCAGTAGTCCGCCCGCGGCGCGAAGCAACCGAACCATAGCCATGACCAGCCACCCGTCTCTCCCCCTGCCGGAGCTATCCGTGCACGACCTCTTGTGCACGTCCGCTCTCACGACCAAAGACATCGAACACGTCTTCACCACCGCGGTCACACTCAAGGCTGGGCGCGACGAGCACAACCAGGTCCTGCGCCAAAAGCGGTTGGCGATGATCTTCGAGAAGGACTCGTTGCGCACGCGCTTCACCTTCGACATCGGCATGCAAGACCTCGGTGGCAGCTGCGTGTTCATGGATCACCGCGACGCCCGCTTGGGTTCGCGCGAATCGGTGAAGGACATGGCCCGCAACCTCGAACGCTGGGTCGACTGCATCGTCGCACGCACGTTCAAGCACAAGGTGCTGGACGAACTGGCGGCCAACGCCGACATCCCGATCATCAACGGCTTGTCCGACTTCGTGCATCCGTGCCAGGCATTGGCCGACTTCATGACGTTGCGCGAACGCTGGGGCAACCCTGCTGGTCGCACGCTGACCTACGTTGGCGATGGCAACAACACCTGCCACTCACTGATCCACACCGCAGCGAAACTCGGCACCCATATCCGGGCGTGCTCGCCCGAGGGCTATGAACCGAACGCACGCGTCGTCAACGAGGCCATGCGCATCGCACACCAGACTGGCGCCGAGATCTCCATCCTCAACGATCCCGAAGCGGCTGCCGATGGTGCCGACGCTATCTACACGGATGTCTGGGCCAGCATGGGACAAGAAGACGAGATCGAAGAGCGCAACGGCCTGTTCGCGCCCTACCAGGTCAATGCGGCCATGATGGCGCGCGCCAAGCCAGACGCCTTCTTCATGCACTGCCTGCCGGCCCACCGCGGCTCGGAAGTCACCGCCGACGTCATGGATGGGCCACAGAGCATCGTCTACGACATCGCGGAGAACCGGCTGCACGTGCAGAAGGCACTGCTCGCGCTGCTGATTCGCTAGCTCGCACGCGGGTTAGCTCGCGGCAACTCTTGATTCGGTTACGAACCAAGATCGCTAACCGGTGCGGACGAAGATGCCGCCAACACACCGCCCACGAAGTCGACCAACTCCTGCGGCGTGAATGGCTTGCCAAGCACCGGCACGCTCTCGGGCAACTGCACCCGGGTATCTTCGTCGACGAAACCTGAGATGAAGCATGTGCTGGCGGACGGTCGTGTCGCGTTGACCACAACTGCCAATTCCGGCCCGGACATGCCTGGCATAACCACATCCGAAACCAGTATGTCGATCGCGCCAGGATACTCGCGCGCGAGACGCGCGGCCTCAAGCGAGGAGTGCCCGGACACGACGTGATAACCAGCTCGCGTCAACGCGCGTTCGGCAATCGCCCGCACCACGTCGTCATCCTCTGCAAGTAGCACGGTCGCCGACTGCGGCTGCTCCACCGCCGGCAACGCCGGAATCACGAAGGATTCGGTGCTGGCTTCGGCTTGCGGCCACGAAACCGTCACCGTGGTGCCGTCCGCCGCGTCGCTTTCGATATGCAACAAGCCGTCGGTTTCGGACAGGATGCTGCGCACCGACGCCATCCCCATGCCAGTGCCAGTGCCCGGCTTGGTCGTAAAGAACAGTTCGCCGACCCGTGCCTTGACGGCCTCGGCCATGCCTTGCCCGGAGTCTGTCGCGATCAACACGATGCGCGCGCCATTGGGGCCAACCTGGCGCCGCACGGACAAACGGATGGTGCCGCACTCCGCGATCGCGTCGCGACCGTTGGTCACCAGATTGATCATTACCTGCTCGACGTGGCCGCGCTTGAGTCTGGCCCGCAGCGAGCCAGGAGACACATCCAGCTCGATGTTAACGCTGCCACCGGCGAGACAGCGCAACAGCGGCAGAAGCTCTATCGCCTCGCGAGCGACATCAATGGACCGCAGCGCACTGGCCGGATTGCGAGCCAACGCCAACAGCTGACTGGTCATCTTCGCCGCGTGCATCGCCGCGTGCTGCGTCTGCTCGAGGGTTGTCCGCGCCTCGCCATCAATCGACTTATCGGCAAGCATCATCTCTGTGTTGCACATGACCACCGTCAACACGTTGTTGAAGTCGTGCGCAACCCCGCCAGCCAACTGGCCAACGGACTCCAAACGCTGCGCCCGCAACAACTCGCTGGTGCGAGCGCCAAGTGCCCGATTCGCCTGTGCGGCGTCATCCGACGCGTCCTGTTGCACCCACAGCAGCAAGCCAAAGCCAATGGCGCAAACACCTAGAATCTCGAGACCTTGCAGATACGCGGCCATCGCGTAGTCGCCGCCGACCGAGAACGCCAACGATTGCGTCGACAAATACAGCACCTGCACGAACATCGCATAAGCGGCGAACTGCGCGCCAAAGCGGCCGATGTTCCGGCCGTGCCGTAACAGCAGCACACCACACACCAAGTAGGCAGCGGCGGTAAGGGCGCATCGCAGGCTAACGCGCATCACAAGGCGAAAGCCACTCGACGATTCACTCGTACCAAGCGTGATGATCGTGCAGATCACTGCGATCCCCAGAAGGCAACCCAGCAACACCCGCGGCCGGAGCCATTCTTGACCACGCCTCAGCAGCGCCAACATGCAGCCAAGCATCAGCACGACGTGCATATAGAAGAACGTCTGGGCCGAGATCGACATGATCGTGCGACCCGCCACCCCGAAGCTATCCTTGAAGGCACCGAGCTGTACCACCGTGACCAACCGCGCGATCAGATAGCTCCCCCAGCACGTCATCCACAACATCAAGAAGTTAGCGGGATGGCGCCGGTAGCTCACCCAGCCAACGAGCATCAGCAGTAGTGATGCCAACACCACGAACAGAGAGTTCGCCGTGAAGAAGTCGAATAAAGCTGTGCCGTGGTTTTCGTTGGCATGAAGGCGGTGTGGCCACCCTAATCGTGACGAGGCGAGAGGACCACCATCGAGGGGCGCCGAACGACCGCAGATAATTCGACACAAACTGCTACGGACAAGACGCTTGAGCCACACACTACGCGGCAGAAAACAACTTCGATGCAGCCCCCAAACAACGAAATCTTCTGGTAGCGATCTTCTGCCAGAACTGGCCGAGGAAACCTAGGTCCGCGTGGTTCTACTAATCCCTTGACGGCGATGCGCCGAGCAGACAGCATAGCGCATAATCATGCATGAAGACGCATAATCATGCACAGCAATACAGATTGACATGACTAGCAAACGCAAGATCGTGCTCGCCTACTCAGGCGGCCTCGACACCTCGATCATCGTGCACTGGCTGAAGGATCGCTACGACTGCGAGGTGCACGCCTACTGCGGCGACGTCGGCCAGGGCTCGAGTGAACTCGAAGGCCTCTCCGAGAAAGCCGCGGCATCCGGCGCGGCATCGTGTCGCGTCGACGACTTGCGCAGCGAGTTCTTGACGGACTACGTCTGGCCGTGCGTTCGCGCCATGACGGTCTACGAAGGCCGCTACCTGCTCGGCACCAGTATGGCGCGGCCCATTCTGGCAAAGGGCCAGGTCGACTACGCACGTGAGATCGGCGCCGACGCAGTCGCCCACGGCTGCACCGGCAAGGGCAATGACCAAGTGCGGTTCGAACTGGGCTACCAAGCCTTGGCGCCTGACCTCGAAGTGATCACGCCATGGCGCGACTGGGACATCCTCAGCCGCGAAGACGCACTCGACTACGCCGACAAGCACAACATCGCCGTCACCGCATCGCGCACCAAGATCTACTCGCGCGATCGCAACCTCTGGCACATCAGCCACGAGGGTGGCGAACTCGAGTCGCCGGCCAACGCCCCGCCGGACGACGTTTGGATGATGACCACCGACCCCAAACTGGCGCCGGACACTCCACAAGAGGTGACCGTCGGCTTCGTTGCCGGCGTGCCCACGTCGGTCGACGGCGTCGAACTCGAACCAATCGCCCTGCTCGAACGCCTCAACGAACTCGGCAGTATGCACGGGGTTGGACGCATCGACATCTGCGAGAACCGCTTAGTCGGCATGAAGTCGCGTGGCGTCTACGAGACGCCTGGCGGCACCATCATCTTCGAAGCTGCTCGTTCGCTGCGCGCCCTAACGATGGAGCGCGACACGATGCGGCTGTGTGAGAAGCTGATGCCGGACTACACCGACCTCGTCTACACCGGCCGCTGGTTCCACCCGACGCGCACGGCGCTCGACGCCCTGTTCGCCGATGCCACCAAGCACGTAACCGGCAGCGTCTGCGTGCGCCTCTACAAGGGCACGGCCATCGCGGTCACCGCCGAATCCCTCCACAGCCTCTACTCAGAGGACTTGGCGACGTTTGGCGACAGCGCCTCGTTTGATCAAGCGGACAGCCGTGGCTTCGTCAAACTATATGGCTTGCCCGGCGCGGTTGCCGCGCGGGTTCAAGGCACGGATGCCTACAAGAACGCAAAAGTAAAGGGAGCGAACCAGTGAGTGACGACGGCAAGATGTGGGGCGCGCGGTTCGAAGGCGAACTCGATCCCCAGTTCGCGGAGTATCAGGACAGCCTGCAACACGACATCCCGTTGGCGTTCGCCGACCTCGACACCAATCTGGCGTGGAGTGAAGCGCTGGTTGGAGCCGGCGTTCTGACGGACGACGACTTCGACAAGATCGCCGGCGTCATCGAGGGCCTCGCAGCGCAGTGGCACGAGCACGGCATCCCGAGCGACAGCGATGCCGAAGACGTGCACAGCTTCGTCGAACAGCAACTGGTAGCGCAGCTTGGCGACCTCGGCAAGCGCATCCACACGGGCCGTTCGCGCAACGACCAAGTCGCCACCGACATGCGCCTGCATCTGCGCGAATGGGTCGGCTGCCTGGTCGAGTCCATCGAAGGCCTGTGCCTCGCGCTGGTCGAGAAGGCTGCCCAGCACTCGGATGACCCGATCCCCGGATACACCCATCTGCAACGCGCGCAGCCGATCACGATCGGCCACCACGCGCTCGCCTACGTCGAAGCGTTGTCGCGTGATCGCGATCGCATGATCGACGCGCACAACCGCTTTGACCAATGCCCGCTCGGTAGCGCCGCGCTGGCCGGCACCGCGTTCAACATCGACCGTATCGAACTGGCAGCACGCCTCGAGTTCCAAAACGGACCAACCCGCAACAGTCTCGATGCAACCGCTTCGCGCGATCACCTGTGTGAAGTCGCGTTCGCCTGCTCGATGACGATGACCAACCTGTCCCGGCTCGCTGAGGACTACGTGTTCTTCGCGTCCTTCGAGGCCGGCTTTGTACGCTTCGGAGACGCCGTCGCGACGGGCTCGAGCCTGATGCCCCAGAAGCGCAACCCCGACGCCATGGAACTGATCCGTGGCAACGCCGCCAAGGTCCAGGGCGCGCTGCAGTCGCTGTTGACGCTGATGAAGGGGCTGCCGCTCGGCTACAACAGAGACCTGCAACTCGACAAGGAGATCCTACTGCCGGCGCTCGACGCCACCAACCAGAGCACGCTGGTCGCAGCGACCGCGATCGAGAACGCAGTCTTCGATACCGAGCACTGCAAAGCGGAAGCGGGCCGCGGCTACCTCAATGCCACCGACCTCGCCGACCTACTGGTCAACGCTGGCGTGCCGTTCCGAGATGCCCACGGCATTGCCGGCTCGGCGGTCAACCGCGCGGTCGAACTCGGCGTCGAGCTGCACGAGCTGCCGGCGGCCGAACAGAAGACCCTGCTACCTCAACTGAGCGGCGACCTGGCCGAGCTGCTCTCGGTAGAAGCCGTGCTCAACCGCCGCAACGTCATCGGTGGCACCGCGCCTGCGCGCGTGCGTGCCGAAGTCGAGCGTTGGCGCATCCTGATCGCGGAATGGGCCGAGGGTTACCACGAGCTCGACGACTTCGATCCCGACGAAGAAGAGCTCGACCTGGAGTTCACGAGTGACGAGTAGTACCCATGTCACGGTGCGGGTAGCGACCGCCAGCGATGTCGACCGCATCCTGGGCTTGGTCAACGAACTGGCGGTCAAGCAGATCATGCTACCGCGATCGCCAGCATCGGTGATCGAGAACCTGCGCGACTTCTTGATCGCCGAGGTCGACGGAACCTTCGCCGGTTGCGGCGCGCTCGCAATCACCTGGACCGACCTTGCTGAGGTGCGCTCGCTCGCCGTACATCCGGACTACCAGAGTCACGGGATCGGCCGCGCCATCGTGGACGCGCTCATTGCCGACGCGAGGCGACTCGGGATCCCACGCGTGTTCGCCTTCACCTACGTGCCGGGGTTCTTCGAGAAGCTGTCGTTCTCCGTCGCCGAACACGAGCAGCTGCCGCACAAGGTGTTCAACGATTGCATGCACTGCCCGAAGTTCCTCGCCTGCGACGAGATCGCGATGATGCGGGTGCTCGACCCCAACGCCCAGACGTCGACGCTGCTTGGCATGCCACAACGCGCATTCCCCCTGCCGCAGCGCACCAAAAAAGCCGGCAGTGACGCCCACAGCGGCAAGTGATCAAGCAGCCGCGGAGGCCGCCTAAAACGGACCGGGTCGACGCCGAGGTCTGATGATTTAAGGATTTCCGTAGCGTCGAATCCCGAGATTCGAATGCGTCGAGATCCCTCTCCGAGCCTCATCGAGATGCCTCACACCGAGACGGGTTGCCGAGCCGGGATCCGAGCTTCACGTGAGCCACCGAGGCCAATAGACGTCATACCGCGTGGCCCCCAAAAAAGTGCCCGCTGAGGTCTCGGTCCGCGCAGGCAGCACTAACCCCACTAACACGGGCATTTAGAGCCCTTTCGCGAGCGTTATCGCTCCAATCCGCGAGCGGGGGCGCCCAAGAATCAAAACGCTTGAGAAACCCTATCTCCAGTGCCTTGACCGCTGTGCGTAGGAGGTCACACTTTGTTTGCCCTCCCTGTTCTGGTTAGGCACGCCAATCGCTGTAGCGCACGAGTCCCGTGCGGCAATCCACCGCGATGACGCCTGTCTCGTCATTCCAGGATATGGTTTCCTAGGTCATCCCATGAAGCGATCCGATTCCGCCTCGTTGTCATTCGTCAGTTCGATTGGCGTCATCCCATTTGGTCTCTCCCTGCTCGCGCTTGCCGCGTGCAGTGGTAGTGGCGGCGGCTCCGTAGGCGGAGTTGGTGCTAATAGCGGCGGCGACTTCGCCGTAATGAAGACCGACCCAGTTAACGGGGCCACGATCTTCCTGAACGATCCGGTCAATATCGACTTCACTACCCGGGTCGATCTCGACTCGGCGACGTTGTCGACAATGACGTTCCAGGCTCTGGATCAACAAGGTCTGCCTGTCTCCGAACTGGTCGTTGGCAACTTCTCGGTCGGCACCAGCCCAGGCGACACGGCCCCGGGCCGTCGACTGCAGTTTGTGCCTCGATTCGCCAGCAATAACGCCTACACGGACGGCGGCTTCAAGGCCGGTCGCTCCTACTTGGTGCAACTGGTGGGCGGCCAAGCGAACAACAACACAGTTCTCCGCGATATTACCGGACGCGCCCTGGAGCAGCCGATGACGTTCCAGTTCGGAACGCGCGACGGCACCCAGCCGACGCAACTGTTCCGCAACCCAATGGCTGGCGGTCCAGGACGCCTTGGGCTGGCAGTATCGACAGCCGAATCATTGGACAACGTCCCGCTCGGACTGTTTGGTGCCCCGCCGCTCGAGATTCGCCTCGACTTCGACCAAGCACTGAACCCGAACGACCTCAACATTCCGACCAGCCTCGACATCGACCCGCTGGTGCGCGACATCAGTAACCGCGGTCGCGTCTACCTTGAGTATGACGACCCCATCCTCGGTCTTGACACATGGATCCCGGCGACGGTCGAGCTCGAGCGCAACGACCTGACGGGCGCAACCCTGATGCTGCGTCCAGCCGGCGTGCTCCCGAACAACGCCAACATCCGCGTGATCGTCGAGCAAACGCTCGAAGACATCTCGGGTGAGAACAACCTGTCGAACCCCTCGTTCGAACGCGTATTCGGCTCGTTCTCGACGGACAGCAGCTACGCACAACAGTGGAACGGCATCGCCGAAGACTTCAGCGCCTCGTCCGACATCGACTTCGGCGCCTCGTTCCCCGAGTCGCAAGCCGAAGTTGGCCAAGGCTACATTCGCGCTGGCTTCGCCTTCGAGGGCAACTCGACCAGCCTCGAATACGAGCCACAAGCCAATGAAGTCGTGCTCAACACGTCGTTCACGCAGATCGTGCCAAAGAACGGTTTGCCCTTCACGGTTGCTGGCGGTGTCTTCAACTTCAAGAACGTCTCGATCCCGCAAGGCGTGACCGTGCGTGGCTCGGGCCCGAACCCGATGGTCTGGCTCTGCAGTGGCACGTTCAACGTGTCCGGCACCTTGACGGTCAGCGGTGGTGATGGCGCTCGCGTTGACACGCTCAACTCGGCGAACTTCGCCAAGGCTGGTGGCGTTGGTGTCTGTGGCGGCGGTAACGGTGGCGATGGCACTCCGAGTGCAACCCTGCGCGACCTGCGCGGCGGCTCGGGCCGTGGTCCGATGCAAGCTGCTGGTAAGGGTGGCCGTGGTGGCTACCTCGCTTGCACCGGCGGCTGCTACACCGGCGGCGGCTACAACAGCTCCGGCGGTGGTTCAGGCGGCGGTGGCGGCACGATGGCGACGCAAGGCGACCTCAACTGGCGCGGCGCGATTCCGACGGGCATCTCCCCGAACACGAACGGCCAAACGCAGTTCCAACAGGTTCTCGGCTACGGCGGCGCAGGCTGCAGTGGCAGCAGCGCGACTCGCACCGGCTTCCTCGCTGGCGGCGAGCCAGGCGACCTGCTCTTCACGGATACTCGCCAAGACAACAACTTCTGGGGCAGTGCCATCGACGTGAACCGCAACCTGCGGATCAGCGGCGAACTGAGCATCCCGGTCGGTGGCGGCGGTGGTGGCGGCGGTGGTGACACCTCCCCCTCGCAAAACTGCACCCTGACGGGCAACGACCCGAAGAATGACTACAGCGGCGGCGGCGGCGGCGGTGGCGCTGGCGTGCTGATCGTCAAGGCTCTGCAAGAGATCACGATCTCGGCAAGTGGCAAGATCGTCGCCAACGGTGGCAACGGTGGCGGCGGCGAGCAGGTCGGAGCTTGTGGTGAAGCTGGCGGCGGCGGCGCCGGTGCTGGCGGCATGATCATCCTCATGTCGGCCAAGGGCATCATCATTGAAGCCCACGGCGATCCGTCGCTCGGCACCAACGGACGCTTCGTCTACGGCTCGCCGTCGGCGACCGGGACCACGACGCACCCCTACACCGGCAACGACTACAACTTCGCGATCTCCGCGGACGGCGGCGTCTGCAAGACCGGTGGCTTTGGCGCGATCAACGTGCAGGGCAAATACCGCGCATCCGGCCAAGCGATGCTAGCTGGCACGTCCTACGACACCGAGCCGCTCGGCGCCCTCGGCGGCATGGGTATCGTTCAGCTGATGGTCCCGCCGGGTGAGAACCTGACGGACGGCACCAACACGCGCCTGGATGACAACATCCAGTTCCGCCTGCCGGGCTCCGGGGTCGATCTGCTCGGCGCTTCCAAGCGTCAACTGCTCGGCTGGCGCGGCTTCCCCGACGCTCTGGGCACCTACGTCGACGACTTCGGTAACCCGACCTCGGTAGGCAACAACGAAGGCGACATTCGCCCGTCACCGACCGTGATGCCGGTGCCGTTCAACGCCAAGTCGCGCGTGCGCTCCAAGTGGATCGATACGGGCTCCGCCCAACGTCGCGGCTTGACGACCGTCGACGGCCAACCGCGTGGCGTGCTGCTCGAAAACGCTGCCCAAGTTGGCCCGACCTTCGAGTTCGCTGGCACGGACGTGCAGAGCGTTGTCGCTGGCTACGTCGACTACGAAGTCGTCGGCCAGTCGGTGCGCATCAAGTATCCGACCGTTGTGGCGCCGACAGCGATCATGACGATCGACACCGACGCGACCTACCTCGGAAGCCCGGCCTACCGCATCGCGCTCGCAACGCCGATCGTCGGCGACGACGACCGCTACGTGCAATACCAAGCCGAACTGCTGAACTCAGCGGGCTCGGTGCTCGCTGGCTACCGCATCCTCAGCCACACGGGTGGCGAGCTGCTAGTCGAAGCCAAAGCTGGTTTGATTCCGCAGCAAGCGGAGCGCGTGCAAGTTCGCGCCAAGTTCTTCAAGGTCGTCACCAACGGCGCCGAAGGACTGGGCACGACCTACGAGCCGCTCGGCGGTCAACCGATCCCGATCTCCAACGTGCGCATCGGCTTCGCGTTCCACCAGGACCCGGACTTGGACGCGCCGATGGGCATCCTGACGGGCCGCTACCCGGAAACGAGCGAGCAAGACTTCGTTCGCGACTTCGACGATCTGGGCCTGCAAGCCTGGATCCAAGCCAATGGTGCACCGCGCTACGTTCAGTGGGATGTCGTCTTTGACATGGCCTTCAAGCCTGGTGTCGCAGTGCCGCCGGCACTCAACCCGTCGACGCCGCGTCCGCAACTCGACTTCCTGCGCATGCCTTTCCGCTTCTAAGAGCGGCGCATGACGAAGGCGGTCGCACCCTCAACAGAGGGGACGACCGCCAACTGCAACGGCTCCTTCGGGAGCCGTTTGCATGTACTGCGATCGACTCCAGAGAGCTGCCGACGCTAAGGTGACGGCCACCATGAGTTCTCGCATTCCCCCACTGAGCGCCGCGATTGCGCTTCCCGCTGGGTTCCAGGCTGCCGGCCTTCACTGCGGCCTCAAGAGCGACTCGGCCCGCGACCTAGGTTTGTTGCTCGCCGACGAACCGACACCGGTCGCGGCAATGTTCACGCAGAACGAACTGCTCGGCGCCCACATCCCGGTCTGCCGCGATCACCTGCAACGCAGCAACCACATGGCCCGCGCCATCCTGGTCAACTCACGCAACGCCAACTGCGCGACCGGCGAGCAAGGCATTCAAGATGCCATCACGTGCTGTCGCGAACTGGCGCAGCGCATCGGTTGCGCAGAAGAACACGTGCTGATGGCGAGCACTGGGCCGATTGGAGCACCGCTGCCAACCGAGAAGATCACCAGCCATCTCGACCAACTGCTAGCCCTTGCATCGCCGGATGGTGGCATGGACTTCGCGCATGCGATCATGACGACGGACACGCACCCGAAGGCCTGCAGTGTGGCGACCAACCCTGTCACTAGCAGTGCCGGCACGACCACGGCAGCGCGCATCACGGGCTTCACCAAGGGCTCCGGCATGATCCACCCGAACATGGCGACGATGCTAGGCTTCGTGTTGACCGACGCAACTGGCGGCAACAACCTGCAGGAAGAGCTCCGGCAACTCGCCGCGCGCTCATTCCACCGCACAACTGTAGATGGCGACACGTCCCCCAACGATTCCCTATTCCTGTTCGCCAACGGCAAACGCGCAACCAGCACGAACGAATGCGAACCGCAGCTGCTAGAGGTTGCCAGCGGCCTAGCCAGGCAACTAGCAGCCGATGGCGAAGGGGCGAGCCGCCTGATTACAATCGAGGTGCGCGGAGCCCGCAATGAAGACGAGGCTAGCCAAGTCGGCCGGGTGATCGCGACCAGCCCGCTGGTCAAGACAGCCGTCGCCGGCCGAGATCCTAACTGGGGCCGCATCCTGTCGGCTGCTGGGCGAAGCGGCGTGCCATTCAAAACGGCCAACGCCAGGGTTTGGGTTGGCACAAGCGAGGTGTTCACGCGCGGCGTCCCGCATCCCGATCGCGAGATCGCCGCCAGCAAGCATCTGCAAGACGAAGAATGCATCGTGCTCGGCATCGACCTAGGAACGGGCTCGGCTGCCGCGGACATCTGGACCTGTGACTTGACGACCGACTACGTCCACATCAACGCGGACTACCGGACCTGATCCGGACCAGGCTCGTCGCTGCCGCCGCCCGAGCCATCGCGCACATCATCGCCAGGGCGATCATCAAGCCCCCCTTGCTGCAACCAGTCTGAGTAACTCGCCGGCGGCACAGCCCCTTTTTCCTGCCACCACACACGGTGGTCGCCGGCCTCGACGGGGAGGCCTTGCACATAGCCGATCTCGGCATCCGGAACGCTGTCGCAGTACGGCAGATACGGCTTCAAGTCGAGAATCGGAGTGCCATCGAGCAAGTCGTGATCGGCGACATGGAGCACGCGCTTCTCGATGCGCAACAAGCGCACGCAAGACATGCCAATCGAGTTTGGTCGCTGCGGCGCGCGCGTCGCAAACACACCGCGTTTCTGCTGGTCACGCGGCGGCCTAACCTGCACCGGCTTGCCGCGGGCGTGATGGCACCAGAACAGAACCCACAGATGGCTGAAGCCGTCGAGGTCCTGCAGCCCGTTCTGCATGCCTTGGTAGAGATGCAACTCGCCGAC
The DNA here is from genome assembly GCA_051274975.1 of Planctomycetota bacterium. Taxonomy (GTDB): domain Bacteria; phylum Planctomycetota; class UBA1135; order UBA1135; family UBA2386. The sequence goes on along the minus strand of JBNMND010000070.1, from coordinate 1,050 downwards.
AGAACCGCGCCCGAGGCCGCTTTGTCGCGGTGCTTCGTGATGCAAGCGCTGCTCAGTGCGAACCACGCCAATGGCGGTCAACGGCTCAGTAACGAACGGATCTGTCACTGGCGTCAGCGCATCTCAGAGCGCTTGATCTTGACGTCCTGCCCGTCCCGGAGCCTGCGAGTGTCAGGCTCGCTCCAACCGTTCCACGTCATGATCTCGCCAAACCGACGACCATCGCCGAGATACCGGCGCGACAGGTGGATGAGGGTCTCGTTCTTGGGCAACTTGACGATCACCCATTGCGACTCGGCCGGTGGATCCGGTGTGACTTCCGGCGGTGCATCAGACGGCCCATCAGATGGAACGGTCGGATCTTGTTCGCCGCCCTCCTGATCTCGGCCCTCCTGCGCTCCACCGCCTTGCTCGCCCCCACCGGGCCCAGCCGGGTCCAGAATGTCCGCCATGGTTCGCGGCCGCAGCGCCTTCCCTGGAGCCACAGTGCGCCCCATCGCAACCAGTGAGGCGCGCAAGGACGGCTGCTGCCCGCCGACCTCGAGCACCAAGACATTCGTCGGAGCAGCCGCCTGGACGGACTTGCCACCACACCCAGAAAGCAAACCAACCGCCGCGATACTCACGGACAAAAGCCAACCTTGCCGCATACCTGAATCTTGCCAGATATCGCCGTGCGCGACCATTCTCTTGCGCAAAGGGCTGCCAACCGCAACTGTGTGCCGCCGCCACGATGTCGACCCTGCGCCGAGTAACCCTGACCGCCCTGCCCAAGGTCCCGCTATCGCGGCTCTGCGGCCTACTGACTTCGATCCCGCTGCCAGGCTTCATGCGCGCGGGGTTCTTCCGCTGGTTTGCCCGCCGCTACGGTGCCTCGCTCGACGACATCGAAACGCCGCTTCGAGACTTCCGCAGCTTGCAGGCGTTCTTCCGCCGTGGGCTGAAAGCCTCGGCGCGACCGATCGCCGACCGCACGCTGGTCTGGCCCTGTGATGGCCGCATTGTCACTGCCGGCACGTTCGAAGACGGCCGCATTCCACAGGTCAAAGG
>JBNMND010000069.1:0-21183 GCA_051274975.1 Planctomycetota bacterium | reverse complement strand
GCCTTCTTGGCGACTGGTTTCCTCTTGGTAACGGCCTTCTTAACGGCCTTCTTGCCAGCAGCCTTCTTGGCCGGAGTCTTCTTGGCGGCAGCCTTTGCGGGCTTGGCCTTAGTCGACACCTTCTTGGTCTTCCGCTTCTTTGCCGGCGCCTTGCGACTCGTTTCCGGAGCGGCCGCAGGCATGCCCCAGACGACCGTCGCACGGTCTGGCTGAAGATACTTGGCCGCGATATCACGCAGTTCGCGTCGTTGCAGCGAGTCGTACGTCGGCAGCACTTCAGCAAGCGTAGCGTAACCCTTCTCGGTGCCAGCCTCGAAGCGTGAGAGCTTCATCGCCATGTCGAGCGCGGTCTCGTCCTGGAACAAGAACGACGAGCGGATCTGCGTGCGAATGCGTTTGATGTCGCGTTCGGCGACACCTTCGCGAGTCGACGCCTCAACCTCTTCTCGGATCGCCTGCTCGACTTTGCGGTGATCGGCACCCGGATGAAGCTCACACAAGATGAAGAAGCCACCAGGATCCTGACGCACTTCGTTCAAGACGCTGACGTCGGTCACGGTCTGGTCCTTGACGACCAACCGGCGATAGAGACGACTGTTCTTGCTGTTGCCGAGATCGTGAGCAATTAAGTCGAGTGCGTAGTCGTCGCGCTCACCCATGCGGCACGTCGGGAAGCCCATGCACAAACGCGTCACCGAGTGCGGCGTGCGCAGCGTGGCGCGTCGTTCGCCAACTTGCGCTGGCTCACGGATCGGGACCTTGCGATCTTCGGCGCGCGGGATATCGCCGAACAATTCTTCGATGCGCGCCCGGGTACGTTTCTTGTCAATCGCACCGACCACCGTCAGGCACGCGCGGTTAGGTCCGTAGTTGCGTTCGTAGTAAGAACGCATGCCATCCGGACCGAGGCGATCGAGCTCTTCCTTGTAGCCAATCACTGGATGGTGGTACGAGTGCGTCTGAAACATCAGCGCCTCGCAAAGCTGGTAGAGCGGCCGCCACGGCTCGTCCTCGCCCATCGCCAACTCTTCGAGCACGACCTTCTTCTCGCTCTCAAACTCAGCCGGGTCCAACAGGCAACCGCGCATGCGACTCGCTTCAATCTCGAGCGCGGTTTCCCAGCGGTCGGAGGCCATCGAGAAGTAGTAGGCGGTGCTGTCGGTATCGGTGAAGGCGTTGTTGCTGCCTCCCATCTTGCTTGTCTGCAAGTCGATCTCGCCCTTACCGAACTTGTCGGTGCCCTTGAACATCATGTGCTCAAGGAAGTGCGAGACACCGGTTTCGCCAGTGTGCTCATCGCGCGACCCAACCTGATACCAGAGCACCGAAGCGACCACTGGTAACGATGGGCGCTCAACGAGCAACGCGCGGAAGCCATTATCGAGCTCGACGACGTCAACGTCGGGCAACATCTGAATGTCCATGTTCGTCATCGCTTGATCGCCTTGGAGACCTTCTTGCGTGCGGCTGGTTTGCGCACGGCGGGCTTGCGGTCGGTTGGATTACGGACGGGAGCTTTGCGCGTGGTTGCGCTGCGGGGAGAAGCACTGCGGGAAGAAGCACTGCGGTCCGAGTCAGAGCGACCAGTAGTCGCCTTGCGAATCACGCGCTTGCGAGTGGGCGCACCAGGAGTCTCCGCAAATGCGTTGATCGGAGCTGCAGCGCCGCCTGCGGCCTGCTCTTCGTGGGCAAGGTCACGCAACTTCGCAACTTCATCAGGCTGCAGGAAGCGCCAAGCGCCACCCTTCAAGCCGTGCAGTGTCAGGTTGCCGATGCGCACGCGCTTCAGCGAGATCACCGGGTAACCGAGCTTGGCGAACACGCGACGAATCTCGCGGTTCTTGCCTTCGCGCAGCGTCACCTTCAAGAACGTGCGTTCCTTGCCGAGACGATCGATCTTGATCTGCATGCCGCTGGTCGGCCCCTCGGCAAGCCAGACGCCGCCGCGCGCCTTAGTCATATTCTTCTCATCGATGCGGCCGCGCACCATGACTGAGTAGAGCTTGGAGATGCCATAACGCGGATGCGTCATCTCTTGCGCGAAGGCACCGTCGTTGGTCACTAGCAGCAAGCCTTCGCTGTCGAGGTCGAGTCGGCCAACGGTGAAGATGCGGCCGCGAATCGTCGGCAGTAGATCGACAACACGCTTTTTCTGCTCGTCGGCGGCATTTGTGCAAACCACGTTCTTCGGCTTGTTGACGAGCACGTAGACACTGCGTTCGGGTTGCAAACGATTGCCATCGTACTGCACATCGTCATCGACCGGATCGACGCGTACGCCGAGTTCGCGCACGACCTCACCGTTAACCTGCACGCGCCCGCCAGCGATCAAATCATCGGCGTTGCGCCGACTGCAGATGCCGGCCTGCGCCAAGAAATGGTTGAGCCGAACCTTGCCGTCCTTGGTCGCCGACTCCTTGTCAGCAAACACGGTGCTCGGTTTGACGACGAGGCCTTCGGCCATGCGCTTGCTGCCGCGCAACGGCGCGCGCTTGGCGGTCGCCTTGCGCAACGGAGTCGACGCGGGCCGCTTGCCGGCAGACTTGCCCGCCGACGTTGTGGACACACGAGTCATCCCGGGGCTCTTCGATGGACCCTTCTTGGCTGGGCCCTTCTTCGCCGGTCCCTTGGTGGTTGGCCCCTTCTGGGCGACCACCTTCTTGCTAGCCACCTTCCTGGTGACAGCCTTGCCGGTTCCGGCCTTCTTGGTTGCCGGGCCGGAGCGAGCAAAGCGCTGCCCCGGCTTGCGGTCTTCGTGACGTTTGGCCATTTATCGTGTCCCCGGGTCGCAAGCGACAAAGTCGATTGCACCATCGGGCTCTACTGCAACCATCGAAACGCAGGCGGGCACGACGACGGTGTCGCACTTCTTCAGAACCAACGAACTCTCGTTGGCGCCGTTCGCCCACTGCAAGCGCCCACCACCGTTCAGCACGGTGAGCGTCAAATAGCGACCGTAGGTCGCCAACTCAATTCGTCGCGCCAGCTCATAGCGGCGCACCACGAAATGTTCGGTCGCGATCAGCAACTCGCCGCCGTCCGGCAACGAAGTCGACCGCTGCACAGGAGGCCGCGCATTGACGACCAGGTTGACGACATCGCGCGCTTGCCCGGCGTGGGTCTCGCGACCGCGCCCCCAATCATAGAATCGGTACGTCTGGTCGCTGTTTTCCTGCACTTCGAACGCAACGATGCCCGGGCCGATACTGTGAGGAGTGCCTGGCGGGATATGCACGAGGTCACCGACCCTAGGGGTAAACGAGTAGAGCATCGACTCAACCGCCGGCGTCTCCCACTTGGCCAGGAACTCATCGCGATCGGTGCCCGGCACCACGCCATGCACGATTCGCGCGTCGTCGCCGGCGGCCAAGATCAGGCAACACTCGTTCTTGCCCATATCGCCCTTGGCCTGGCGGTCGTCCGGATGCACCTGCACCGACAACCCCTGATGGGCATCCAAGAACTTGAGCATCAGCGGGAACGTGCCGTTGTGCCCGAGCCGCACGCCGCGACCGACAATCGCTTCGGCGTCCTTACGCAGCAAGTCGGCGAGCGTCGTCTCGGTGCCGCGCACCTTGCTCGCACCGTCGGGGCGATCGAACAACTCCCACGATTCGCCGATGGGCAAGGGTTTGCCGGATGGGTCCTCGATCGCGCCAGACACTTCCGCGCCGTCGACAACGATGCCAAGCTCATCTTGCAACGCAGACCCGCCCCAAACTTTGGGCAGCAGCCGACGTTCCAGCAAGAAGGGCTCGAGCACGTTATTTGTGGTGTTCAGCTTGCAGGGCGTTTCCAAGCGCCCGCAGTGTAGCCGCACAGCCTCGCGTGCTCACGTGGCAAAACGTCGCAACACGAGGGAAACGACGCCATGATGTCCGGGTGAACAAGTCGAGCCGCTTCCCGCATTCGCTGGTTCTGATCTTCGCCATGGTGATCGTCGGCCAATTGCTGACGTATGTGCTGCCAAAGGGGGAGTTCAAAACCGAACCCAAGCCATCCGCAGGTGAGACCTACGTCGAGATTGCCGACGTAGCCCCACTGCGGGAACGATTGACTGCCGCGCGCAAGCAGCGAGGGCTTTCCGAGGCGGAATTGGCGGCGCTGTTCATCGTTTCCCCAAAGACGGTCATGGACTGGGAAGCCGGTGTACCGGGCAAGGACGAGGCGTGGCGCCGCGGAACGCACATCGAAAAGGCTGCAGGTGCACTCCTGCAGCAATGGATCGAGGATGGCGTCCCGCCCGCAGAAATGGCAATTGCCGACTGGAAGGGCAATGCCAAGGGCAAGAAGCCACTCGTTCCGGGCACCTATGAGGTCAAAGAGGACGGCGAGTCGCTGCCCTGGCATGCGACCCTGACATCCATCGCGAAGGGCTTCGAAGAAGCCCAAGACGTCATCTTCTTCGTATTCGTTGTGGGTGGCATCATCGGCATTATCCGAGCTACGGGTGCCATCGACGCCCTCATCGGCCGCGCAATCAATGCCTTCAAGGGCCAACCGGTCCTGCTCGTAGCCGGCATGACACTGCTGTTCGCCGTTGGCTCTTCGACCATTGGCATGGCCGAAGAGTACATGCCGTTCATCCCTATTCTGGTCACGCTGTGCTTGGCCTTGAAGATGGATGCAGTGGTGGCGCTGGGCATCGTCTACATCGGTGCGGGGGTCGGTTATGGATGCGCCGCCGTCAATCCGTTCACGGTCACGATTGCCCAGGACATTGCCGGCGTCGAACGGCAATCCGGCTGGGAGTTCCGCGTCATCTTCATGATGATTGCAGCCACGATTGGCGTGATGCACATCATGCGCTACGCGCGCAAGGTCCAGGCCGACCCGCAGCGTAGCCTCGTCAAGGACATCGACTATTCCACGGGCTACGAGATGCCCGAGAATGTCGCCCTCACGCCATCACGCATCATCGTATTGATCGCGTTCGCCGGAGCGATCGTGACCTTCGTCTACGGGTCCGCGGTGCACGAGTGGTACTTCACCGAACTGATGGCCTTGTTCATCGGCCTCGGCATCGTCGCTGCAATCGTCGGCAAGGTGTCGCCCAACACCGCCGCGACCAAGTTCTGCGAAGGCGCAGCCGAGATGACGACGACGGCGCTGCTAATCGGCGTTGCCCGCACCATTGAGGTCGTGCTAACCGACGGCACCATCATCCACACGATCATCAACGGCATTGCTGAGAGCATTTCCGGACTAGGTCCGTTCTTGGCTTCGGTAGGGATGCTGGCCGTGCAGAGTGTCGCCAACCTGTTCATCCCATCTGGCTCGGGACAGGCCTACGTAACGATGCCGATCATGGCTCCACTCGCGGAGATCTGTGACGTCACGCCTCAAACAGCAGTGCTTGCCTACCAAGTTGGCGATGGCTTCACGAACATGATCGTGCCGACCAACGCGCTGCTGATGGGCATGCTCGCACTCGGACGTATTCCATTCGGCCGCTGGATCAAGTTCATCTTGCCGCTGATGTTCCAGCTCTACTTGCTGGCGATCGGCGCAATGTTCGTCGCCACGTACATCGAGTATTGATCCAACTGCGCATCGATGCCCGCGAGCAACCAACGCGCCGCGGCCATCGGCGCGTAGTGCTCGGCATAGATCGCGCGTACAGCTTCGGGATCGGTCACCGACAACTCGGCGGGGTCGGTAACGACCACCTGGTTGAGCCCACTCGGCAGCGCGACATGTCGCCTGAACGGCCGCCAAACGGGAGTTCCGACAGCGAGGCACTCGTGCAAGCGGAAGCACAGTTCGCCGACGCCAGGCAAATCGAGACCGAAGCGCACCGACTGTAAAGCGCCTAGCACTTCGCTGAACGGGATCTGAGCAAGCACGCCTCCAGTCAACTCAGGCCAACGCCTGGCCAACACTTCGATCGCGGCTTTGCGTTTTTGGCCGTAGCGCTCGTGTGCCAGCGTGCCGCAGAACGCCCAGTCCCACGCCTTGTTCGAACGCTCCGCGACTAGCCACTTCGACTGAGGTTGCGTGTATTCCAACCACAACATCACGAAGTTGTAAAGGAACGGGAACGGGCGCCAGGCACCGGTATCCGTGTCGCTCACTTCGCGCCCAAACAGGCATGTATTCGGAAGCGCCTCGAATGCCGGTTCACGATAGCTGCCGTGATCCGACATATCGATCACCGCGACGCGTGACGCAGCTTGGGCACGCTCGCACAAGAACTGCAAGCGGTGCGGATAGATCATCACGCCAGCGTCGTCTTGCATGGGGTCGGTTGCCTCCACGCCGGTCGGGCCGATGCGCTTGTCGAAGCATTGCAGGTAGTCGCCGAACACATCGACAATCACCAACAGGTCCGAGTCGCCAACTGCCTCCTGCGAGCCGCCGAACATGTGTTCGATCAGTTCGTGGCGCATGCGCTGCAACTGAGCGCTACCCGGCCGCAGCGAATGCGCGCCGACGTAGCGAACTTCATGGCCGAGCTCGAGCAGACCGATGGCCGCCCCCATTCCATGGCCACTTGGATCAATGACTTCGACGCGCACGCTGTTGCTATCGGCACTTCACGATCACGCACTTGCGCTCCATCACTGAGGGTCATCCCTTATCAGCATCACAAATTCGCGACCACGAGACCGCATCAAGGCGTAGCTATACGCGGTAGTATTCGACGCAACATGCCCGCCTCGCGTTCAGCCAAACGACGGATCGCTTCGATCCTGGTGGTCATAACGGCCGTGGGCGCAACCATCTACTGGTGGCCGCCGCCACCGCTTCCGGACTACCGAGGAGTGGACTTCGGTCTCGACGGCACAGCCAACAGTGTCTTCGCAAGCGACAAGCTGCTCGCGTTCGAGTTCGAAGTGCAGGCTCAAGACCTGCAGAACATGCGCGACCACGCGCGTGAAGAATTGTCCGTGCCAGCGAAGCTGCAGGTCGGCACGCAAAGCGTCGGCATGGTCGGGCTGCGCTACAAGGGTTCGACTGGCACTCTCAACAGTGTCTTGGATGAGCGGCAAACCGAGAGCTACATGCCCAAGCTCTCGATGAAGATCGAGTTCGACAAACTCGAGGCGGGCAAGCGCTTCTGCCAACTGCGCCGCCTGAACTTCCACTCGATGATCTACGACGGTTCGCTGATGCGTGACCGGCTGTGCTACCAGGCATTTCGCGACGCGGGCGTGATCGCGCCGCGATGCTCACATGCGATGATCATCATCAACGGCGAATACGTGGGCGTCTTCGCGATGGTCGAACAGATCGACCAAGCGTTCGTGCAGGACCGCTTTGAGGAGACTGCGAACAGTATTCTCTACAAGGAGGTCTGGCCGATTCACCGCAACCAGCGACCCTACGAACAGGAGCAGCGTTGGAACCCAGGCAACCGAACGCACCAAGCCATGATGGGGTTCGCGCGCGATCTACAAGCGGCCACTGACGACGACCTACCCGCCGTAGTTGCCAAGCGCACAGACCTCGATGCCTTGCTGCGCTACTTCATCATCGACGAGGCGTTGAAGAACTGGGACGGCGTGCGCGGCTGGACCAGCAAGACGGCCGACAGCGCCCCGTGGAACCACAACTACTACTGGTTCCTATCTCCCCAAGATCGCTTGACGCTGATCCCATGGGACCTCGACTCGACCCTGAAGCACCCCGGCCCGCGCGACAACCTTCGCTCCTGGCATGACCTCGACAACATCGAGACCACCGGCCACGCCACCAATTCCAAGTGGTTCGCCTGGGCCCCCAACCACGACCCGCTCACCCGGGCTGTCGCCAAGCACGCCCGCGGTCGCTACCAACAAGTCGCCCGCGAGCTACTAGCTGGCCCCCTCAACCTAGACCACCAACTGCGATCACTCGACACCTGGCACAACCAGATCCGAGCCACCGTCGCCAACGACCCACACCTCGGCAGCCTTTGGCGCTGGGAACGCCGACTAAGCGACCTACGCGCCAACCTCCACGCCATCCAAGCCTGGCTCACTGCAGAATCCCGCTAGACGTGCAAACCGCCCAAACACCCACCTACTGGGTGTTTTCGCGGGCTTTGGCTACTAGGGATCGGGCTTGCTTGAGGGCGGAGGCATCAGAGCCGTCGCCGGTGGCCATGGCCGCAAGTTCCCTCTCTACTTCGGAGCGCTTGAGTTGGCGCACGGTGGAGCGGGTGCGTTCGTCGCCGGCGGCGCCGCCGACTTCCTTGTTGACCAAGAAGTGCTGCTGGGCGAACGCGGCGACGGGGGCTAGGTGCGTGACGATGACGACCTGGTGATGGCGTGCGACTTCGTGCAGCTTCTTGCCGACAGCTGGACCAAGGCGGCCGCCGATCTCGGCGTCGATTTCGTCGAGCACCAACAATGGCACGCGATCTTGGTCGGCGAGGGTCTTCTTGACCGCGAGCACGACGCGCGCCAATTCGCCACCCGACGCAGTTGCGCGAAGTGAATGGAACGGCTCGCCGGGATTGATACGCACTTCGATGTCGACGGGCACGGGACCGTGCTCGGTCGCTTCGTCGAGCAAGGTGTCGACAGAGAACTTCTCGTTCATCGCAACGCGCACTTCGGTCCTCGGCATGCCAAGATCGTGCAGCTCTGCCATCACGGCCGAGGCGAACGCGACACCAGCCTTCTTGCGCGCACGCACGAGCTTGCGACCGACCGAGGCGACCTTATCGACCGCCTTCTTCAGTTCGGCCGTCAGCACTTCTGGATCGGTATCAGCTGCTTCCGCGGTCTCCAGCTCCTTAGCCGTATCGATGAAGTTCTGGCGCAGATCGGCCTCCGTTGGGCCAAAGCGCTTCAACGCGCTGTGAACCTCATCGAGCCGCTCTTCGACCGAAGCGAGGCGACCGGGATCCAACTCGAGCCTCGCCTGGCCTGACTGCAACTTGCGACAAACATCCCCAACGAGGTCCTCAACCTGCGCCATCTGCTCGGACGCTTCCTCGAGACGAACGTCAATCGCTGCTGCCTGCTGCACCGAACGCGCCGCACGCGCCAGCTCATCGCAGACATTGGCCTCACCTTCCTGCAACACCGTCAGCGCGCTATCAAGCTGACCGCGCATCGCGTCCAAGTTGCTCAGCACCAGGTGCTCTTGATCGAGCGAAGTCAGCTCGCCGTCCGCGAGCGCCAGATCCTTCATCGCCGCGTGTTGGAAGCGCAGGAACTCTAAGCGCTGCTTGCGCTCACGCTCCCCGTCCGCTTGCTGGCTAAGGCGCGCGCGCAGCGAACGCGCATCTTGCAGTGCCGCTGCAAACTCCAGACGAACCGGCGCCGTGCCAGCGAACGCATCGAGAGTCTCGCACTGGATCTCGGGCCGCATCAACGCGCGCGACTCGCCTTGGCCGTGAATCTCCAACAGCATGCCGCCTAGCTCGCGCAACGCCGACAGCGTCGCCGGCCGGCCACCAAGCCGCACCCGCGTGCGACCTTGCCGGTCGACGATGCGTGTCACCAACAACAAGTCGTCGTCAACAGCCCCACCACACGCGTCCTTGACGAACTTCCCGATCGCCACACTTCGCACGCCAGATCCGAGCCGGAACTCACCGTCGACCTGCAGCTCGGTTTCGCCATGGCGTACCAACGAACCAGCGACCTTTTCACCGCGCAGAACCTTGAGCGCGGTAATCAACAGCGACTTGCCACCGCCAGTCTCCCCGGAGATGGCGGTCAGACCGTCGGCCATGCGCAGCTCGGCGCTTTCGATCAGAGCAAGATTGCGGATGTGCAGTGTGTGCAGCATGTGTTTGAGACCGGATGCAGCATGCCGCGGCGGACCACACCGCGCCACCGACTCTCTGAGGTGGCCGCACGTAGCCCAGTCGCATACCGGGGGCGACCGCGCAAAAGACTGGCTGGCTGCAGGACGATTTCTGCCCGCGGCCCTAGCCTGCTGCCGTGACCGAGGACCACGAGTCGAACGACACCTCTAACGATGATGAGGTGCAACGCATCCTCGACGAGTTTTTGACCATGGAGATGGCGCAGTGGACGAGTGCCTTGCCGGCAAGCATCCGTTCGCAGCGCCGACGCGGGAAGTGCTCTACCAGAACATCCTCGCCGGCCAGGCAACTGCGCTTGGCCGAGGTGTGCCGCGCGACGTCAGCGTGATCGTGCAAACCGCGATGTCGCTATCGCCAGATCACCGCTACGACTCAGCGAACGCGTTCGCCGATGACTTGCGGAGCGCGCGTTTGCTCGAGCCCATTGAAGCGCGCCGCCCAAACAGCCTCGAACGCACGATGCGTTGCCGCCAACGCCAACCGCTAGTCGCGTGCTTGATCGCCGCGCTGCTCGCCATCGCGAGCGTGTCCGCATGGCTCGCAATCGATGCCAACAACAGCCGAATCACTGCCGAACAACAAGCCGAGACCCGAGAACGAGTCAGCCGCTTCCTCGTCGACCTGTTCGAAGTCCCCAATGGCAACACCTATCGCGGCCAGACAATCACGGCGCGCGAAGGCTTGGACCAGGGCTTCCGTAAGATTCAAAACGGGCTGACCGAAGAGCCGGCCATTCGCGCCCAACTGATGATCACGATGGGCGAGGTCTATCAGCAATTGGGCATGCTCGGCAGCTTGCAGATCGAAACCGGCAACCTCAAGAAGGCCAAAGAGCTGCTCGAGGACGCGTTGGCAAAGCACCGTAGATTACTCGGCAGCAAGGCCGCCCCGGTCGGGCGATGCCTGCTATTCCTCGGCGAGGTCGAAGGCATCCAGCGAAAGCACGAACCAGCGATCAAACGCTTTCGTGAAGCCTACACTGTACTGAGCGAAGCACTCGGCGATCCGCACCCCTACACACAGGTCGCCATTGGTTACTTGGTCCTGCATCTGAAAGCGACCAAATCGGGCGAGGTCAAAGAGTGGCAAGCCCGATTGAAGTAAGAACAAGTGCGCACCTAAGTGCTAGACTCGCAGCGTGCAAGACCAGAACACAATGCACCTCATTGCCGCCGCACAGGACGGTAGCTCCGATGCGATGGAACTGCTGCTGGGGCGCCACCTTGGCGACCTGCGTGCGTTCGTGCGCGCTAAGAGCAGTAACGCGATCCGCCAGCAGGAATCGTGTTCGGACCTCGTGCAAACGGTGTGTCGCGAAGTGCTCGGTGGCATCGATGGCTACGAGTGGCGCGGCGAAGGCAGCTTCCGACACTGGCTGTTTAGCGTTGCGCTCAACAAGATTCGCAACCGCGCCGACTTCTACGCCGCCGAGCGCCGCAACCCCAATCGCGAAGAGCGCAGCGTCGACCAGCTTCGCGATGCCTACCAAACGATGTGTGGCCCGAGCCAACAAGCCATCGCCAGCGAAGCGGTTGCCAAGTTCGAAGAGTCACTCGATCAACTGACGCCCAATCACCGCGAAGTGATTCTGCTGTCGCGCATGATCGGCATGAACCACAGCGAGATCGCCGAGCAGCTGGACATCAATCTGGTGACCGTTCGCACGCGCTTGGGTCGCGCTCTGTCGAAGCTCGCCAAGGTCATGACTCGCACCTGACGGACAAAGAGTTTCCGAACCCAAGGAACGCAGTCGCCGCGGTGCTTCTTCGAGTTGCTGGACACAGTCATCAACTACCGGCGCCGACATTCACAGCGATGAGCCAAATTCACACGACCTGCCCGAGCTGCGAATACAAACTGTCTGTGAACAAGAGTGAGGCCGGAGCATCGATCAACTGCCCGCAATGCTCGATGTTCGTCATCGTGCCGCTTGGTGGTGAGTGCCCAAAGTGTGGCCGCGAGATCCCACTGGTTGATGCCATGTGTGGCATGTGCCACCACCGCGCGGGCGCCTTGCGCGCGAACAAAGACCGACTCAAGACCATCCTCTCTGGGGGGGGGTGGTAATGGGCTTAGGCCTGGCGGGCTTCTACTTCGCCATGTGGCGACCTTTGGCAACGGGCGTGCAAACGCACACCGGCTATTGGGATTACTTCACTCGGGAGGACAACCCGTTCAGCTTCTGGCTCTCGGTGAGCGGGGCTGGGCTGTCAAGCGCACTCATCGTGTTGATCGGAGCTCGCAGGGTTATGGGCAAGGACGGACTCGACTAGCTGAATGGTCGCAGCGCTTGCGACCGCCAACGCCGACCAGCCTGCCGGCGTGCGCTCGAGAAGCGCCCTGCGAGCATTGCGCACCACAAGACCGATACGCCACAGAGCATGCGACTCTTGCTAGGAGCCTCAACATGGGTCAAGCCAGCGGATGTGCGCGCACCATCGCCGCGGAGTCAGCAAACCCGCCCAGGCAAAACGATTCGTGGGTAGAGTTTGACGGTCTCGCAAGCGCCCCGCCCCCCTCTCCACCACATGGTCTTCTCCCGCTTCGCAGCCTTCGCGCTGCTCGCTACCGCTATCGCCGCACAGGCAGTTCCGGAAGAGAGCAGCAGCCACTTCGTCAACATCGACTCAGGCTTGGTCAGCAATACCTCGCCGTCGCCCGCGATGATTGGCATCCCGCAAGTCGTCTACTCCAAGGTCATCTCCGTGCCAGGCTCGGCATGGCTGCGACTTGAGTATGAAGGCGTGCTGCTCTCCGGCAGCCCCGATCGCGGCAGCGATGGTTCGTTCTTGCGGATCACCTCGATGCTCGACGGCGCCGTGCAAACGCAGCACCTTCGCCACATCGGCGAATGGCGCGACACGTCGGCCTACCTCAACGGCGACTCGGTCTTGCTCGAACTGCTCGCGCAACCGAACACCGGCGACAACCGCATCGTCATTCGCAACGCGATTGCCGGCCCAGCAGCTCCGCTTGGCGTCGATACGATTTGTGGTCCGACCGATGACCGCGTGCTCAGCAGTGACCCGCGCGTTGGCCGCAACCAACCGACTGGGTGCACGTCGTGGCTGATCAACGACTGTAACCACTGCTTCCTGACGGCTGGCCACTGCGCCGGTAGCGGCTTGCAGACCGTCGAGTTCAACGTCCCGCTGTCGACGTCCGGCGGCTCCATCCAACACCCCGGCCCGCAGGACCAATACGCCGTTGACACGACGTCGCTGCAAAGCAACGGAGGCCAAGGTGTCGGCAATGACTGGGCCTACTTCGGAGTGTTTGCCAACTCGAACACCGGCCTGACCCCGCACCAAGCAAACGGCATGGTCGCGTTCGACCTCGTGTCGCCACCGTCAGTGAGTGGCCAGCTCATTCGCATCACGGGCAACGGCTCGACCGGTTCGCCCGTGTCGCCGACATGGAACCTGGTGCAGAAGACCCACGCCGGTCCTTACTCCAGCTTCTCCGGCACGACGGTGCGCTACACGACGGACACGACTGGCGGCAACTCGGGTTCGCCGGTCATCCTCGACGGCACCAACCAAGCGATCGCCATCCACACGCACGGCGGCTGCTCGTCGACCGGCGGCTCGAACGCCAGCACGGGCAGCAACCACAGCGGCCTGCAAACGGCGCTCGCCAGCCCACAAGGCGTCTGCGATTGCCCCCAGCTTGAGTTCGCCTTCCCGAACGGCTTGCCACAGTTTATCGATCCGAACGGCACAACGGTGATTCGCATCACGACGTCGGGCCCCATCGGCATCGTCGCCGGCTCGATGCGCTTCCACTACTCGATTGGCGGCGCCTACCAACAGATCACGCCGGTAACGATCAGCGCGAACACGTTCGATGCAACGGTGCCGTCTTCGGCCTGCGGCTCGAACATGATGTTCTACGTCAGTGCCACCGGCACCGACACGAACACCTACACGAGTCCGGACAACGCTCCGGCATCGGTCTACTCGCGCCTGTCCGCCGCAGCGCTCTCCGTGGTTCGCAACTTCAACTTCAACACGGCGCCCGCCGGCTGGGGCGTTGCGAACACCTCGCTCACAACTGGCGCCTGGACACGCGGCACTCCCGTGGACCCACGTGGCCCCGCCACCGACTTCGACGGCAGCGGCCAATGCTGGGTTACCGGCAACGCCAGTAACGTCGACGTCGACGGCGGCCCGACCGTGCTGACCACGGACACGGTCGACCTATCCAGCTCCACGGATGCGACAGTGTCCTACGCCGTGTGGTTCGACTCCTTCAATGGCGCCACCGACAGCATGCTGATCAGTGCCTCCAACGACGGCGGCATCAACTGGGTGCCGGTCGAAACCATCACCAGCACGAGCGGCTGGGAACCACGCAGCTTCCGCATCAACACGCTGTTCGCCACGCCCAACCAGTTCGCGTTGCGCTACTCGGTCGCCGACCAACCCAACGACTCGGTCACCGAAGCCGCGCTCGACGCGTTCCGCATCGACGACGTCGACTGCCTAATCGCGTCGTGGAGCACGTATGGCACCGGTTGCACCAACGGCACCAGCGCCCCCGACCTGCAGCTGTTGTCGCTGCCGAGCCTAGGCAGCAACTTCGTCGTGCGCACCGACGGTCTCAACGGTGGTCCCGCGGTAATGATCGTCGGCTTGGCCAGCGCGAATGCACCAGTGACGCACCCCTTGTTCACCCCGGGTTGCACGTTGCTGGCGCGTCCAGACGTCGTGCAAACGGTAACGGTGTTCAGCACGTTGTCGCTCTACACCTTGCCGATCCCGAACGACCCGTCGCTTAGCGGCACGCAAGTGCACGTACAGGCGCTCGAGTTCAATGGGCAATGGACGTTCTCGCAAGGCGGCGTGGGCGTGATTAACTAAGCACGCCGATCGACACTGCGAATCTGCCACGGGCCGGCACGTGCATGTGCCGGCCCGTGGCATGTACTGCGAGCTCTAGCGCGCCGGTGTCATGGACACTTCACGCAGACATCCGAACAAATCCGTAGGGGCAATTCTAGGCAACACCGCACCAGTACCCATCCCAACCATCGAGCACAGCGACCGATTAGCTCGCTCATGACCGGAACTGCCGACATCCTGTTCGTCGACCCAACGCGCTTACTGCACAAGATGGTCGATCAACTCTGCAGCACGAACGACGCAACATGTCGTCATGCCAACAGCACAGTACAGGCGCTGACGATGGTCGCCGAACGCGCCCCGTCTGCGATCGTAGCTGGGCTCGAACAGCCCGACTTCTCAGCGACCAGCCTGGTCGCAGCTCTGCGAAGCGACAACAAGCTGGCCAGCATTCCGATCGCAGTGCTAACCACCGAGTCAGCAGCCGGCATGCCTGGCATCTACCAACCAGATCGCCTCGTCCGCCGTGACACCGAATGGCTAGCGCAACTAACGGACTTCCTACTTCCGATCCTACAAGCGCCCGAACCAACCACCTCGGAACAAGGCCGCAAGCCGCGCGTGCTACTGGTCGAGGACAGCGCCACGACGCAGCGCCTGGCAGCGCGCATCCTGCACCTCGGCGGATGCGAGGTAACGATCGCCAGTGACGGCCGCAGCGCCTTGGACACACTCGCGAGCGACCCCTTCGACTTGGTCCTGATGGACATCGAGATGCCCGTAATGGACGGTCGCGAAGCCATCGCCATCATCCGGGACGAAGGCAACCAGATCCCCGTCTTCGCACTCACCGCACTCACCGCCGAACACTTCGGCGACGAAGCCGACGCGCTCGGGTTCACCGGACTGTGCTGCAAGCCGATCCGTCAGGACCTACTAATGGGCTTGGTCGCACAGGGCATGGCGGCTGCTGAGCAACAAACCGCCGCGCCCAGCTAGAAGCCCGCTTTCGCCGCGTTGCGATACTTCTCGATCGCCTTCCCGATGACGCGATCCGACAGCTTGGAGCTCATGCCCAACGAGGTAGCGGCTCATGCGTATGCCGTTGCCGCGGCCATCGACCATCTTGAACGTGCTGAGGCCTCCGGAGTAGTTGACGATGACCAGCTCGTCCCAGCGCACTTGGCGGTAGCCGCGGAACGCGGTCCGGCCGCGAATGCCTTCGCTGTCGGTGGTCAGATACACGCGGATTTCGAACAAGACCCCAAAGCCGAGGAAGCCCAACACCGGCACGCAGATCCACGAACGGCGGCAGAGCTCTTTTACCGCCTTCGCCAAGCACAACGGCAACCAGCATTCCCGTAGCGGCAGCGGCAAGGCCTCAGCCGGCGAGGGTCGAGAACACGCGCAGCACCTTCGGGTAGCGCAACTGGATTGCATCGCCCTCGGACTCTGGCGGCTTCGACGCGGCACGCATGAAGAAAGCCATCACGACACCGGTCACTACCGCCGTGAGCGCCCCGGTAAGAACGGGAGCCCAATCCACTTCGCCTACGCCTCCTGATCCTCGAGGTATTCAGGCACGTGCTTGCACCAATCAGGACCCAGCGCACCCTCCGGAACGCTGCGACTTGCCAGCTCGAGGAACTGACGATGGCCCGGCATCCAGCGACTGATGCGCATGACCAGTCCATCGGCGTCGTTGATCTGAAAGCGCTGCTGCGTGACCTGATATTCGGCGCGAACGACATCTTGCCACTTCATCGTGCGCCAGTCGGAGAACAGGTGGCGGCGGCGGATGTGATCGTCGGCCAGTTCGAACTGCTCGGTGATCGGTATCAACGTCAGCACCGCCACTAGGCCAAGCAAGCAGACGAAGCTCCAGGCGATGCCCAAGAACCAGCTTGGCATATGCAGACCGAGCACCCATGCAATCGCGATTGCGCCGACACCCGTCGTCAGCGTCAAAACGACGTAGGTCACGCGCGATGTCGGCGCCGGCCGCAGCAGCAGGGTTTCGCCGTCGGCTCTTTCGGGCAAACCATCCGCTTGCCGGGCCCACTTCTTGGCCAAGCGTGGCAGCCAGATCGCTCCGATCAATGCTGCCCCGAGCACAACGAATGCTTCAGGGCGCAGGAGCAGATCTGAGATGCTGGCAGCGATCACAGCGCTAGTGGTAAAGCATCCAGTAGATCACGACACCGGTGATCGACACGTAGAGCCAGATCGGGGTCGTGATCTTCGCCCACTTTTTGTGCAACTCGCGGCGGTCCTTAAGACCGAGCCAGGCGGTACGCAGAATCAGCGGCACCTGCACGACAGCGAGCACAATGTGCGTGATCAGCAGCACAAAGTAGAACGTGCGGATGCCACCCTCACCTTGATACTTCACCGACTCACACGTGGCGTGGTAGGTCAGGTAGCAGACCAAGAACAGTGCCGAGCAGCCGAGCGCGGACAGCATCAGCTTCTTGTGCAACTCGACGTTGCCGCGCTTAATCGCGATCAAGCCAGAGCAGATGAGAACAAACGCGATGCCATTGAGGATCGCATCAACGTCGGCAAGGAAGCGTAAATCGAGAGCGGCAAGCATGAGATCAGATCGCGTCGCGGGCGCGACGGCGCGTCACAACGAAGGTGCCGAGGGCGAACATGGCGACGGCGAAGATGACTGTGCCAATCAGGCAAACAGTGAACGTCGGGCAACCGGGGGCGTCGCCTTGCACTCCGTGACGCAACGCGCCAACGCCGTAGGTCATCGGATTGACGTAGCCCACCCAGTTGATCAGCCAGTGCGCTTTTTCGATGGGGAAGAACGCGCCCGACATCATCAGCATCGGCATCAAGAACAGCATCATGATGCCGTGGTAGCCAGCAGTGCTGTCCATAACCCACGCCAGCGAGAAGCCCATTCCTGCGACGGCGACTGACAACAGTGCCAGCACGCCGATGGTTGGCAGCACACCGCCCCATGACATGTCGACGCCGGTCAACGGCGCCATCGCCAAGAAGATCGCCGCCATGGCGAACGACAGCGTGGCACTGCCGAGGATCTTGCCAAGCGCGATTGCGGAGCGCGGCACCGGCGAGATCAACACGCCTTGAAGGAAGCCTTCTTTGCGATCCTCGATGACGGTAATCGTCGAGAAGATCGCCGTAAACATCGTGATCATCGCCAGCGTGCCGGTGAAGAAGTAGGCGCTGTAGTCCATCTCATTCGGCTTGAACGAGCCGTAGAGAGCTCCGCTGAACATCAGATAGAAGATGATCGGCTGCATCAGTGAGCCGGTCAGGCGAGAACGATCGCGCATGAAGCGGACCAGTTCTCGATGCCAGAGGGCATAGACAGCGCCCTTCATGAGCGCTTCCTCTTCTTGCGACCTTTCTTCACGTCTGGTTCTGGTGCAGTTACCACGAAGCGCTTGCCGGTGCGGCTTAGGAACACATCTTCTAGTGACGGGTGCGCCAACTGCAGGCGGCGGATGCGATCGCCGAAGCGCGTCATCACCTCGGGCACGAGTTCTTGCACCTTCTCGCCTTCGATGCGAACGGTCTGGTCGATCTGTACCGCGTCGACCTTGAATGCCGTGCGCAGCTCGCCGACCAGCGCCACGGCGTCCGGCGTTTCAATCTCGAGAACTTGACCGCCGACCTCTTCCATCAGTTCGCCGGGGCGACCGTGGGCGACGACTTGGCCTTCATCGAGCAGCATCAGGCGATCCGCTTCGGCGGCTTCGTCCATGAGGTGGGTCGTGAACAGGATCGTCAGACCCTCTTGGGCACGCAACACCTTCCACATTTCGCGACGGGCGGCGGGGTCCAAGCCGGTGCTCGCTTCGTCGAGCAGCACCAGGTCTGGCTTGGCCATCAGGCACTTGGCGATTTCGACGCGGCGGCGCAGGCCACCGGACAATTCGCCAGTGGCGTCGGCCTTGCGATCGGTGAGGTTGGCAGCCGCCATCGATTCGTCAATGCGCGATGCGAGCTCTTTGCCGCCGAGGTTGAGCAGCATGCCCGCGTAGCGAAGGTTCTCGAAGACGGTCAGCTTGCGATCGATGGCCGCCGACTGGAACACGACGCCGATGCGGCGGCGAATCGCAGCGGACTCGCTTGCCAGGTCGTGACCGAGCATCGTGATCGAGCCCTGCTGCATCGGCACGATCGTCGACAGCAGTTTGAACAGCGTCGATTTGCCGGAGCCGTTTGGACCGAGGAAGCCGAACAAGCCGCCGGGAGCGACGTCGAACGACACGTTTCGTAATGCCTGCCGTTCGCCGTATGCGAACGAGACATCCGAAGCGGTAACAGCCCCATTGGGAAAGGCCCCAGTCGAGGAAGACATCTTGGAAGAAGACCTGCTAGGAGAGGGATTATCACTCATCGGCGCCACATCACCATCGCGATCAAGAGCAGGGGCAAGTAGATGATTGACACGATGAAAGTCATGCGCATCGCCACGTCCTTGCGTGTCAAAGCTGCAAACAACACCGGCACGAAGAACAGCACATCGAGCAACACCGCCACGACCAAGTATTGCCCTTCGGCCATCTGCGTCACGAACGGCAGCATGCTGGCGATGATCAGGCCACCGACATAGAGCAGCATCGTGATGCCAGTTCGATGGCCACTTGGATCGACAACCGGCAGCATCTGCATACCAGCGCGGGCATAGTCTTCGCGGTATCGCCAAGCGATCGCCAGGAAGTGCGGGATCTGCCAGCAGAACATGATCGCGAACAACACCAACTGCGGCAGTGCAAAGCCAACCACGGCGGCATGGCCAACGACCGGCGGCAACGCGCCGGGAATCGCGCCAACCAGCGTATTGAGCGGCGTGCGCGTCTTCATCGGCGTGTAGATGAGCACGTAGCTAACGACAATCAGCGCGCACAAGGAGGCGGCGGCCCAATTGAGATCACCAACGATTCGCGAACCATCACCACGCAGCGGCGCGGCGCCAAACAGCACCAACAACACGCCGACGATCGACATGATCACGCCGAACCACAACACGTTCTTCGGCGTCAAGCGCCCGGTCGGCAGCGGTCGATCCTGGGTGCGCAGCATCAGCGGATCGAGATGCCGCTCGCGATACATGTTGAGCGCGGCCGCACCGATCGCCGCTAAGAACGTGCCGAGCGTCGTTGCGATCAGCAGGTCCCACGGCGGACTCGACGTGCGCGCCGGCCACGCCATGTAGGCGCCGGCGACGACGGCGAACACCGCCATCATCGACAGCCGCGGCTTGCCGAGCTCCCAGTAGGCGCGCAGGGTAGATCGATTGCTCGACGTCAAACTTGGCGACGTCATGAGATCTCGGCAACGCGGGTGGCGCGGAAGACGTGCGCGGCGAGCGCGGCCATCAACACGGTCAGCAGAGCACCGATCAGAACGTGTACGGAGATCACCGTCGCGGTGCCAAGGTTGGCCACGTTCTCAGGAGTCTTGCCAGCGGAATTGCGAATCGCCAAGGCGACGAAGCCTAGTGCAATCTGACCGATCAGCAGCAACACGATTGCACGGGCGAGGCCACGAATGCCGGGGGTGTCCGACAGCTTGCCAATCGAGAAGGCCGTAGCAATCGAGCCGACCAAGAACACGACAAAGGAGTGACCGACGTGCGTCCACAAGGCGTGCGAGTTGTTGGTGTGACGCGCGACGGCGCCCAGCACCGTTTGGATGACCACGATAAACAATGCCGCCATCACCAACTTGCGGCCGCTGCCTGGCGCGACGCCCGACGCTGGCGGCGTGGCGCGGTAACGGCCCGACAACTGGTAGGTCGACCAGACAAAGGTCGCCAGGGTCAGCTGCGCCAGCGTGCCGTGGGTGACCGAGGTAGCGGCGGGCAGGCCCTTGAGCACGCCAACCCCACCAATGATGCCCTGGGTCAAGATCAGGCAGCCGCCGAACCAAGCCGTGGATCGAGCCAGCACATCGCCGAGTCGCCCGAAGTGCAGCCACAGGGCCAGGGCCAGCGACAACAAACCAGCGAGCGACGCGAACAGGCGGTGGAAGTGCTCGAAGAAGCCGGGCAGCGTCGTGTAGCTGCTCTCGGGCATCAGTTCGCCGTCAGACAGCGGCCAGGTGGTATAGGCCAGCCCGGAGCCAGTGCTCGTGGTCAGGGCTCCCCACAGGATCGTGACCGCAGTCACGATCACCATCGCGAGCGCCAGCCGGAACGGCCCCTTGGTGGAACGTTCGGTGGGAAGAGGCTGGGCGTTCGTGGTACTCATGGGCCGGTTCAGCCCATGAGAATGCCCCCTAGGGGCGCGATTTTCAGCGACCGAGAACGCGAGTTGCTGGCGCGGACGGCTTCGAGCTCTCGAAGGCCTCCCACATCGGGCGCTCACTGTCTCTCAGCGTGCTCGAATCGACCGTGCGGTCGATCGCCTTTTCCGGGCTGGTCTGGGCCATGGCGAGCAGGTTCTCGGTCTCGAAATCCTTGCCCTTGGCCAGCGAACTCGCCGACTGCAGGTAGCCGATGGCCGCCTGGGGCTCACCCATGCGCAGCAGGCAGACACCGAGGTTCTTGTGGGCCGCCTGGGTAGCTGTCTTAGGCACGCCCTCACC
>JBNMND010000068.1:0-21285 GCA_051274975.1 Planctomycetota bacterium | reverse complement strand
GGTGGACGCCCGGTGTGAGTCAAACCACTGGTAGAGGTCGTCCGACTGGTAGGCAGCTTGCCAGGACGCGTGCCCGACGTGTTCGAGGCTCGTAAACCGAATATCAATGCCACCAACGGCCTTGATTGCGTTCACCATCTCTACCGATCGAGTGAACGGAACCGTCTTGTCTGCGGTGCCATGCCACGCCCAAATCGGCAACGTGCGCAGCTTCTTGGCGTCGTCCGGATCGCCGCGGCCACAAATGGGAGCAACGGCCGCGAAGTAGTCAGGGTGACTAGCTGCCAGCTTCCAAGTGCCGTAGCCGCCCATGCTCAGTCCCGTCAGGTAGACGCGGTCGTCATCGATGTTGTAGGCCTTTCGCAGGTGCCCTAGCAACGCGACCAAGCGAACCTGTTCTACGTTCTTCGACCAGAATGATTCTGGCGGGCACTGTGGCGACACAACGATGTACTTCATGTGTTCGCCGTCGGCGATACGACGCGGCGGTCCCCACTTGGCAACAACGCTCAGTGGTCCATTGCTCTCGCCGCGACCATGCAAGAACAGCATCAGCGGAACCTTCTCGCCCGACGCCTTGTAGCCTTTCGGTAGGTAGATCAGGTAATCGATGGCGGAGTCGCCAGCCGTCTTGAGCGACTGTTCGACTTGGATGCCTGGAGCTGGATCTTGCACGAGTTGTCGAGGTGATACGTAGAGGTTTGCTGCTACAGCGACTGCTGCGGCAATGGCGGTCGCTAGGATGTTGCGCATGAGCAAAAGGTAATCACCAGTGAGCGAAACCAAGCCCACTACCTTGCGCCGCGAACTCGGCACGATCGAGTCCTATGCGATCCTGATCGGCATCCTGGTTGGTGCTGGCATCTTCGCGGTCACTGCGGACGCCGGCGCAATCGCTGGACCGAGCGTGATCCTCGGCTACCTCACACTTGCGCCGGTAGTGATGGCGACGGCCGTGGCTTACCTGGTGTTCTTGACGACCTCACTCGGTTTGCAGCCGGGCGGCGAAGTGCTGCACATCGAACGCACGTTCCAAAACGGCACGTTGACGTTCGTCAGCGCGTGGTTGAAGTGCGTCTCGTATCTCGGCGCCGCCGCCTACTTGGCCGATGCCCTCGCGTTGAACTTCGAGAAGCTGTTCGAGGCGCAACTCGAGCCGACGCCGCACATGTTGTTGGCGCTGGGCATGATCGCGTTCTTCTGGTTCGTGCATACGCGCAGCGTGCTGTGGTTCGGCCGGCTGCAGGTCGCGATGTGCGCGGTACTCGGGTTGGCACTAGTGGTCTTGATCGTTCCTGGTCTGTTTGCTGTTGAAGCTAAAAACCTCGAGCCGTTCTTCACTGGTGGCTGGAGCGGTTTTGCGACCGCGTTGCCGATGTTGTTCTTCGCTTATGCAGGCTTTGAATCGCTGGCGCATAGCGCGGGCGAAGTGCGCGACAGCCAGCGCAACCTGCCGAAGGTGTTTGTGCGAGGCATCCTGATCACGACCGTGATCTTCGCCGCGATGTCGGTCGTTGCGTTCGGCGTGTTGCCGGCTGGCGTTGTCGGCTCGACGCGCGTGCCGATGAGCGAGGCCGCCGCCGTTTACCTGCCGGTCGGCGCGCGCGAGTTGGTGACCATCGGCGCCATCATGGCGATCGCAACCTCGCTCAATGCGACCCTGTTGGTGCCGGCGCGCTTGGCGTGGTCGATGGCGCAGGTTGGTAAGTTGCCACGCGCCTTTGGTCGCGTGCATCCCAAACGACAGATCCCGGTCTTTGGTGTCACGGTCAGCGCGTTGCTCGTGGCTATCTTGGCATGGTCCGGCAAGCGACACTTGGCGCTCGCCATCGCGACCTCGGCGTTGATCGCGCTCTACGTTATTCACAGTATTGCGTTGTTGGCACTGCCGCGGCGCAACCCGCAATTGTTTGCCGAAGTGAAGACGCGCCTTTCACGCAAGTGGCAAGTGCTTGCCGCCTGGTTGTCGGTCGCTTCGTTGACGACGGTACTGGTGATTCAATTCGGCGGCGACGTCGCGAAGCGTTGTCGGGCGCCGCTAGCAGAGGACCTGACAACGCTCGAACTTCTTCTTCTATGGATCGCGTTGGGCCTCGTGTTGGCAAGAACCTCGCGCCGTTCTCCTGCCTAGTATATTGATGCAACCATGACCGGCGATTCTAAGGACGACAAACGGCAACGAGGCGTCACCGCGTCGAGCGCCGACTTCACGCGTTACGACCAGGTTAACAAGCCTGACTACCACCTCGCCGAATCGGCCGACGGCGCCGATGTCTTCGACGAGGACTTTGAGTTTGCGACGTGTGACCTTGGTCGCTTCTTGCACGGTGACGCCGGCGACAAGCGCAAGTTCGCTGCCGAACTCGGTGACGCCATGCGCGACATCGGCTTTGCGATTCTCGAAGGTCACGGAGTCGATCCCGAGCTATTCCAACAGGCCGAAGGCTGGGTTGAGCAGTTCTTCACGACGACGGATCTCAAGGACAAGATGCGCTTCCGCGCGGCGCGTCACGGTGCGGTCAGCGAAGGCTACTTCCCGATCGAAGAGACCAGCGACATCCATCCCGACCAAGTCGAGGGTTGGGTGTTTGGTCGTCGCGCCTTCGATCTACCTGGCAACGAGCAACCGTTCGACGCGGCGGCACTGTGGCCGCGCCCCGAGTTCGAGCCCAAGTTCCGTCAGCTGATCGAAGCGGAGGGCGCGTTGATTCTGCCGATCATGCGCAGCATCCTGATGGGCCTCGGCCTCGAGCCCACCTTGTTTGACGAGCGGTTGCACAACGCAAACCTAGGTTCACGTCTCAACTACTACCCGCCGCTCAAGCCAGGTGCGTCAACTGACGCGAGTCGCCTGCTCGGCCACGAAGACGTAGATCTCTTCACGCTGCTACCCGCCCCGACCATCGAAGGCCTGCAAGCCTTGAAGCGCGACGGCCGCTGGGCCCGCCTCTCCCCACCGCCCGGCACGATCATCCTCAATACCGGCGACTACCTACAGCGCTTGTCCAACGACCTCCTGCCCTCAACAACGCATCGAGTAGGTCGACCCCGCGACGCCTCCCTGAGCCACAAGCCCCGCGTCAGCTTCCCCATCGCCGCCTACCTCCGCCCCGACGAGATCCTGGAAGTACTGCCCAACACCGGCACCCCAAAGTACGACCCCATCAAAGTGATCACCTTCCACACCCGCACAACGGCCAAATTCTACGGCGACGACTACGCCGTCGAATAGCCCTGCGTTTGTGTACTGTACCCGGTTCAAACCACCAATTCGCGCGCGCCGGCACCCAAGAGAATCCTGAATAACACTGTAAGGACTCGCGCCGCGCTGGATCAGTAGGGCATGAACTCGATTGCCAGAATGCTGGGCCCGATCGCCGCCATCGCGATGGCCATTCCAGCCGTCATGCTTGCCGACCGCGCGCAGCATCCGACCCCAACGTCAGCCAAGCCCCGTGTCGTCAGATGGTCTCACGGCGACGCCCCGGTCCGATTGATACCCGCTAACAAGGGCTTCTGCTACATCTCCGGAATGGGTGGCCACTTCGCAGGTGGCGGCGAAGGCGTGCGCGTCTGGATCGACGACGGCATTTGGTGGGTCGGCGGCCGCTCCTGCCAACCGAGCCTTTGGATCGACGTCACCTGCATCGAGTTTGTTGGTGCCGTGCCAGGCATATAAACAACGCCCATTTGATTGGATGCCGCGCAAGGGCATCCCTGCGCGGCGATTGCTTATCGCGGCTGCACTTCAATCACCCAGTTACCCGCCGCCTCGTCCTCACGCATGGAGAACTTTACCGGCAAGAACATCTCGATGATCTGCGCATTCGTTTGCGTGTGCAGACTCGGCATGCACGTGCGAAACGCGCCACCCCCCGCCATCGCCATCGGGATCAACAGTTGGTCGGCGAGGTGTTCGCCAACCGACACCTTGGCGTCGATCAAGGTCTTCGCCTGTTGCACAGCGCGCGACGCGACGTGCTCGGCGAGCACTCCTCGTTCGCCCATCTGGGTGACGACTTCTTCAACTCGGCCGAGTTGCACGTTGATCATGACGGCGTTGCCCGGACCTGCGGCGTCCACGTCGATGATGTCGACTTGGCTAGGACGAAGATCGAAGGCGCGGCGTACGGATTTGCATTCACGATCGCTCACCCGAGGGTGGAGACTGCTGGACAGAATCTGTGCCGTGACCTCTGCGGGACCGGGAGGTTCGAGCAGTTCGAGCTTGGTCCACGATGCAGGCGCGATGCGGGCGCGAATCTTGCCGCCGCCAGCGGGGTAGAACCCGTGGCGGTCGAGTTGCAATTCGAGACCTGCACCCATGCGATGCACGATGGGCGCGAACGTCTTCTTCAAGAAGTCGAACGGCGGCGCCATCGGGTTGTGCGTTCCTCCGGTGATCGTGACGGTCGACGAAGTGTTGGCGGCCCACAACGCAGGCAGCACGGTCTGGAGAACCAGGCCGGTGCTACCCGCGCTGTTGATCGCGAACTCGTAGGTGCCGCCGTTGCATGCCGAAGGCGTAAAGGTGAGTGAGGTTGAGCCAAGCTCCGCGCCTTCTACGTGAGCACAACCCACCCGAGCCGCAGCCAACACACCGGTTAGGTGCTGACGCTGCAGTCCGGGCTTCTTGCGCCCCGCGCGAATCTTATCGATCGCAAACGGAGTCTGGGTCACGACGGACAAGCCCAGCGCTGTGCGCAAGACCTGCCCGCCACCCTCACCTGTCATTCCATCAATGTTCAACATCTCACTCACCCCTTCACACACACAACCTGCTTGAGGGTGTGCAGCACTTCAACCAAGTCACGCTGAGCTTCCATCACCGCGTCGATGTCCTTGTAGGCCATCGGTGTTTCATCGATGACTGCTCCATCCTTGCGGCACTCCACTCCTTCCGTCGCAGCGATGTGATCTTCGACAGAGAAGCGTCGGAATGCCTCGCCACGTGACATCACGCGCCCCGCCCCGTGGCTACACGAGTTGAAACTGTCAGCGTTACCCTTGCCTCGAACAATGAAGCTCTTGGCACCCATCGACCCCGGAATGATGCCGAGATCACCGAGTCCTGCTCTTACCGCTCCCTTCCTTGTTACGAACACAGACGCACCGAAGTGCTCTTCCTGCCGCACGTAGTTGTGGTGACAGTTCACTGCGACTTCACCAAACGAAAATGACGGCAAGTCATCACGCTTCTGCAGTGCCTCCATGACCTGGGCCATCATCAAATCGCGGTTGGTGCGCGCAAAACGCTGCGCCCAATCAACTGCGAACACGTAGTCGTCAAAGTGAGCGGCCCCTTCCGTGAAGTAGGCCAGGTCCTGATCCGGCAGGTTGTGTATGTGACGTTCCATGTCCTTCTTGGCCAGTCCAATGAAGTGCATGCCAATCCGGTTGCCGGCACCGCGGGAACCGCTGTGCAACATGATCCAGACGCGCTGCTCTTCATCGATGCAGACTTCAACGAAGTGATTGCCACCGCCGAGCGTGCCCAGTTGCTTGAAGGTCTGGCCTCGATCCAGCTTGGGGTGACGTTCGATGATCTTCTCGTAGTCCGGACGCAGCTTGCGCCACGCATCCTCAACTCGCGCCGGCGGATTGAACCACGCACCGCGATCGCCCTTGCCGCCGCGTTGGGTGCGGCCGTGAGGAACCACGCGTTCGATCTCCGAACGCACACCCTTCAACGCATCCGGCAGGTCGCTCGCCGTCATCGACGTGCGAACGGCCATCATGCCGCAACCAATGTCGACCCCGACAGCTGCCGGAATGATCGCGCCCTTGGTCGGAATGACACTGCCGATGGTGGCGCCCATACCCCAATGCACATCGGGCATTGCCGCTACGTGCGAGTGCACGATGGGCAAGCGAGCGACGTTTTGCAGCTGGCGAATGGCGTTGTCGTCCGTGTGAACGCCACGCACCCAAGCCTTGATGGGCACGCCGCCCGTTTCGATGTGATCAAAAGTAGTCATTGCAGTCACGTGTCTCGGAATCGGTCCAAGCTCCACAGCAGTCAGAAGGAAAGTACGGCGATTAGTGTTGGTGGGACAGGTGCCCGCCGATCATGGCGAGCAGCTTCCATTTGAGGATGGCGATGAAGGTGCCGTTGAGGCAGCCAGTCACCGCGAGTTGCGCCAGTGCCTGCTCGCTGGTCAGCGAGTAGGCGGGAGCGCCCGCTTCGTTGATCGCGTCGGGCCGCTTGATCAGCTTGCCGACGATGGTTTGGAGCAGGTTCTTGTTGGCCATTGCTAGGGTCCTCAGGTGGCGGCGACGTGCCGCGACTGATGATCCCTAGAGCGAGTCGCGTGCCATCGCAGTTGGATTCTCGGACAAAATCGTAAGTTGCTATGAAGAAGGTGATTGTGCCGTTAGCGTCAGTGACGATCGGTCGCCGACCACCTCTCTGGCTATCCAATAGGATAGAAAAGTAGCTGAAACGATATGTCGAAGAGAGGTAGTCTGGACCTATCAGCTACGTATCGAGGCGTTTCAGCAGTTCGGCGCGGCGGGCGGTGATGCTTCGGCTGAACTCGGCAATCGCGGCATCCCTCGAGCCGTCAGGCTGCGCGGCATTCAATGCGACGCGTAATGACTCGAGCCACGAGTCGGTCGCCTCTTGCGATAGCTCGGCGAGTAGCAGGCCCCGCAGCACCTCGCGGTAGCGTTGCAGCAGTGGCTCTGTTGTGAGCACCGTCTTCTCAAGATCGTTCTCTGCCGCCCAGGTCAGCGGGTGTTCGAGGACTTGATCGGGGTGGCTTGGTGGCTCATTCAGATCGTCATAGTCCCAGCCCATGACGCCGAAGCGGCCGACCTTGTTGCCAGGTTGCGGCCGCTCAAACAGGAACAGCTCGCCGGCCGTGTCGGCGTTCATGAGGAGGCTGTTGCAGGCCATCCAGCGGCAGAGGGCATCGACATCGATGATGGCCTCGAGCCGTTGGGCTCGTTGTTCGGCGTCCTCAACCAGGATGGCTGCATTCAGATGATTGACTGCAATCCGGTTGGCGCCTTCCGAAGGCCAGGTTGTCGAGTAGGTGTTGGTCCCGCATCGCACGACCAGCTTGACGTCAGGGAAGGCGTGCCGAATTGCGGTGTGGTGACGTTCGCACAGCAGGTAGAGCCCGTCGTCTTCGTTGCCGACCAAGACGCGCGTCAGGAGTTGCTCTGGCGAAAAGAGGCCTGCAGCAAGTTGGCAAGCATGCGCAAACCGCATCTCGAACTGGTGCGGGTCGAAGGCGAGGTTGAGCAAGAACACTCGACGCATCTCGACGCCAGGCAAGACGGTTTGCCTCGCCGGCAGCTTCACGGTGTAGCTCTTGCGGGGGACCCGCTTGCTGTTCTGACCTCGCGCGTGCAGTTTGCAGCCGCCCACTGGCTGCGTGCCAAACTGGATCGCCGCGTCGCTCCAGGAGGCGAGCGCTGGGTCGTCTGGCTGCGTCGAGGTCTGGTAGAGAGAGCGAGTCGCTGCCCGCATCGTAATTCGCACTGGGTCGCTTGCGACGTGGCAAGTGACTCGCGGGTCATCGAGCGGCAGGCGGCTACACGCGGTCAGCGCCAGCACGCCCAGGAGGCCGAGTAGGTGGCCAGATGTTCGCCCGGCGCTCGGCGTTGTCCCGGTGCGATTTACTCGTTCTCTTTGGATGTGGCGGCGCCCGGGCATGAGGTGAGGGTATCTCGTTTTTGTGGCGCTGCTACTGCTTCGTGCGCCGTGCTTTGCACCGGCTCGCTTGTGGGA
Source organism: Planctomycetota bacterium (assembly GCA_051274975.1). Lineage (GTDB taxonomy): Bacteria > Planctomycetota > UBA1135 > UBA1135 > UBA2386. The sequence continues at coordinate 13,547 of JBNMND010000068.1, read as the reverse complement.
TAAGAAGGTGTATCCAGATGGATAGTCCACGCGGATTCACGGTAATCAGCTTCCTCGGCGCCATGCTCGACCGCCCGGGCCGCGGCGATCGCTGGGACAGTTGGCGTCCCAACGTTTCGATGTGCATGCACGACGACTTGCTCGTCAGTCGCCTGGTGGTGCTGACCGAGACCAAGTTCGGCAAGCTCTACAACCAGGTCGAGCAGGATATCGCGACGGTGTCGCCGGAGACCGTCATCGAGAGGAAGGAGGTTGTGCTGCGGGACCCGTGGGACTTCGAAGAGGTCTTCGATGTGTTGTTGTCCGTCGCCAATGAACTCGCGCTCGATCCGGAGAGCGAAGACGTGCTCGTGCATATGACGACTGGCACGCACGTCGCGCAGATCTGTCTGTTCTTGTTGACCGAGACGCGGCACTTCCCGGCGCGCTTGCTGCAAACCGGTCCGAGTCGCAAGGCGGATCCCAACGGCAACCACATCGGCACGTGGCAGATCATCGATCTCAACATGTCGCGGTTCGATCGGCTGGCGACACGCTTCGCGCAGGAACACCAGCAAGGTGAGTCGTTGCTTAAGTCCGGCATCCAGACTCGCAATGAATCGTTCAACCAGCTGATCACACAGGTCGAGCGTGTGGCGCCGCTGTCGACTGCGCCGATGTTGCTGATGGGGCCGACAGGTGCTGGCAAGTCGCAGCTCGCCAAGCAAATTTACGAACTCAAGAAGCAGCGCCATCAATTGCAGGGCCCGTTCGTCGAAGTCAACTGCGCGACGATTCGTGGTGACGGTGCGAGCTCGACGTTGTTTGGCCATAAGAAGGGTTCGTTCACCGGAGCCGCGAGCGATCGTGCGGGACTGCTGCGCACGGCTAACACCGGCTTGTTGTTCCTCGATGAGATTGGTGAGCTTGGAATTGACGAGCAGGCGATGTTGTTGCGCGCACTCGAAGAGAAGCGCTTCTTGCCGCTTGGCAGCGACAAGGAGGCGGAGAGTGACTTCCAGTTGATCGCTGGCACCAATCAGGACCTCGGCCACGCAGTCATGCAGGGCACGTTCCGCGAGGACCTGCTCGCGCGCATCAACCTGTGGACGTATCGACTGCCTGGATTGCGGGACCGCATCGAAGACCTCGAGCCCAACGTTGACTACGAATTGTCGCGCTATTCGGCGCGGGTCGGCCGTCGCGTGCACTTCGCCGCCGAGGCGCGCCGCCGCTACCTTGAGTTCGCGACTTCAAGTGGCGGGCATTGGTTCGGGAACTTCCGCGATCTCAACGCGAGTATGACCAGGTTGTGCACGCTCGCCGATGGTGGCCGGATCACCGACGCCGATGTGCGCGGCGAGATCGCTCGCCTGCAAGCGGACTGGACTCGCGGTGATGCCGAGGCAGCGCCTGCGACCGCAAGCGATGACAATCTGCTCGAAGAACTGCTAGGCCATGCACGGGTGGAGCAGCTCGATCGCTTCGACCGCGTGCAGTTGGCCGAAGTCGTTCGAACGTGCCGCCGTCACCGTTCCTTGTCCGCCGCCGGTCGCGAGTTGTTCGCGGCTTCGCGGGCGCGACGCGCGTCGACTAACGACACCGATCGCGTGCGCAAGTATCTCGCCCGCTTCGACCTCGACTTCGCGTCGCTTGGCACCTAGACACTAAGCCTGTGCAACTGAGAGTTCTCAACGCCGCCGACGTTCGACGCGCCTTGCCGATGGCTGATGCCATTGCCGCGAATCGCGAAGCGTTCGTATCCCTGGCTACTGGCGCGATCGCTGCGCCGCCACGTGTGCAAATTGTCGAAGGGGATCGCACGACGCTTCTGATGGGTGCCGCCGGCGGCGACGTCGGCCGCATCGCCAAGATCATGAACGTGTTTCCCGGCAATCGCCTGCGCGGCGCGGATGTCACCAGCGGTGTGTTGTTGGTGATCGATCCAGAAACGGGCGAGACGATTGGCTTGTGCTGCGGTGGCACACTGACCGCGATTCGAACGGCTGGGGTAGCCGGGTTGGCGACCGACCTGCTCGCGCGCTCGGATGCCAAGGTGGGCGCGCTGATTGGCGTTGGTGGTCAGGCACGCATGCAGTTGCTGGCGATGACGGAGGTGCGACCGCTCTCCGAAGTGCGTGTCTACGCGCCGCGACCGGACAAGGTTGCGGAGTTCGTCGCCGAAATGGCGCCGTTGGTTTCGGCGCGGCTCGTGGTCGCAGCGTCGAGTCAGGAAGCCGTCACCGATGCCGATGTGATCATTGCCGCGACGAGTTCGCGCGCGCCGGTTCTCGAGGGGGAGCACCTCAAGCCTGGCGTGCACATCAGTGGCGTTGGCAGCTTTCGGCTCGATATGCGTGAGCTTGACGAGTGTGCGATTGCGCGTTGCGCCCGCATCGTGGTCGATCTGCGCGAATCTGCGCTCGAAGAGGCAGGCGAGTTGGTTGCGGCGCAGGCGGCTGGCGTTACATCTTCGGACCGTTGGGTCGAACTCAGCGAGTTGCTGGCGAACCCTTCGCTTGGCCGTGCGCATTCGGATGACATCACGTTCTTCAAGTCAGTCGGCCACGCGGTGCAGGACCTGTTTGCCGCGCGTCGCGCCGTCGCGAATGCCGAGCGACTAGGTCTTGGCCAAGTGGTCGAACTCTGAGCACCGGCCCCCTCACCACAAGATAGGCATGGACCAAACCAAGATCACGACCATCGAGGCACACACGGCGGGTGAACCGCTGCGCATCATCACGTCTGGCTATCCGGACGTGCCGGGCAAAACGATCTTGGAGCGTCGTGCGTATGCGCGCGAACACCTCGACCACCTGCGCCGCATGCTAATGCTCGAACCGCGTGGCCATGCGGACATGTATGGCGCGTTGTTGATGCCGCCGGCAACCGATGACGGTGATGTCGGCGTGTTGTTCCTGCACAACGAGGGGTACAGCACGATGTGCGGGCACGGCATCATCGCGATGGTCAAGGTTGGCCTCGAACATGGGTTGTTCGAGGCCGACGAAAACGACATCAAGATCGATACACCTGCCGGCCGCATCCGGGCGCGCGCGCATCGTTCTGGCGGTGTGATCACCGACGTATCGTTCCTCAATGTGCCGTCATTCGTGTTTGCCGAAGTCGCTGTTGAAGTGCCGGATTTGGGCAAGGTGGCGTGCACGATTGCCTACGGCGGCGCGTTCTATGCCTACGTCGATGCCGATGCTTTGGGGTTAACGCTCGACCCGACGCATTGCCAAGAACTGATTCGCCACGGCATGGCGATCAAGCGCGCAGTGATGCGTGACTGCCCGTTGAAGCATCCGTCCGGTGACCAGGATCTCAACTTCCTCTATGGCACGATCTTCGTTGCCAAGCAAGAAGGCGCGCACAGTCGCAACGTCTGCGTCTTCGCCGATGGCGAAGTGGATCGTTCGCCGACGGGAACGGGTGTCAGCGGTCGGGCCGCGATTCATCACGCGCGTGGCGAACTAGGTGATGAGTGGATTCGCATCGAGAGCATCCTCGGGACCAGCTTCGAAGTACGTGTCGTCGAGAGCGTCGACCTCGCAGGAACCAAGGCCATCGTGCCTGAGGTTCGCGGTCGTGCGAACGTCACGGGCAAGGCGGAGTTCTGGATGGATCCGGATGATCCCTTGTGCGATGGATTTGTGATTCGCTGAGCGGCCCGCGCCACTTGGCCGTTCGCCGCGAATCAGTGCCCGCCTGGCCTTGGTGGGATGCCAAGCTCGCGCATCATCTCGTTGAGCATTTCCTCGGCACTGTTGCGTAGTGCGATGTCGGTCACACCGCCGTGCTCGACGCGCGCCGCACGCGAGCCCATGCGAACCTGCGTGCGCATCATGCGAAACATGCGCTTCGCATCGTCGGGCCGGCCGGCCTCAAACAGCGTGCGCGTGCTCTCGGTGCCGGTGGCGAGGTTGAACGTCGAGGTTTTGGCTTGCTCGTTCTGCCAGCGCTTGATGAGGTCCAGGCTGGTCGTTACTTCGCCTGTCAAGCGATCGTGTTTCAGTACCAACAGATCGGCAAGGCTCTGACGTTCCGCGATGTTGAGCTCTGCTGGAAAGCGATCGACGATGGTGGTCGCGCGTTCGCTGGGCTGGGCATTGGCTAGTTGTGGAGGCTTGCTTGGGGCGCGCTTTAGCAATCCACGTTGTTCGGCAAGTTGGTGCCACTGCTGCCAGTCGATCACGGCCTTGTTGGTGATCGCGGCATCCAGTTCGGTCACGAAGGTAGCCAGCCGGTGTTCGATCGAGCTAGGTGGCGAAGCGCGCAGGATCGGGCGGGCGCGTTGCGGCAGGTCGAAGTAGGCGAGTTGCGCGGCGATCAGTGGCTGCTGCGCGTGTTGCGGCAGGTTTGGTGCGACGGCCAAGTCCTGCAGCACGTTGTGGCTCGCGATGCGGAAGGAGTCGGCATCAGTTGACGCTTCTGGAAGTGATGCGACCTTGGGCAAGGCGGCTGTTTCGGTTGGTTGCGTTTGTTGACCCATCCAAAACCCTCCCGTCCAAGCGGTCGCGATCAAGACCGCAGCGGCGGCAGCTATGACGGCGCGCGAACGCCACCGTGGTGCGTTCAGGTTGGCAATCGCATCGCTGCGGTGCGTGGCCAAGCGCTGTCGCACGCGGCTCGCCATGTCCGACGGGGCGCGATGCTGCGGCAGATTGTGCGTGGCGCGGGACAGCCTCGCGATTCCTTGCAGTTCTTGCATGCATTCCGAGCAGCTGTGCAAGTGTTGTTGGACCACACGACGTGCCTCGGCGGACAGCCGTCCGTCCAAGTAGCCTGAGGACTTGCCGCGCACCGAGGCGCAGAGGCGAGATGGTTGTTCGCTCATAGCTCGGTGTGACGTTGCAGGGTGGTGCGCAGCTGTTGGCGTGCGCGATGCAGGCGGCTTGACACCGTCTTGGTGGAGATGTTGAGCACTGCGCCAATCTCGTCGTAGCTCAGGCTCTCGCCTTCACGCAGCAAGAACACGGACCGGAACTCTTCTGGCAGGCGTTGCAGAGCGGCCTCGAGTGCGATCTGGAATTCGCGATGCTCAGCGGTCGTGATGGCGGCGGGCGCGGTGATAGGTGCTGGCTGGGCTTGCGTACGTGCGCGATGCCCCGCTTCGCTGCGCAGCAGGTCGAGGGCGAGGTTGCGTGCGATGCGAAACAGCCAGACACCAACGGGCCAGGCGGTGTCGTATCGATGGGCTTCCTGTAGTGCGCGCAAGAACACTTCCTGCACCAGGTCCTCGGCCCACGCGCGATCGCGCACGAGACGCATCAGGTAGCTGCAGAGTCGGTCATCGAATCGCTGGATCAGTTCTTCGACCGCGCCGGGTTCTTCGTTCGCAGCCTGCTCCAACAGCGCGTCGTCTTCTACGTCGCGCCATTGCATCAACGGGTCAGCAGGTTGTCCTCGGGCGCGCATGCGCGATCAGCGGGTGATGCGCGTGGCCTTGCCGACCTTGCGGGTGCGCGGCACGAGCTTGCCCCGGGGGGTCTTGGGTGTCGTCAGCTTCTTTGCAGGCGACATCTTCGTGCCGCTGTTCTTCGCCGCTGTCCTATCTCGCTTTTGTGCGTCGGGAGTCAACTTCCAGCCACCAACGCGCAGCGGTGGTCGGATCGTGTGACCCCCAACGTCCTTGTCGAGCTGTTTGCGCAGTTTACGCATCATGTCGCGCTTCATCTCTTCGATATCGAGCGCCGGTGTGCCGCCCAGGCCTAGGCCCTTGCCTCCGGACTTTCGGCCACCCTTCACCGGCTTGTTGTTGACCTTCTTCTCATCGACGATCGTCTTGCCATTCACGACGACCAAGCGGCGCGTGACGGTTTGCGACGAACTCGACTTCTTGGACTTCGAGCCCGATGAGTTGGCGCTGGCTTCGGCGTTGGCCTCGGCGGTGCTGGTCGCCGGCGGGGTTTGCGCCGCCATGGCGATCGGCAAGAGCAGGCAGGCGAATGGAACGAATCGGCGCATCGTGAACCTAGTGGTGAGCGGTAAGCGAATCAGGGGCTAGTCGGCCTACGGACTCGCTTTGCGGTTTGCCCCCGCATTCTGCCAAAAATTGGGGCCGCCGGTTGCTGGCCCGCCATCGCCGCCTACTTCCGGGAAATCTTGTTCGGGTTTACTACGTAGACGAGCAGGTCGCCCTGCATCTCGAGGCTGCCTTGGGCTTCGACGGGCTCGGCGACGAACGGCAGCACGGCCTCGTTGATGGCGTGGTGGTCGTGGTCGACCATGAGATAGACGGTCGGCTCGTTGTTGGCGTCACGCGTTACGAAGATCGGCGGGATGCCGCCCGAGATGCAGCGCACGGCGCAACTGCGATGGGTCTTGCCCGAGCCGGGCTTCATGACGCCGAGGAAGCACTTCGAATCACAGATCTCGCCGACCATCGTGTGCTCGCCAAGCTCTTTGGTCTGTGGCGCGGTGGAGTCGTCGCTGACGACGGCGAGTGCATCTTCATCATCGAGCAGCGCGAACATGCCGCGGCCTTGATGGGTGATGAACTCACCCTTGGCGCGCACGCGTTTTCCGTGCATCGCCTTGGTGCGGTCCTCGACGCCAAACTTGCTGCCCGACACGAGCAGCACGGCGCGCGTCTTGGTCGGGCTGGCCTCGTCCGGAACGTGAATGATTGGATAGGGCGAGACGGTCAGGTGGCCTTCGATCTCGTAGATCTTCGACGTGTCCCACAGGCCGGGCCCTGGATCCTTTTGCGCTGATGACAACACGAACGCGAACACTATCGCTGCGGCGATACCTAGCCCGATGATCGCCTTGACGACCGGCGCCAGCGCCTTGGGCAGCGGCAGGTAGCCGACGTAGAACGCATCGCTTTTGGCGTTAGAGGTTGGCGTGTTAGACATTGGTCGTCTTCTCGGTGGCGATCACTGCAGGGTCAACGGGCGTTCCTGGCGGTAGCGCTTCAGGGTCGAGCAAGATGTCGCGGCCGTCGAGCTTGACGCGGTAGGTCGGCACCTTCTCAGTAAACGGTGGCGGCGACTGGCCGTCCTCGACTTTGTATTGGTAGCCGTGCCACGGGCACGTCAGGCAGCCGTTGACGATCTTGCCCTCGCCGAGGGGGCCACCTTGGTGGGCGCAGACGTTGGAGATCGCCGAGATCTTGTTGTCGTGGCGGTAGATCGCAACGCGTTCGCATCCCTTGATCTTCACGACGAGCGCGCGATCCGGTTTGATGTCGTCGACGCTACCAACGCGCATCCATTGGCTCTGTTCGGCACCGGCGGCATCGGCACGCGATTCGCGCATGCCGGCGACTAGGTGCAGGCCTGCGACGGTGGCGATGCCAACGCCGGTCAACACGACATAGGTCATGCTCACTTCGCTTTGCAGTGCGCCGAGCGCGACGTGCATGACGAGTAGCACGTAGGCGACATACACAAGCATGTGCAGTGCCTTCCAAACCCCGGCGCCGAGGTTCTTGAGCCAGTAGTCGTGGCTCGTTGCCGCCATCAAGAACAAGATCAGCAGCGCTGCAAATCCGAGCACCTGGAACGGGAAGTGCGCCAGCGAGTTATAGCGCTCATTGGCCGTGAACAGGCTCCAAAGAGGGTTGGCGTCACCCAGGCCATGGTAGAAGCTCAGCGCCACAATGGAGTGGATCAGTGCGACGCAGAACATCATGACGCCGAAGTGGCGTCGGTTGTAAAGCAACGGCGCGAACCGCGGACTCAGGCGTGCCAGCGGGCCGATCATCAAGATCATGTGCAGCATCAAGAACGCGCACGTCGCGGTGGCGCGCATGATCAAGATCGGCGGAGGTCCGAGATCGTTAGGCGTTGGGTGCGTGATCCCAGTCAGCACGAGGAAGCCGACGTTGTAGAGCACGACGAAGGCAATTAGCGCGAAGTCGTAGTTCCGCTTGTGACGGTTCCACTGCACGGCCTGGTAGGCGTTGCTCATTTGGGCGCGACCTCCTTCGCGGGCGGCATGGTTTGCGGCACGTCTTGCTTAAACGGCGGTTCTTGCGTCGGGATGACCACGCGCGCGTTGATCGCTACGATCAAACCCACAATCGCGATCGGGCCCAGTAGCGCCCACATCAGCACGTGGACCTTTCGATGGCAGCGCTTCATGCGGTTGCCCCCGAGTCGCCCTTGGCGGTGTTGCTGCTGGATGTATTGAGTCTGAGCAGCTTGATCAACAGCACCGGCCACAGTGCGGTCGCACCGGGAATCACGAGCAATCGAAACGAGATCGGCGAACCAACCGCAACCGGGTCGAGCAGCTTGACACCCTTCATCGCGAAGAAGATGCCGAACAGCAGACCCACCGCGAGGTAGATGGCGAAGATCAGAAGAATGGATTCCATGTGGAGGGCCTCCCAGAAGCAGTTCGCGACAGGCCGTGGCCTGCTGCGAGTTGCACAGCTTCTACTAGCAGCCAATGGGCGTCGACACGAATCCCATGGACTGCCGGCTGTCGTTACGACAGTTCGCCGCTGAGCGGCACGACGCCGGCATAGGGAACTCCGGTCAAATGGGCGAGGTCGGGTTTCCACGTCGTGAGGTCGCACAATTGGAACTTGGCAAACGAGTCGTGGCCGCAAGCGCGCGCTAGCACCTTCATCAGGCCAACGCTGGCGTCGAAGAAGTTGCGAGTTGGGCTGCGGACTTCTGCACTTCGAAGCGCGCTCGCAGTCCGGGACTTTGCGTGGCGATGCCGACGGGGCAGTCGTTGGAGTGACAGGCGCGCATGCCGAGGCAGCCAATTGCCTGAAGTGCTGGGTTGGATAGCGCAATGCCGTCGGCGCTGAGTTTGAGGGCTTTGACGAAGTCGCCTTCGTGACGCAGGCCGCCGGTGACTATCAGCGTGACATCGGGCGCTGCCTTGTCGAGATGACGGCGCGCGCGCCGGATCTGATGGCCAGCTGACTTGACAGCTCACTCGCAGCCATCGAGCATCATCCTGTGCGCTACTTATCTCAACGTGTGCTGCTCGCGAGCACGATGCTGATGGCTTCTTTGGCGAGCCCTCGTGCGCAAAGCGTTAGCGGCTTCGTGACCGGGATCGACCAGAAGTCGGTTGGCGCGACAGTGACCGTTCTTGATCCACAGAGGCATGTGATGGGTGAGGTCGTCGTTGCCGAGGATGGCAGCTTCGAGTTTGAAGGCAAAGGCTTTGTCGGCAGTGTCATCGTGCGCCAAGAAGCGGTATCCATCGCGCGCGGCGTAGTCGGAGGGGCCGACCACGGAATTGTCATCGACCTGTCGGCCGCTGTGCAATGGACCCGCACCATGACGGTGCTCGATCCGGCTGGCGCTCCAGCTGTTGGTCTGGATGTCGTGTTGCGCGACGCAAGGCAAAGCACAATCTCGTGTGTCACAAGCGGCATGAATGGCTGGCTGAAAGTGCGCGGCAATCAACCCGTGCCGAGCTTGGTGCTCGACCCGCTCGGGTGGCACCATGTAGTGGACGTTAGCTTCCAGCGGGCCAAGCGGCCAGGTGACCTCACCCCGCATTTGATGTTCGACATGCGGCCGCACGCGCACAAATTCGTGCTGCTGCAGGGCGCGGTCGTCGACCTTTCCGGCGCTGCGGTTGGCAAAGTGCGAATCACCGCCAGTAGGAAGCTCGATGGCGCGGTCGTGCCATGTGGCTTCGCGAAGGCGAACGGTGACGGCAGCTTCAAATTATGGACGTCGCGCCAGGCAACCAAGTTGGCCGCGACGAGCGGCAGCACTACTTGGGAACGCAGTGGTGATTGGTCCGCCGGTGGCGTGCAAGTCGTGCAGCTCGACGAGCGCCGCGACGGCATGGTCATGGTCTATGGCGTGGTCCAGGACCGTGCCGGCAAGCCCGTGCCCAATGCGATCATCCACGTGTCCGATACGCCCAAGGTGGCGATGGGTTCACGCGGCATTGCCGGCGCAGATGTCGACGGGTTCTTCCGCGTGATCGTGCGCCGCGCCACTCCATTCTTGGTTGCTGACTTGCGCGATACGCGCGGGGTCGCTTCGAAGGCCGGCCCGTGGCCGCAGGAGAAGGTGGTTCTGAAGCCTGTCAAGTGACGCTCACTTGGCTAAGGCGCGCCTACTGACCAGTCTGATTCGTTGTCAGGCCGACACGTTCGTGTGGCTGCATGATCTTGGTGAGAGTCTGCACCAGTGCTTCCAAGTTGCGTCGGGTGAATGCGCCCATCAGGCAGATCTGCAGCCAATTCCGCGCGACCAAGTAGTTGCTCTCATAGCTCACCAAGAACCCTGCTTGGTGTAGCTGATTGCCGAGTTGTCGCGCGTGCATGGGAGCGTCGAGTGCAATCGTCGTCACCGCAGGGCCAGCGTCGTCATCGTCGAGCAGTAGCCGCAGGCCGAGGTTGCGCAGTTCTGTTCGCAGCCACGACGCCATTGCGACGGTTTCGAGCATCGGTGCCGGGGACTCGTAGCGCTGCAATGCTGTCGCTAGCGCGGCGACCAAGTTGCTCGACTGCGTGAACGCGACTCCGTTACTCGCTTCGTAGAGCGCGAGGTCGAGGTAGCGGGGCAAGCTGCGATGACCGTCCGCGACCGAGCCGTCGTGAAAAACGATCGCCATGCCGGGAAATGAACCGAGTGCTTTGCCGCTGACAGCACTCGCCATGCGCACGCCCCGCAGGTCGACGGGCACCGCGCCGATGGCGCTGACGGCGTCGAGGTAGAGATCGATGTTGCCTGCCGCGCACATGGCCCGCAGCGCATCGAGGTTGCGTAACACGCCGGTTGATGTCTCGCAAAGCGTGATCCACAACCAGCGAGCGTCGGGGCGTTGGCTGACGAATTGTTGCAGTTCGTCGATAGACCATGGCGCGCCCCAATCACGCTCGAACGTTTCGAACGGCAACGACCAACGCGTGGCGTGATCGGCGAGTCGACGTCCGAACTCGCCGTCAACTACGACGACGCCTTGCTGGTGTGTCATGGAGATCTGGCCGGCGATGGCTTCGTTGGCCAAGGTGCCGGATCCGAGCAGCAGCGTGGCGTGCGGAGCGTTGGTGAGCGCGCATAGCCGCTGTTGCACAAACGTCAGTTGCTGTTCAAACGGTCGGCTGCGATGCGAGATAGCAGGCTTGGCGAACGCTGCTTGCACCTGTTCGCCAATCGCTACTGGCCCCGGCAAGAAGCTGATTGGCGTGAAGCCAACTGCCGGCGCGTGAGTGTTTGCCACGCGTGAACGCCTTGCAAACGCCGCCTTGCTATCGCGTTCGAATGCCGACATCGCAATGTACATTGGTTGGTAGCGAGCATCTTTGCTGCCAACCTCCGGGCCGAACGCGATGAAGCCCATGTGCTCGTAGAGGCGAAGCTGCCTGGTCGTGCCGGAGACCACCGCGAGGTCGTAGCCACGCTGTTGTCCGATCTGCATGATCATGTCTAGCAAACCGGCGAACACCGGACCGCGTCGTCGACCCGCTTGCACACCGAGTAGACGCACTTCGCAGATGCGATTGTGCGGCGGCAGGTAGGCATCGAGGTTGTCGATCTTCGCATCCAGCGAGAACGGTCGCTCGGCACGCATCGCGACCATGCCGATGATCTCTTCGCCGTCGCGCGCAACGAGGTAGGTGTTTTGGTCGTGGAATTGATCAACCAACCGCTTCGCCTCATTCGGCGGATGCTGCGGGATCTCCTCAACGAACATCTGGTAGTTGAGGGCGCAGATGCGGTCCTCGTCAGAGGGGCCGGCAACTTCAAAGGTCAGCGCGTTCGTCATGTTCCTACTCGCACGGGTGATGAACAGAATCATCGTGGAACGCAGCGTCGGTGTTGTCGTCGTTTCCGGTGATGACTCGATAAGCGCTGCTAATCGATCTGGTGGGTGAACTGCGTCGTGGTCCGCAGTGCAGTTGTGCTTATGCGGCAAGCAATGGGCAACGACTGGCTCCATACTGCTCGTGTGAGGTTTGGCATTGGGTTCCTGCTGGTTGCGCTCGGTTTACTCGTTGGCGCCTGGTCTGCGTTTACGCGTGGCGCCTCTGCATCGTTGGTCGGCGGCATCGCCATCGCGCTGATGCTCTGGACTGCCGTTGCCTGTTGTGTCGTCAGTGCCGCGTGGATCCTGCCGGTCGACCGCGGCTCCCAGTATCGCCGCGTGCATTGGCTCTACGGCAAGCGCAGCGATGGCACGCGCGTGTGGTGGGCCGCGCTGCTGACGCTGCCGTTCCTCGGTCCGGTGTCGGTTTGGTGGCATCTCCGGCGTCCGGCCTTGACCGAAGCTCCGTGGCATGAGTTGCTGCCGGACTTGCTGATCGGTCGTCGCTTACTTGACCGCGAGTTTGATCTGCAGGTGGAGCACATCGTCGACCTGACGTGTGAATACGCCGAACGTCCGCACCAGCGTTGCCACAAAGGCTATGTCTCGTTGCCGATCGTTGATGGCGCCGCGCCGCCGCCGCAGGTGCTGCGGCAATACGCCGAGCGACTGAGCAAACTGCAGGGCCGCATCTATCTGCATTGCGCGGAAGGACACGGGCGAACGGCGACTGTCGCAGCTGCACTGCTGATCGTTCGCGGCGTCGCCAGCGATGTCGATGACGCGCTGGCCCGCATCGCGGCGGTACGGCCGAAGGCGCGCCCCTACGCGCGGCAAATGCGGGCCTTGCGCCGCATCCGGGAACAAGACGGCATAAAGTAGTGCGGTGCCTATGCGGGCATGACGAACGCATTGAGTCCGTCGCCATCATGAAGGATGTGTTGCATTGAGCGCAGCGTCGGCGAACCCTTCAAGAGGTCGTCAAGGTAGACGTGCTTGTGCATTGGGAAGCCCGGTCCGACGTTGTGCGCGTCGATGATCAGATACATCATGCCGCCGGGTCGCACCGCGCGGGCGAGGCGTTCGACGGTTGGCGCGGGATCGATGATGTGCTCGAGCACGGCGTCGGAGAACACAAAGTCCCACTGACGATCTTCGGGCAACACCAGGTCTTCTTGTGGCGTGATGACGACTTCGATGTCGGTCTGTTGGGTTCGCTCGTAGTACCAACGAGCGAACCGTGAAGGCGAACTGTCGATGTCGACGTAGGTCACCTTGCGGCCGAGATCGCGGAACAGCGAACACGCGAGGCCGAGGCCACCGCCGAACTCTAGAACGTCGGGGCCGCTCTGCGAAATCCACGGCCAGTGTCCCCACTTCTCGTAGACGGCCTGGAGGTGCGCCTTCGATTGGTTCGCGTGGATTAGGTCAAACACGTAGCCGTCGGCGAGGCTGTAGAACTGCCGTGCGCGTTCTTCCCAAGTGTCTCCGTCACACTCCTGCCAGTGCAGCTCGTTGATGCCACCGTAGTTGCGAGCGGCCTTCTGCACTTCCTCGAGCGGCATGCCGGAGTACTCAGAGAAGAGCTCGAACAAGTCACGATCGAATGTCGTAGTCACGCCCATGGTATCGGCGTGTTGGCTCACTTAGCTTGATCGCGCCGGCGCGATGGTGGAGCAAGGCCGCCCCTACATCTAAGGGATTGGCGGACCATCGCAGGCGTCAGTCTCTGGCTAGAACGTCATCCAGGAGGTCATCGTCAAGCGTTCCGTGCGCTTCGAGGGCGTCGGCAATGCGGCACAGCACTTCCCACACCAGCGGGT
>JBNMND010000067.1:0-21462 GCA_051274975.1 Planctomycetota bacterium | reverse complement strand
CACAGTGACCCCACCGGGCATTCCACCCGAAATCCCACCCATAAACACAGCGCTCCCCACAGCGACCCAGTCGCCGCCATCCGCCATCACGCGCGGCAAAACACGCCCCGAGCCAGTCACCCCCAGACTTCCGGCGGCGCCCGCGCCACCGCCAACTCCGGCGCCTGCCACGGCAAGCCCATCGCCCGCAGCACGCGCTCGATCGAATCCGGATCCTGAATCGCAGCAAGCAGCCGACGAACCCCACCGCAGCGCGGACATGTCAGGATGTCGACGGCGTAGACCCGTCGTAGCAACTCGGCCCACGTGTAGTAGCGGCGCCCGTGCACTCGTCGCTTAGCAGGGCGATGGGGGGGGGCTTGCGCCCGTTGCCTGCTGGCTATCGGCACTCGAGGCGTCAGCGTCATCTTGGCCTGCTCCATTCTCTTGCTCTACCGCCGTCCGTGGCACAAACCTTGTGTTGGAGACTCGCAGCCGGTGCCAACACACCGTGATAGGTCACCAAATGTCGACGCGGTCTTGGCAGCCACTTCATGCGCGTCCGCGACAAGGTGCGGGAATGCCTCGGCGCCTAGATCGACGCGCTAGGCAGCAAGATTCAGGGTTGGCAGTAAGCACGCCTGCCGGAAGCCACCCGAAGGTGACGCGTCCAGCAGCAACCTTGTCCTAGGCCTTACGACTTGCGTCGTGTGCGGGCCTTCTTCGTGCGCTTGCGCTCGGCGGGTCCAACCTTGCCATCGTCGTTGCGATCGGCGCGATTCTTCTTGCGCTGCGCGCGTTCGCGTTCGGCTGGCCCGACGCGGCCGTCGTTGTTGTTGTCGACGCGGTTCTTGATCTTCTTCGCGCGCTTGCGCTCTGCGCGGCCAACCTTGCCATCGCTATTGCGATCGAGCCGGGAGGCCTTGGGTTTGTCCGTGATGGTGCCAGCCCCGGGTATTGGAGGGGCGCCATCCTTCTTACGCTGCGCCTTCAATGCTGCAATCCGCGCCTTGAGCAGTTTGTGCAACGCCCTCTTTTCGGCGGCATCCAACTTGCCGTCACCATTGGCATCGGCGTGCTTCCGCATGGCAGCCTTCAGCTTGGGGTGTTCCTTGAGCACCTTGCGGATGCGCTCGTCTTGGCGCGCCTGCTGCGTTCCTGGTTTTTCGGTAGTGCCAGTTTCCTGGGCCGGCATCAACACCGGGAAGATCGTGGCGAACAGGGCAGCGCGTACAAAGTTGTGCATGTCAGTATCCTCAGGCAGTTCGCACCTGGGATCGGCTCGTCGCAGGCGCCCCTTAACCAACTGGTGCTGGTCAGTCTCGCTTTGCGACACGGGCTGACGTCGTCGCTATGCTCATGGCCATGCGTACCGCATTCGCTGTCCTTCTTTGCTTTGCCATCGTTGCCGGCTCGGAGTTGCCTGCGCAGAAGAAACGCGGCAATAGCAAAACGTCGGCAGAGTTGAAGCCGTGGTATCCGGAAATTCGATCGCGCTTCGGCAGCGAGAGTTACGCCGACCGCTTGAATGCCGGCTAGCCAGCGACACTATTTGGTCTCCGACGAGTCCTGAGTGACCAATTCGATGCCAAACCGGCTCGGCCGACTTTTCGGACACTGCGGGACTGGTCGACGATGTGCAGAGGGTGATGGTGGATCTGCAGGCAGCAAACAAGGAGCGACGAGGCGCGCGCGTAGGTCTTCCAGCCGGCGACCAGCAAGCCAACGCTCCGCCGCCGCGCGGCTCACACGAACGCGATTGTTAGCGCCAAAGCGTTCGTTGTTGTAACGGCCTGGATTCTTCCGGAACCACTCAGTTCGAACAGTGCTAGCTGGTGATATATCTGCAGGCCGGCGATCGACGGGTTGTTGGGCAGGGCAATGTGCGAATCGAAACCGCCAACGACAGATGTGCCAACGCTGAGGATGTCCGGGCTTGCCAATAGGTCGCATCCGAGTTGGCCCTGCGGTAGCACTGAGGCCATTGGCACTGCTGTTGACGAGAAGCCGGTGACGGAGACAACCAAGGCGGTAGTCGGAAGGCCTTCGCCGCGCGCTCGAAAGGTCGTGCCTGCCCATGGCAGGGTGATCGGCGTCAAGGTGTTGGCGCCCGCCGAGCTCGGGCAAGCTGCGCCATAGCTATCTGCGATCGCGGTGCATGCTGGCGAGAAGCGAGCCAGTCTCACAGATAGATTGCCGCCAGCGTGAACCATCTCCCCGCCAACCACGAACTCGCCGTTCGGCAAGTTGGTCAACGTGTAACAGCGGTAGTCGATGCCGGCGCCCGGGCCTTGAGTTACATGTGTCCACGCAGTGCTGTCCCAACGAGCGACGTATTCGGGGTCGACCCCCTGGCCACCCTGACTGAACGTTCCCGCAGCAATGACGTGTCCGTTGGGGCGCTGGATCAATGACTCTACGGTCCCTTGCGGGGCAGATGCCATTTGCGACCATCCCGAGCCGTTCCAACGGGCTACGCCGGTATGCGTGCCGCCAGCTAAGACGATGATACCGCCAATGAGCAGCTCTCCATTGGCTAGCTCCAGAGCTGTATAGACATTGCCGGCTGTTCCCGTGCCCAGCGCCGTCCAACTGCCGCCGCTGTAGCGCGCCACGATGCTGGCAGGGGCGCCGCCGATATTGCTGAAGAAGCCTCCCGCAAGAACATCGCCGTTGGCGAGGGTGTTGAGCGTACTGACCCCCATGTTGGTAGTAATTGGTCCGAACGCCGACCACGCGCTGCCATTCCATTGTGCGAGTTGCGCTATTGTGCCGCCACCGACGTCGAAGCTGCCATGGGCGACCAGCGTGCCATTTGGCAACACAGTCATCGCTTGGACCTGCCCCTGCGAACCGGCACCGAGCGGGTGCCACGAAGTTCCGTCGTATCGAGCGATGTGCGAGACAGACACTCCGTCGATCTGCTGTAGGTAGCCTCCAATGACGAGGTCGCCGTTGGCCATGGCTACCATCGAATGCACGATGGCGGAGCCTAGCAAAGACGTCGTCGAGCCAATGATCGTCCAGACGTCAGTTGCGGGATTCCATGCTGCGACGAGGCCGGGGAAAGCATTCGCTGAGGCGAAACTGCCGACGGCCAGTTGTTCTGGTGCTGGTCCAGATCCATCTGGATCCCACATCGTGCTATTAAAGGTGGGGCCCACGGGCGAGCTGGAATTGGGCATCCACAGTCCTGGTAGCCAGTGTCCTTGGCACTGCGTTCTCACTTCCGCGGCCCAGAGCGCCGTGACGACAAGAAGAGGATTCGCGACGTGCCTGAAGGGCATGCCCGATCCTAACACGCGGCCACGCAGTTGCGCGAACGTCCGCCGATACCTCACGGCCGGAGTTGCATCCTCGCTGACATCGCCCAATGCGTCATCTCGGGCGCCGACATCGCCAGCACGTCACGCAGCATTAAGGGCGTTAACGCCAACATCACCGCAATCGACTCGCAGGTGTTCGGCTCTCAAGTCGGCATCGGCTTCCTGCCCCCAGGGAGAGGCTGTTCACACGACCAACAGCAAGTTCCACGGCAGCAGCTTGCTTCTGAGCGGCCGCTCGGCCAACGGCAACCAGATAGGGTCCAAAGCATTCACGGCGTCATTCGGTACCGTATGGATCTGCGACTCGACCGCGTCACGATCATCGCGCAAGCCTGCAACTGCACGAACATGCCACCGAATGGTCCGCATCTCGCAGAGTCAGCCGACAATGTCGGTTTGTTTTTTTTCTATGCGCGGAACAGGCTGAAGGCGCTGGCCAGCAGAACTCGATGTAGACCTCAGGCCACCTGGCCCAAGCCAGCAGAGGTTGCATGAAGACACAAACGGTTGCCCAGAAGATTCAATCCAACCCCGATCTGATTCCCAGCTTGCCGGACGTGATTACTAAGGCCATGAAGTTGGTCGAGGATCCGAACGTCAAGCCGGGTGACTTGGAGAAGCTGCTGTCGAATGACCCGGGCCTGGTCGCCACCATGCTGCGATTGGCCAACTCGCCGATCTACGGTTTCGCTCACAAGCGCGAGACCGTGCGCGACGCCATTATCGGCATGGGTCTCAACGGATTGCGTGGGGTGTTGCTCGGCTCGTCGATGAAGCGCTTCGTCGGCGGCCAGTTCAAGGCCTATGGCGATCCCATGACGCTATGGCGTCACGCGATGGCGGTTGGCTCTGGTGCTCGTTTGTTGAACCAACGACTGCCCAAATCGCCGGACAACTCAGAGGAGATGTTCGTCGCCGGTTTGCTGCATGATCTCGGCAAGGTATTGCTGGCGCCGTTCCTGACCCGCATGGGCGAGGACATGACCAAGTGCACTGTGCCCGTGCACAGCGTGGAGGAGCGGATCCTCGGCATCAACCACATGAAGGCGGGCGGCATCGTGGCCGAGATGTGGAACCTGAAGCCGATGGTGAGAGAAGTCATCACGCGACACCACTACAGGTCGTGCGACGAGCAACACCGCCACGCGATCGCGGTCGTTCGCCTAGCGGACCAGTGCGCCACCAACAATGGTTATGGCGCCGGTCAGACCGGGCCCGATTCGGATTTCCTGACCCCCGACCTGGCCGTGATCGGGCTGGAGCCCGAGGAATGGAAGGAAGTCGGCGACACGATCGCCGAGGCGGTCGGCGCGGCTCTCAGCGACGCCTAGAGGGCCGCGCCACGGCGGGACACACTACGGCCACTCGTGGTGGAAGAACTCACCGGAAAGCGACTCCCGCTCTCCCAGCGCAACAGGGCCGACCCATGGCAACCGAGGCGCTTGGCAACGTGGCCTTGGGTTAGTCCGCGGCGAGCCTGCAGCTCACGGAGCCGCGCAGCCAGGTGGTTAGCCAGTGGACGAGGCGCGTCAGCAGGACGCGAAGAGGGTTGTTCAGGTGTTTCCGTCACGTGGTCTGTGGCAGTGGTGTTGCCGCCGGCTTTACGCATGCATTGTGACAAGTGGCCAGCCGTGGTTGTTGGGTCGCATGAACCGCACCGTGGCAACACGTGTGCCAAGCGCGCATCCCCCATAGCAAGCTGCCTGAAGAACGAGCTCTCGCAAAATGCAGCGCAGCTTGCGGCACTGACGCGATGTGACTCTCGTCAAGCACGAGCAGGATCCAAGCCATGATGAAGCGCTGGAACTGGTCAACCTTGAGGAGTGAGATCTCAGAGAAGGCCCCTACGAGCAGCAGCGCCAAGGTCACCGCCGGCAAAGGCCTCGTGACCCGTTGTTGACCAACGCATCGCAGAGCCGATGCATCCTCCGATCACGCTGCATCGTAGCTGGCCGCTCCATGGCAATGAGCGGTGGAGCAACGGACACAGCGAATAGCAAGTTCAACGTGCGGTCCGAGGCAGTGGCTTGTCGGCGAGCGCGCCTAGAAAACGCTCAACAACCACGCGACGGTCAACGGCGTGCGCATGGAGAACTACTGGGATGCCTCCAAGGCGCTGTCGTAGCTAACAGTTACCCGAATCTCATGACACGGTGGGCTGCTTGGCGGCTACTCGACGCGCGCACAGGCGAGCACGTCTTCGAGCGTGACCAGGCCGCGCGTGGCCTTGTCGAGGCCGTCGGCAAGCAGTCGCACGTAGCCTGCTTCGTCTGCGAGTGCTTGCAGCTCATCTTCGTGGGTGCCTCGCGAAATTGCGGAGGACAACTTTGGCGAGACGTGCATGACTTCGTGGATGCCGATGCGGCCGCGCTTGCCCTTGCCGCGGCACGCCTGACAGCCAGTGCCGCGACGGAAGCCGCGCGGGCAGTCCGCTGGATCGATGCCAAACTCTTTGAGCACGTTATCGGGCGTCGTCGTCTGGAGCGCCTGGCGTAACTGCTTCTGGGGCAGCGCGATCCCACTTCCGGACAGGATGGCTTCGCGGTGCGCTCGTAATAACCCGATACCGCACGCACCAGAATGCGGCGCAGCCGCGATTGGATCAGGTTGTTGTCCAGCGACTGGTGCGGGCGATCTTGGTTGTAATGAGTGGCGTAGTTCGAGAGCACCCGCTGCAGATGGTGATCACCAAGCAGGATTAGTTTGCTCAAGCATTCGCGCTTCACGGAGCCGACAGATCTCTCGGCCACAGCATTCATGTTTGGTGCCTGAATGGCTGTGTGAACAACCTTGGTACCGGCGTCCTTGAGGATGCGCACGAACTGTTTGGTGAACAGTGAATCGGTGTCGAGGATCAGGTACTTCTGGCCGCGAAGGAAGCCGTCGACGCTATCCGTGAGGTTGCGCGCAACTTGCGCCATGAAGTTGCCGTCCGGGTGGGGCGTGACACCAGCAATCTCGACCATGCGCGTGGCGTGATGGATCACGAAGAACACGTAGTGGGTCACAAGCCCGCGCTTTGTCCAAACGTCTACGGTGAAGAAGTCGGCAGCGGCGATGACGTCGGCGTGCGACTTGAGGAACGTCTTCCAAGTGGTCGATCGATCAGGGCTCGGTGCAATGCCATTATTCTTCAGCGTCGTGGCGATGGTTGTCTTCGCCACGCGATGCCACGCACAGTCGAAGTCCGAGTGCTGGTGCGCGAGGTGTGAGGCCGGCTTTCAGACGCCGCCAACGGACTCTGACTAAGGAGATTGTATACTTGCGGATCGGGGCGCGACTGGGCAAGACATACGCATGCTGCACGATTTTCGCACGAGACTTGTCGGACATTATCTACTTGGATGCGGAATCCTGAGTGCCCTTTGCGCGACGGTGATCGCGCAACAGCCGCCACCTGCAGGTGGCGAGGTCGATGACAGCCACCTCACATTCAGCGGTCGGCAGCGCACCCGCTTTGAGTCTGTCTACCGCCAGTTCCGCGCTGGGACCCGCCCGAATAGCGAGGACCAGTGGCTCGCGCGCACTAGTTTGCGCGGTGACTTTCGTGGTGGCCGATTCGGCGCCACGCTGGAGTTGATGGATGGGCGCGCGTACCACGTCAAAGCCACCGGCGCCACCAACACCGGAACCGTCAACACGACGGACGTGATCAACGCCAACGCCACCTTTACGATGAACCCGTTTTCGTCTGGCACCGGGCGGCTACTGGTCGGGCGATATACGATGAGTGTCGGCAGCCGCCGTTTCGTCATTCGCAACGGCTATCGCAATACGGTCAACACCTTCAGCGGCATCGACTACCTCTGGAATGGAGATGGCGGCGACGAACTGCACGCGTTCTGGACGATGCCAGTGCGGCGGCGACCATTTGACGGCCCTTCCCTTCGCGACAATGACTTCGAGTGGGATGACCAGGACAAGGACCTTCAGTTTGGTGGCCTCTTTGCGGCCCGTCAGCTCGATGAGACGACCAAGCTGGAAGTGTTTGCCTACGGATTGCATGAGGACGCCGCGGACTCGCGCAATCGGCGTTTGCTGACTCCGGGAACGCGGTTGGTGCGGGCGGCGAAACCCGGGCGAGTTTCATTTGAGTTCGAAGGCGCGCTTCAGGTCGGCGATTCGCAGTCGACTGTCGGTGGCGCGAAGCTCGACCACTCCGCATGGTTCGGCCACGCTTCGGTTGGCTATACCGGCGATTTGGCTTGCCAGCCGAGCGTGAGGATCGCCATCGACTACGCCAGCGGAGACCGCGACCCGACCGATGGTGACAACAACCAATTCGATCGACTGTATGGCGCACCCCGTTTCGACTTTGGACCGACCAGCCTGTGGGGAGTGATCCAGCGCAGCAACTTCCGCGCCCCAGAACTGCGGGTGGGCGTCAAGCCCTGTGCTCGTTCTTCGGTGATGCTCGCCTATCGTGACCTGCAGCTCGCTTCGTCACGCGACGTTTGGGTCGGCGCCGGCGTGCGTGACGCGAGTGGCCAGAGCGGCAAGCAAGTGGGTCAGCATCTTGAAGTGCGTGGACGGTACGAAGCCATCCAGAAGCGCATGCATATCGAAGTCGGCGCCGCCTACTTGTTTGCTGGTAGCTTCTTGGATCGTGCGCCCAACTCGCAGGGTGGTGCAGATAGCAGGTATGCGTACGTGCAGATGACTTGGTTGTTTTAGAGCAAGTCGGCGACTCGGGTCGTGCTGCAGGCGAGCCGGACGTATGCGGGGCACAATGGCATTCCCGATTTCTACGTCGACGAACCCGATCGCGACGCTGGTGAGCCGCTCAGTAGTGATCTGGATCCAGTCGCGGCGTTGCCTAAGCCGCGGCGCACAGCCTGCATGGAATTGCGCCAGAAGCTGCACCTGCCCCATCGCTGGCCGCAGGATCTATTCGAACTGCGTGACTACGATCACCGGCGCGGCTTCTGGCCCAACGAACAACTCGTGCCCCGCGGACCGCATGACAGAGGCTTCTGCTGGACGGCGACCGGCAACGACCCGTGGGTGGTCACGCCGTGCTTGCTCCGCCCGCTTAAGACAGTCGAGCTTGAGATGCGCGTGCACTCACCGCAGTTCGGCCGCGACGATCTAACGGGTCAGATTTTCTGGAAGGACGCGAGCCACCACACCTTCACCGAAGAGTGTTCGGTGAAGTTCGATCTCATCAACGATGGCGAAGTGCATCGCATGAAGGTGGATCTGACGGCCAGTGCCAATTGGCCTGCCGTCGTCGAGTGGTTGCGGTTCGATCTCTCGAACGAGGCTGGTGAAGTCGACCTGCATTCGGTTCGGTTGCGGTGATCGGCTCTGCCGTGGGTCGTTGGTGCGTGAATCGAAAACCGACAAGACCGTGGCCGCAAGAACCCGAACTCACATCCTAACCGCATACGAAGCCGGCATTCCCAGGGGTGTGTCGGGTGGACCAGGGAGATCGCTCTCCCCGGCCTCCCACAGATCCGGACTTGCGGGACTTTGCGCATCCGCTCCTCTAATCGCGGGCTCGCTGCGGGACGATAAGTCGAATGAACAACGCGAGCCGACGGCAGAGGATACCGCTCAATGAGCTGATTCCACCACCCGCACGTCTTGCGTGTCTTGTTCGACCGCCAGCGCTTCCATCTGCGCCAGATCTGCAGCACCATGTGTAGGAAGACGGCCAGCGACCGCGCGTTCCCGGTTATCCCGTAGTACGCACAGTGCCGGCGAATCTGCCGACCCAGCGCTGCATGCTGCACCGCGATCGGATCATGGCGGTGACCACGACACCACTGAGACGTCGCACACAGAGCAGGTCGAAGCTCTCTGGGTCGTCGCCGCCCTCATGACGAGGACGACGAAAGTCCAGCAGCCTCGTCTTCTCGGGATGAAGTTCCAGTCCGTATCCGGCAAACCTCTTCGGCAGCACGTCGTGCACGCACAGCGCGTCGTGCTCACGTTCGAATGCGATGACAAAGTCATCCGCATATCGCACGAGAAACGCGCGCCCACGCAGCCGCGGCAACACCTCCACGGTGAAACCACAGGTCGAGCACTTCATGCAGATAGACGTTCGCCAGAAGCGGTGAAATTACATCAGCCCTGCGGCGTGCCCGATGCCGGCCGATGATGTCGCCCGTTCTCAAGCACACCTGTCTGCAACCACTTTCCGAGACTGCGCAGCATGACACCGTCCTGCACTCGCAGACGTTGAATCTCGCGCAGCTTGGTGGGGTCCAACGCGCCGAAGAAGTCTCGAATGTCTGCTTCGAGCACCCAACCACCCCGCATCGTGCATCAGCCCTTCCCGAAGAGCACCAAGTGCACCATGCGCGGATCGCTGCGGCCGGAAGCCGTAACTACATGGCAGGAAGTCCAGATCGTAGATCGACTCCAAAGCCATCGCGAGACCTCGCTGCAACACCTTGTCCTCGTGGGTCGGGATCCCGATCGGTCGCGTTCGCCCATCCCCTTTCGGGATCAGCACAAGACGGACTGCCGGGGCTCGATATCGACCTGACTTCGCTCGGTCGATCAGGCTCTGGAGATTGCGGGTGTAGGTAATTCAAGCTGCGGTTCGGACACCCGAACCCCACTCAGCAGGTAGGCCGCGCGTTCCCGCGAGCAATTGTCGGAGTCCTTACACCAGGTTCGGACCGCATTGATTCGCTCAGGCGAACGGCTGCAGTGAATCATGTACCCATGACGATTGCTCTGTACTATGGCCCGGGAACCACCCTCTCTACTCGCCTCGCCGGCATCCGGCCAGTCACCCCAACGACGCCGGTGCCTGTCGTTAATCGTGCATGTCGCGACGGGGGAGTCGCGCATGCAGGTGGGTTGACGGGGTGTTGTGGAGGGGGGATGGCGGCTGTGTGGTGTTGTGTGGCCTGAGCCACAGCTTGAATGGCCCATACCCGGGGGATTTTGCGAAAGGTGCGCCACATCTCGACAACCCTCGCATTTGCCCCGGTATGACCATGACCCCATCGGCTTGGATTCAACCGATCACACGCATCCTCAGCCGCGACAGCGTTGAGGAAGGGCCGCCGCTGAGCCTGCAGAAGATTCTGTTGATCGGCATTGCAGCCAGCAGCGTGCACGGATTCACGATGGGCCTGTATGCGTGGCTCGACCGCGGCGGCGAAGGTCTGTTGCAGTGCTTGTTGTCGGCACTCAAGGTTCCCCTGCTGTTCCTTGTTACCGGTATCATCACACTGCCGTCGCTGCTGGTGTTTTCGCAGTTGCTCGCACTCCCGCTGCGGGCGGCCGTGGTTGCACGTGAAGCTGCCATGTTGATGGCGCTATCGAGCATCACGCTCGCCAGCCTGTCACCGGTGTTGGCCTTCTTCAGCCTGAATACTCGCTCGTACCCGTTCATCGTATTGCTGAACGTGTTGTTCTTCACCATCGCCGGGAGCATCGGGTTGGCACGGCTGGCTCGTGGGCTGCAAGTCTCCTTGGGCGAACCCGCCGCGGTGTCGCTGCCACTGACGACTGAGGCTGAGGTCGAACCAGCCGAAGGCGAGCGGCCACCCGTCGCCCCTAGGCCGGCGGCAGCTCGTCGCCAAGCCAACAAGGGCGCTGCCCTTTTGCGGTTGTGGTTTGTCGTGTTTGCGTTGGTCGGCTGCCAGAGTGCGTGGATGTTGCGGCCCTTTGTGCTGGCTCACGATGCGCCATTCGAAGTGTTCTGTGAGCGCGACTCACATTTCTTCGCCGCGGTTCTGCAAGCCATTCAGCAGCTGTTCGGTGGCTAGTCGCTCCATGCCCGCATGGGTTGAACCGCTGCGTAGCTGCGGCCAGTTTGACGTTCGCAGTGATCGCCTGCCGTGGGCTCGAACGGTTTTGTTGGTGTTCGTCTGCGGCGGGCTGGCTGGCCTGATGATGGGCAGCTACGCCGGGCGCATCGAACAGTGTCTGATGTCTGCAGTGAAGGTGCCGATGCTGCTGCTGCTGTCGGCGGCAACCTGTTTGCCAGCCTTCATGACCATCCACGCCATGCTCGGATTGCGTCATGACATGCAGGCTCTGCTGCGGGCCGTGCTGGCAACCATGGCGGCCTTTGCTGTGACGCTTGCTAGCGTCGGGCCCGTGTTGTTGGTGGTCTACTATTCGGTGCGCGATTACTCGGTTGCCCGCCTCGCGAGTGGTGCCATCTTCGCGTTGGCTTGCGTGCCGGCACAGGCCGTGTTTGTCGAGCACTTCCGACCACTAGTGGTGAAACGGCAACAGCACGGATTCGCCTTGAAAACCTGGTTGGTACTGTATGTCTTCGTGACCTTCCAGCTTGCCTGGCTGCTCCGCCCCTTTGTTGGGGCTCCTGACCTGCCGATTCGATGGCTCCGCGAAGACGCGTTCGGCAACGCTTACGTCGAGGTCGGCGGGATCTTGCGAGACTGGCTGACGGGTATCTGATGTTCCGGGGACTCGATCAATGCCGCGAGCCTCGCCAAAGCCCGACTCAACAAACTGCGAACGGCCACTTCGCTACGGTTCATTCGGGCTGCAGTTTCACGGTGGGGCAAGCCCGTGATCCGCGACCACAGAATGACCTCACGGTGTTCGGGGTCCAAACGATCGAAGGCGTCTTCAAACTGCGACACGTCTTCACGCTGGCCGAGCAACTCGCTGGCAGTGACGGTTTCGCGATAGAGAGAATCCAGCGTGGATTGACTCGACGCAACTTCGCGCGTCACGTCGCGGCGTTGCGCCCGTGCCCGACGCAACTTCTCAAGTAACTTGTTGCCGGTGATCTTGAACAGCCACGCGCGAAAGGTGGAATTGGGTCGCGGAGTATAGGTGTGTAGATGACCGAGGGCTTCTCGGCATGCCGACTGCACGATGTCCGACGCGGCCTCGCGACGCCGCAATTCTGGCGGACACCGCAACCGCACGAATGCCCGGAGAGCCGGCAAGCACCGCTCAAACAACTGTTCCCGGGCAGCAGCGTCGCCCTTGACCGCGCGCCGTACCCAATCGTCCAAGTCTTCTCCATCCGAACTGGCCACGTCTCGCATGCTATCATCCGCATCCGCATATGAATCCTTCCTCTAATGATCCGGTCGAAGCAATTATGGCTGATTGCCTCAACCGCAGCGAGGCGGAGTGGCAGTCGGCGATGACTGAGGCGTGTGCGCGCCATCCAGAATTGGCGGACCGATTGCGGGCGCGTTTTGACAGTCTGCAAGGATGGGGGCTTGTGCAAACCGTCTTGCTTGACTCAAGCATGACTGGCCAGCGGATCGGTGACTATGAAGTCCTCGGAGACCTCGGTGCTGGCACCTCGGCCACCGTCTTGCGAGCCCGGCATGTCGTCAGCGGAGAGCATGTTGCTCTAAAGCTCCTGCGCAACCACATGGATGTGGTGGGTCGTTGGCGGGAACGCTTCCAGCGCGAACAACGCGTCGCGCAGAGCTTGCAGCACGAAGGGCTCTGCAGCGTATTGGCGTGGGGCGAGCACGAGGGGCAACCCTTTTTGGTGTTGTCGTTAGTCGATGGCCTCACCCTCGCGGCCGAGATCGCCAGCGGTCCAGCAACGCCAGATGCCGTAACACGTCGCTTGCGCGTGCTGATGCAGGTGGCGCGCGCGTTGCAGTACATGCACGGGTGTGGCTTGGTGCATCGCGATGTCAAACCAGGAAACATCATGGTGCGCAACGACGGCTCGGCGGTGCTGACAGACCTCGGGCTCGCATTCGACCAAGAGGAAGGTCACAGCTTGACCGCGTCCAACGTATTGCCCGGCAGTCCGGCATACCTTGCTCCGGAGCTGGTCCAGGGAGGCAGTCGCGGCAGCGTGAGCAGTGATGTGTTTGCGATGGGGGTGATCTTGCACGAGTGCGCTACGGGCAGTCTGCCGTTTCAGGGGCCCACCCGGGCGGCGTTGTTCCACCAAATCCTGGCCGGCAAACGACTACCGATGGCAGGAGCTGCATCGCTGCGACGGGTGGCCAATACTGCGATGGCGCAGCAACCGCGCGATCGCTATAGCAGCGCCGAAGAACTTGCCACGGACCTCGAACGATGCCTAAGTGGGCAGCGCCCAATTGCACAAGGGCCCGGCGCATGGCGATCGCTGACTGGATGGGTGGTGCGCAATTACGTCGCGACCATCATCATCCTGATGCTGGCCCTGGGTGGCGCCGTCGTTGTCGTAGCGTTTGAGCGCACGCAGAGTGCCTTGGGCGAAACGCGTATGCTTGCACTCACTTTGGCTGCGAGGGATGAGATGCATGACAATCCAGGCCTCGCGCTTCAGCTCGCCTACGCGGTGCACCAGCGGCGACCATCGAGTGCGAGTCGGTCGTTGCTCTACGAAGGCCTTGCCAGTCTGCATGCGTGGCGAAAGATTGCACCGACTGACTTCCCCGCCACCGTGACTGACGAGCCCGTGATAGCCACCGCAGTCAAAACCGGCATTCGCGCCAAGATAGGTGACGGTGGGCGAACCGTAGAGGTCTTTGATGGTGACGGCACGCTGATCGACAGGTTGCCACATCCGTGCGCCGTGTCATCAGTGGCTCTCTCGTCCACTGGTGCAATGCTTGCCACAGGCGGTGGCGATGGCGTGCTGCGCCTGTATCAGATACATGCCGAGGGCCGTCTCCTAGCAGCATTGCATGGCCATCGCGGCGTCATCCGAGCGGTTGCATTTGGGCGAGGAGACGAGGAAGTGTTCACTCTCTCCGATGATGGCACCGCACGCTGTTGGCAGGTTCAAGCCACGTTGGCGCGCTGGCGTCATCCGCAGGGAACTGCGTTGTCTGGTGCGGTCGCTGTCCGCGAAGGTATGCTGCTACTTGCCCAGTCGCCTGTCGTCGCGCCGATCGTCGTTGATACGGCGTCCCGGCGGGTGTCTCCGCCCTGGCTTCGTGACGTGCGCAGCGTGTTGGACTCATCGCATCGCTTTCTCTTGCAGGTGTCGCGAGACGACCCGGGCATCGTGGACCTCGCGCAAGGCGTGCGATTGCCATGGACGATAGAGGATAGGCTTGTGACGTTTGCAGCTGCGACTAAAGACTGTACCCATCTGTTCACGACCAACGGGGGGCAGATTTACCGCTGGGCTCTGCGCGCAGGCACGGTTGTGTGCGAAGGGATATTTGCAGAGGTCGATGGTGAGATCTCCGCCATCGCTGTCGCCCGCGACGGTAGCCGAATCGTTTGTGGCAGCACCGACGGCTACGTCAGGGTGTTCTTAGACGATCGCAAACTTCTAGTCGAACGACAACTGCACAGAGACCGAGGTCTGGAGCGGAGTACATCGTATCCCCCGAACCCAAATCGTGTTTGGTCCGTCGCGTTGCGTGACGATGGGCAGAAGCTGTTAACGGCGTCGCGCGACGAAACCGCCTGGTGCGGCAGCTTGAATCTGGGTGAAGGCACTGTGCTGAAACACAGTGGCACGGTGCTGTGCGCCAAGTTCTCGCGCGGCGAAACCGGGCTGATCGCAACTGGATGCGTTGACGGTGTGGTTCGGCTGTCGCGTGATGATGGCGAACGCGTCGCCGAGTTGCGTGGTCACGGCAGCCAAGTTGAGAATCTCACGTTCGCAATCGATGGTCGCAGCCTGATCTCGGCTAGCGTCGTTGGCGACGTGCGCAGTTGGCCCGTCGACGAGCAAGACCTGCTCCAGCGCACAGCTATTGCGGTGCAAGCATTGCTGCCGATCCCCGAGCGATTCGAGTATCTGCTGGGCCGCTAGCCGCCGAGGTGGTGGCGCCAGCACGGCGTTCCTAGAACAGCCGTTGTGGCTGCCTCGCCCCGAGCGCGGCGCCGCTCTACGGGCCATGCAGCAGTGCGAGGGAAGTGTTCGCGCTGCATGGTGTCGCAGGCACCGTCTGGGGGCCGTCGTCTGACTGCGGCACGCCAGCATCTCCAGCTACGTGCGACCTGGCCAACGTTGTCGAGCTTGTGAGCAGGCTGGACTGCCTGACCTGTTGCTCGTCCGTGAACTTCCATCTCTGGCGCCGTTGCCCGCCGGATCAGTGGTTGTCCGCGAGTATCGCAACGTGCGGCCACGACCGCATGCGCACTAGATGTCTCCGACCGTGCCTAGCAAGCCCGCGCTCGCCGATACGCCGAGCGGATTGGCGCCAGGGACCAGCGCGACACCTTGTGAAAACATATCGAATCCGTTGAAGGTCGAGCGATTAGGAATCGTGAAGGTGTAAGCAGTCGTCGGTGTCGGCAGTGCGACGATAACGCTGGCGCTGCTGAGCTGGGTGCAACCGGGAGCTATGGCGCCAAATGACAGGTTCGGATTCGCGGTGCCGAACAGGATCGCAGCGAGGATTGTGCCCGGGGTGTAGGCAATTCAAGCTGCGGGTCGGACCACCCGAACCCCACTCAGCGACGATCCGACTCCGACGACACCCGATCAACCCACCCGGCTACCGCGAAGGTGTGCAGACGGGCTTGATCCAAAGCGCCGACAGCAAGAAGAAGGCAGCCGCGACGAGCGAAGATCCCGCCGGCAGCCGCGACCGCAAGTAGCGCCAGCCGCTGCTCGTAGGATCGGGCGAAGCATCCTGGCAGTGATGCCAGACTTCGCCAAATTGCACCAGAGTTGTCCAAGCATGACGCTGGCCAGGCCGTGACATATCGTGCGGCCATGCTAGCGAACGTTGCCCTGGTCCTCACTCTCGTGCCCGGCCTGCCGCAGGGCCAAGACTGGCCGCACTTCCGCGGCCCCAACCGCAATGGCTGGGTCGAAGCGAGCGGGGAATGGGCCGCGACCGGCAAGCCCGACCCTCTATGGGCAACGAACGTCGGCAAAGGCTACTCGAGCCCTTCGATTGCCGGCGACAATCTGGTGACGCTTGGCTTCGACGAAGCAGCCGGCGTCGACCGCGTCACGTGCCTGGATCGCACGACCGGCGAACCGCGATGGCAGCACACGTTCGCCACTATCGACAAGCCGAAATACCACGGCGGCGGAACCCTCTCGACACCGACGATCGCCAACGGACGGGTCTACTGCATCAATCGCGACGGCGAGTTCCACGCGTTCCAACTCGCCAGCGGCGAAGTGCTCTGGCAGCGTGACTACCAGAAGGAACTCGGTGTCAAACGCACCTTCCACGGCTTCAGCACATCTCCGTTGGTCGATGGCGATCGCATCTACCTGCAACTCGGCGGGCTGGTCGCCGCAGTCCGCGCCAAGGATGGGGACGTGCTGTGGCACTCCAAAGATGAAGGCGACGTCAGCCACGCGAACCTGCTGCCAGTCGCAGCACATGGTGAACCTGCCCTGGCGACGATCGCCGGAGAGACCTTCGTGGTACTGCGTGCGCGGGACGGAGAACTCCTGCATGAATACCCGTGGCGCTTGACGGGCAACGCCATGCATTGTTCGATGCCGATCGCCATTGGCGACAACCGCTTCTTCGTGTCGACGGCCTACAACAAAGGCTGCGCCATGCTGCAAATCGGCGACGCGAAAGAGCCCACAAGGGTCTGGAGCAACCGTCGCATGCGCAACAAGGTGACGGCGTGCGTGCCATACAAAGACCATCTGTATGGCTTCGATGAGTCGATGCTGCGCTGTCTGGATCTCGAAGGCAATTCGAAGTGGCGCGTGCGCGGCCTCGGGCTCGGCTCGCTGTCGATCGTCGGTGACCGGCTACTCGTGCTCAACTCGGACGGAGAATTCCTCGTCGCCGAAGCGTCACCTGAGGAGTTCCGTGAACTGTCCCGCAAGAAGGTGCTCGACGGCGGCGTCTACTGGACGGCGCCGGTGTTCGTCGACGGCTTGATCTACGTACGCAACAGCCTTGGCGATTTGCGCTGCCTCGATCACCGCAAGGGTGGCGCCTCGACCGCAAGCGACATTGGCACAACCACGCCGGCGGCACCACCAGCCAGCACCTTGTTTGCAAGTCACGCCGAACTGGTCGGCGGCCGTAGCAACTTCGCGCACGGCACCAAGGCATTGCAGCTGCGCGGCACCTGGTCCATCCCGCTACGTGGCATGAAGGACGGCGAGATGACGTGGACGCTGGCTACATCAAACCGCTGGGACCAGCGCCTCGACGACGCGTTCTTCTACACGTTCAACGGCAAGCAAGCCTGGGCAGTCGAACCGCAAGGCCCCCGCCTGATCGTGGGCGCCGAACTGTTCGAACATCGCTACTTGTTCGGGCTGCCAGACCTGTTCGTGCCGGACTGCCCAAGCAGCGCCCAAACCGCGCCGAAGCCCGTGCGTTTTGCGGAGACCGCGTGCTGGCAAGTAACCTCTCAATTCCCGGCTGGCGCCGGCGCAGAGGCCCGCATGGTGAAGCACTTTTTCGCGGTCGCGACCGGTCGCCTGGTGGGCCGCGAAGGTCTGAGGCAATCGACGATCGTATTGCACGGCTCGCAACAACTCGGTGGCCTGACGCTCCCCGCGCGCATCACCCGCTACCGCGCCGAAGATGGCCAGGAGCACATCATGACTCTGCAAGCAGCAGAGTGGATCACCCCGTCCACCGAGCAGTTTGCGATGCCCGCCCCAATCCGGCGCCTTACCCGCACGCCAGCTGAGTTCGCCCGCGACACGGCAGCGCTGACAAAGCGCTTTGCTGGGGCACTCGCTCGCTACCAAGGCAAAGCGACGGACGAGCCCCTCGGCGATGACGTTGTCAAGCTACGCGTGCATGACGGCGAGTTGTGGTTCTCGCTACCTGGAACCGAGTTTCGGGTCGCAGTCGAAACCGAGAAGGACGGCGCCTTCCGCATCGACGGCCCACCGATCCGGATCTCTATAGTGCTCGACCAGGCCGGGCGCTCGACGGCCATCAAGCTCATAGAGCCAGATGAACGCACGGTCGTGCTGCACCGACTACCCAATTGACGTAACTGATACCGCGTGGCCTAAGGCTTACGCGGATCAGAGCGAAGCCATTAGAACCGCAGCGAGTTCCTCGCTAGGCAAGGCGCCGTCGAGTTCGATCAGCACAGCGCACTCGCCAACAACTGGCGGCACGAACACTTGATGCAAACGCTCCGCCACTTCGGCGTCCGCGTCGCTGATATTGTCAGCCTGCGTTGCCCGGGCCGCCGCACGTTGGCGCGCCGTGTCAACGTCCACATCGACGAACGCAATCGCGAGGCGTGCGCCAGCTGCGCGCGCCGCCTGCGCCGCGGCAGCCCGTCGTTCGCTGGTTGCGAAGTTGCCGTCGAGCATGACGCAACACTGCCCCGATGCCGTGCCTTTGCCGGCGGCTGCCAACAGCGCAGTATACGTCTGCTCAGAGAACTCGGCTGAGTAGTGCTCGGGCCGGGCTGGCTCCGTAGGTGCAACGCCAGCGAGCTGCTTGCGGATTGCATCGGTCGCAAGATGTGGCCACTGCACCGTGTCGGCGAGTAGATTCGCGAGGCGACTCTTGCCGCTCGCGGGCGGCCCGCAGATCAACAACCACCATGGCCCACGCGTCTCGATCGCGTAGGCCGCAGCCAGCAGCAGGTGGTGCCGCGCAGACTTCCCCGCAGCCGCGCGGTCCTCGTCAGACTGCTCTGGCTCGATGCTGGTTAGCGCGGCGACCTTGGCACGCACCATCGCGCGATAGCTGCTCAGGGTTGGCAGTAACGCTGGCAAGCGAAAGTCACCAGTCGCAGTTACGTAGGCCGCAACGAACGTATCCGCGAGAGACGGCGCACCACGGTAACGCAGGTCCATCGACAAGAAGGCGATTTCGGTCGCGACATCGCCACAGCGAAACGCCGGTTCGAACTCGATGCAGTCGTAGACCGTCGGCGGTTCGGTCATGCACACGTTGCGTGTGTGCAGGTCCCCGTGACCGTCGACCAGGAAGCTGCTCGCGGCACGTTCGTGCAGTTCTTCGGCGATCGATTCAAAGTTGCTCCGGGTGGATCGCGCAAGGCTATCCAATAGGTCCAGCGACAGCCCATGAGCTTCGACCTCGCGCAACTCGTCGAAGTTGGCCAGCGCGAACTGCCGCAGGTTCTCAGGATTCCCGTGGCGCCGCGTCGCTTCGTCGCGCACCGCGTTGCGATGGAACTTCGCAATCAGCTCTGCAAGCTGACGCATATGGGCAGGTGTGGCCTTGCCGCGACGCAACAGCTCATCGAGCATGCGGTCCGCTGGGAGACAACGCATCACGACGGCGACATCCAGGTCCTCATCGCTGTCGTCGTCGCCGATAGCCGCAAAGGTCAGATGGTCACCCTCGCGCCGCAGCGCCGCGGTACCGAGGTACATATCCGGACAAAGACGCCGGTTGAGGCGGACCTCCGCGCGACAGGTTTCGCGGCGGGCATCGAGCGATGAGAAGTCGACGAACGGCAGCGTCACAGCCTTCTTCAGCTTGTAGACGACCTCGCCCGCGAGACAGACGACCGACAGGTGCGTCTGGATGATCTTCACCGCGGACGGCGCATGCGGGTAGCAGCGCGGATCTCGCAGTTCGTCGAGGCACTGTTCTGCTGTCACGTCACCACTCCTATTGCGAACCGAAGTGCACAGCATGTGATAATGCCCGAACGGCATCAAGGTAGCTCACTGGCCACTGTGCGCTGGCTGGCGATCCTCACCGCAGTGACCAGCCGCAACGACACCATGACTCGTCTTGCCGCCAACCATGCGGCGAATGGAATTGCGGTGGTGCCTGCGCTCGTCACGCCGGCCGAATGCACCTTGCTTGTGCCCATGTAACAAGCCGCCGGGTGGGGTGGCAGAACAACTACGCGCGAAACCCCGGCCAAGGAACTGCCTCCCCAGCTGCTGGCGCGATGCCCGGGCCTCGCCACCCACTTGCTCGGTCAGTCCGCCCGACTGGCGATCTCGCCGTGGCATGAAAACCGCCCACTCCCCAAAGGTGCGGATCGAATGGCACCGAGACCGCGCATTTGGGCCAACCATCCGGCCACAGACCGTGACCACCTGGCTGACGCTCGACCGCTCGAAACTGGGCAACGGCTGCCTAGAGTTTTCCCCCTGGCAGAGACCGCGCCAAGGAACTCGTCCCGCATCCCCGCCGGAAACAGGCCCCCTCAGCCAGGTTCGGGTGGTCCGCACCGCATCTTGAACCACCTACACCCAGCCAATCACGGTCGCGACGCCAAGCAGCACGAGCAGTGCGCCGATCAGCGTTGCGCCGCCTCGCGGGATCCAGAATTGCACCGGGTCACCCGAAGCGACCGACCGGCTAATCGTCCTTGCCCGAAGCCCTGCAAGCTCCAAGGAACACGAACAGTGCGCTCATCGGCCCAGCCACGCCCAACGAGAGCCAGAACCAGAACGGGTCGTCCTGCCGAGTGATGTCAGGGAATGTGCGCATCGGTTGCACGCCCGTTGCCAAAGGTCGCCACATGCAGGAGTAAAATAATGCCAGCCCTATGCCCATCATCACTACCCCAGGGAGGGCGGTCTTGAGTCGGCCTTTGCGCGCGCGCGAGGCGCCGGCACGGTGGTGGCACATGCCACACATGGCATCACCCAGTGGGATGTCGCGGCCACACTTTGGGCACTCACCACCAAGCGGCACGATGACGAACCTCGAGCATTGCGGGCAGTTGATCGATGCTCCAGCCTCGCTCTTGTTCACAGATAGTTTGAGTTTGCAGCCCGGGCAGATTGTGTGAATCTTGCTCATGGTCGTGAATGTCGGCGCCGGTAGCTGGCGACAGTGTCTAACAACTCGAAGAAGCGCCGCGGCGACAGCGTTCCCTGGATTCGGAAACTCTTCGTCCGTCAGGTGCGAGTCATGACCTTGGCGAGCTTCGACAGAGCGCGACCCAAGCGCGTGCGAACGGTCACCGGATCGATGTTCAGCTGCTCGGCGATCTCGCTGTGGTTCATGCCGATCATGCGCGACAGCAGAATCACCTCGCGGTGATCGGGCGTTAGTTGATCGAGTGACGCTTCGAACTTGGCAACCGCTTCGCTGGCGATGGCCTGTTGGCTCGGCCCGCACATCGTTTGGTAGGCATCGCGAAGCTGGTCGACGTTGCGTTCTTCGCGATTGGGGTTGCGGCGTTCGGCAGCGTAGAAGTCGGCGCGATTGCGGATCTTGGGTGCAGGTAATTCAAGCTGCGGTTCGGACCACCCGAACCCCACTCAGCCGCGATCGCATCCCAACGACACCCGGTCAACCCACCCATAAACACAGCGCTCCCCACAGCGACCCAGCCGCCGTCATCCGCCATCACGCGCGCCAAAACACGCCCCGAGCCAGTCACC
>JBNMND010000066.1:0-21487 GCA_051274975.1 Planctomycetota bacterium | reverse complement strand
GTCATCGACGTCGCTCACAAGGCGGGTTGCCGCAGGCCTATTCATGGATACGTCGAGGACAACCCAACGCAGTGAGCGGCGTTGAGGGCCGCGGAGAAGATGGCTAATTTCGGCATCACACCACTAGGGCGCCAGCTCGTCGCGCTGCTGCCACGCTCCGTGGGCCTGCATTCGCCTGACGGACAACACCGTGGCGCCAATGCCACCAAGCAGCGTTGCGACCAAGCCGACGTGCACGCCGACTGGCCCGCCGATTTGGCTGAGACCAAAGAGCGCGCAACCACTACCGAGAACGCTGAGTGCGACGCTGCCAACGAGCAGGTTGCTACGCGAATGCGCGTCACGCTGCGAAGACTCGAGCAAGTGCAGGACGGCCGCGGCGCCGAGCGCCAACAGTGCCACCACTCCAATCCAATTACTCACGCCAGCCGCGTTCACTGTTCCCGAAACGCCTAAGCCGCTGAGCATGCCGCTCATCGATTTGCCAAGCCCCTCGAAGCCGCCTTGGGCATTGCCACCGAACGCACTCGCGAACGATGCATCAAGCGCCGACCCCATTGCACCGAGGTTGACGCGATACCACGGCAGGAAGCACGCGAGCGCCCCGATACCGGCGACAATGGCGGCGGGCATAGCGCCAGGCACTGGCGGTGCGGGGGCATCGATAGACGAGGAAGTGGCGTGCAATTGATCAGGCATGAGTCTCCGCGAGGTGGAAGTGACTTGAGGGAGTGACGGGCGTGCCAGCCATCCCTTGGCAGCAACTAGCGCGACAAGAATCTACTACGTGCCAACCGGCAATCTATTGCAATACGCCTCGCATGGCGCCGAGCCAGACGAGACCCGCTATGTTGACCACGACACGAAACATGCCCTCCGACCTCGCCCCATCATCCGCCAACGAGTCCGCCACGCTGCTGCTGCGACTGCTTGCGATCTGCGGGGTCGTAGCCGTGTGCTTTGGCTATCAATGGTCCGTGCAAGACCGTCCGGATGGCGAAGTCTTCTACACCGTCGTAGCCGCCGCCGCTGGGGTTTGCCTGCTGCGATTCGTAACGCCGCGAGCCACAGGATTGTTGCTGCGGCACAAGGACCTGCTGGTGCCATGCGGGTGCTACCTGTTCGCCAACGAAGCCTTGGCTTTGCTACCGCTTCAATATTCAGCGTCGTTCTACCTCCAGCCGACGATGAGCCCTGCCATCGCGATGTCTGCGCTATCGCTGCTCGCCGCGACACTACTGATCTCGGCGACGTTCGCCGTCTGGCAGACCTTGGTCATCGTGCAGGCGGTCACCAGCGACGGCGTGGATCTGCTCGGCGAACTGCGTCACACGTTGAAGCTACTGCCTCGTGGCCTAGGCATCGTCGCCGTCGCATACGTTGCGGTTCAGGGGCCACTCGTGATTGGCATGTGGCTCGGCATCATGTCGATGCACGCGTTGTTCATGGCTTTTCTGTTTGCCTGGGCCATCTACGCCCTAGCCATCGGCATCGTGACCTGCCTATGGCTGCCCCTGGCGCTCGATCCAGACACACCGTTTTGGGACAGCCTGCGAGAAGCATCGCTGGCCGGCATCACCAATTGGCAATCGAACGCCAAAATCATCATTCCGTGGGCGCTAGCGTCCGGCTTCATCACGTTGCGCTACATCTCATCGTATCGCTTCGGCCACAACAACTCGCAGGCTAGCTGGAACATGCAACCGCACTGGTATGGCGACTACGTGCTTAGTTCCGCGTGGTATACCGAGGCCGCCGTCGACAACGCGCCGCACTTGCTGTGGTTCGGGCTACCGCTCGTCGTGCTGTTCACATGCGTGTCGATCGCGGTAAAAATCACGCTGATCCAACGCATCGATGACCATCATCCCGATGCGCAACACGAAGACTCGGATCCCGACTACGCCACCTACGAAGCATGATTGATTCTAGATTCGTGCTGCCC
This sequence comes from Planctomycetota bacterium, assembly GCA_051274975.1. Classification (GTDB taxonomy): domain Bacteria; phylum Planctomycetota; class UBA1135; order UBA1135; family UBA2386. The sequence goes on along the minus strand of JBNMND010000066.1, from coordinate 19,542 downwards.
ATCTTGATCGCCGTGAGCGCCGTGCAAACAGCGAGCGCGCAAAACGCGCCGACGGCACATTCGCTGACAAAGCAAGTCGATGCCTACCTGGACTCGCGCCACGAGGACGAGACGAACACCGAGGCCACGACCCAATCTCTGATCAAGCAGTTGACGACAAGCAACATCGCCGACACCGCGCGCATCGAAGAACTCCTGCGAGCCCCTCGTCACAGCTACCCCGATGTAGCCGCGCTAGTCGGCAAGACGACTGGGCACGATGTCGCTTGCTACCACGTGGACTACGAGTCGAAGTTCCAGCTCTACGTGCCGAACAGCTACGACCCCAAACAAGCCACACCGCTAGTGATCGTCGGCCATGGCGGCAACTCATCGATGTCCGATGCGCGCGCGGCGGCCACGGCGAAGGCATACCTGAGGGCGTATGCCCCCATCCTTGCCAAAGAACTCTCGGCCATCGTCGTCGCCCCGGATACGACCCGCGGCTGGGGCCAGATTGGCAACTCGCTAGTGCTGTCGACCATCTCGCAGCTGCAGCGGCAGTTCCACATCGACCCAGATCGCATCTACGCGACCGGCCAATCGATGGGCGGCCACATGGCGTATCGCGCGGCACTGACAATCGGGGATCGCTTCGGCGCGGTGTCGCCGCACAGCGGCGGCTACGACTATGTCGAGAGAGGCTCGATTGGCAACTTGCGCAACGTGCCCGGCTACGCCACGTGGGGTAAGCGTGAACCATACAAGCTCGACGTAAGCAACCGCACGAACGCGGCATGGGCCAAGGAACACAAACTCGACTGGGTGTTCGTCGAGAAGGACGGCGGCCACGAGATCTACCAAGACGAACTGCCGAACGTCGCCAAGTTCTTCGCCGCGCACCCACGTAACCTCTATCGAAAACGCGTCGATGCACGACTCGGTGGCGCAATGAAATTCGTCAAGCCGTGGGGCATCAAAGGTTGGCCCAAGCACACGGTGTATTCCGAAGCCCGGCCACTGCGATGGAACCAGCAGCACTGGCTCGAACTGACGCCAAGGCCGGAGCACAAAGGCGCCCTGCAAGTACGCGCTGAGAACGTTGGCAACAACGAGTTCGAAATCCAAAGCGATCAAGTGCGCGAGCTGTTCGTGCACGTGCACCCGCGCATGATCGACTTCGCAAAGCCGGTGCGAATCACCGTCAACGGCAAGAAGTTGTTCGACGGTATGGTCAAGCCCGACCTGCAACACATGCTCAACCTGGCGCGTGAGTTTGACGACCGCGGCCGCATCTTCTGGGCACGCATCCCGGTCAAGGTCACCACCGATCGCCCATTCTGACCACTGCCATGCGCACAGCGTTCGGGCAGACTTTGCCCGCGGACGTCGATGCACTAACATGCCGCCACCCATGATGCGTCCATACCTTGCCTTGGTGGCTTTGCTCGCCGCCTGCTCTTCGATGCCCTCATCCCCCGACACCGCAGTTACCTCTCGCCATTTCGGCACAGACAAGTCCGGACAACCTGCCACGCTGTGGACGCTGTCCAACGGCAAAATGCAGGTCGACATCACCGACCACGGCGCGACGCTCGTCGCGGTTCGCACACCAGATCGAGCCGGCTTCATCGACGACGTCATCCTCGGCTTCGACGATGTCTCGGGATACGAATCGGGCGACAACCAATACTTCGGTTGCACCACCGGACGCGTTTGCAATCGCATCGCAAACGGCACGTTCGAGCTCGATGGGTACGACTACGTGCTGGAGGTGAACAATGGCCCCAACCACCTGCACGGTGGCGGCGCGCGAAGCTTCGACAAGGTGCACTGGCAAACCACAACCCTGAGCGGCGAAGGCGGCGCCCCGGCAGTTCGCTTCACCTACCTCAGCAAAGACGGTGAAGAAGGCTACCCCGGCGAGATGTATGTCGCGGTGACCTACACGCTGCTGGCTGGCGAACAGTTGCAGATCGATTACGAAGCGCGCACCAACAAGCGCACGCTGGTCAACCTCACCAACCATGCGTATTGGAACCTCGGCGGCGCTGGTGCGGAGACCGTGCTCGATCACACGCTACAAGTGGACGCCGACCACTACACGCCTACTGACACAACGCTGATTCCCACCGGCAAACTGGCGATCGTTGGCGCCACGTCATTCGACTTCCGCAAGGCGATGCCGCTCGGCCTGCACATCGATGCACTGGCAGCAACGACCCCGCTTGGTTACGACCACAACCTAGTGCTCAACGGCGATGCCGGCACGATGAGGCAAGTCGCCGTGCTACATCACGCCGGCACCGGCCGCTCGATGAGCATCGAAACGACCGAGCCATCGCTGCAGGTCTACTCGGGCAATCACCTACACGGCCAGACTGGCAAGGACGGCAAGTCCTACGCACAACGCAGTGCCGTCTGTCTCGAGACGCAGCACCATCCAGATGCAGTGCATCACGACAATTTCCCCAGCATCGTGCTCGACGCTGGGGAGATGTTCCAGTCAAGCACCCGCATGAGCTTCCGCGCCGAGTAGCATAGTGCGCGTGGTACGCACGCTCCTCAGCCTCACGTTCTTGCTTGGCACGATTGTCGCCCAATCGACGGATGCCAAAGCAGCAACTCCCGAAGTATCAATACGCCAAGCAGCAGCCCCGCAGGCAGTCAAGCAAGCCAAAGCACTGACGCCATCGTTTGCGTTCTTGCATACGCCGCCGAAGGGCATGCCTGCGATGCCCTTGCCCAAGGACTACGTGCCGACGGAAGCGATGTTCGCGCTCGGCCAACGCTTGTTCCACGACGGCATCTTGAGCAAAGACCGACAGGTCACGTGCGCTAGCTGCCACCTCGCGGCGAACGGCTTTGCCCATCCGGACAAGCTGCCGCCCGGTGTCGACGGCAAGCACGCCTTGCGCCACGCCCCCTCGCTGCTCAACCGCGGCTACGGCACGCTGCAACGTTGGGACGGTAGCAGTGCGTCGATCGAAGCGTTTGTGCTCGAGCCGATCGAAGACCCGAACGAGATGGGCCTCAAGCTCAGTATCGCGATCGACAGATTGCGCGCCGACGCGAGCTACAAGAAAGCGTTCGCCGACACCTTCGCGAGCGAAGCCAACTCCGAAGCACTGCGTCGGTCACTGGCCACGTTCGTGCGCGGCATCGTCACTGGCGATGCGCCCTACGACCGCTTCTTGCTCGGCGAGGTTGGCGAGATGACGGCGCAACAACGTCACGGCCAGTGGATCTTCGAGAGCAAGGGCGCGTGCTGGAAGTGCCACACGCCCCCGTTGTTCACCGACGAAAGCTTCCACAACACCGGCATCGGGGTGCAGAACGACATGCCCGAACCGGGACGCATGGCAGCGACCAAGAGCAAGGCGGACATGGGCAAGTGGAAGACGCCGACGTTGCGATCGATTCGCATGACGGCGCCGTACATGCACGACGGCTCACTGGCGACGCTTGAAGACGTGGTCGCGTTCTACGTGCGTGGCGGCAACGCCAACTCACATCTCGACCGCAAGGTCAAGAAGCTCGACCTGACCAAGGAAGATCAGGAAGCCCTGATCGCTTTCTTGCGGTCGTTGTAGTCGCGCGCTTCGCGCAGCGCCCGATGCCTCGCCGCGCGACCACTAGACGGTGGTTTCCGACTATGGCCCACAACTAGTGAACAACCGGCGAACTCGATTCGTCATCCTCAGGTTCACGAATACGTCGCACCAAGTCACGCGCCTCCGCGGACGGCGGCTTACAGAACGGCGTCAACACACCGGCGACTGCAAAGTTGACCAGCATGCCGATCGCGCCAATGCCCTCGGGCTTGATCCCGAAACACCAGAGTTCCCCGTCGAAGTAGACCGTCGACAGGATGTAGCTGGCGGTGAAGCCGATGCCGCAAACCATGCCGGCAATCGCTGGCATGGCGCCGACCCGCATTGAGAAGATGCCGAGCACCAAGACCGGGAAGAACGACGACGACGCAAGGCCGAAGGCGAACGCGACGACCTGTGCGACGAAGCCAGGCGGGTAGATGCCAAACAGCCCAGCGATCACGACCGCGCCACCGATTGCGATCCGCGACAGACGCAACCGCTCACGGTCGGTAGCAGTCGGTCGGATCATCCGGTAGTAGAAGTCGTGCACGACGCTACTGCTGATTACGAGCAGCAGGCCCGATGCGGTCGACAACGCGGCAGCGAGGCCTCCAGCAGCGACCAACGCGATGATCCACGCCGCGAGGCCAGCCATCTGGGGCAACGCCAGCACCATGATGTCGCGGTCGGGTCCCGGCTTGCCCTTACCCTTCTGCCGGAGGATCAGGCGCCCGTCCGCACCGGCCTTGCCGTTCGAATCGAGCCACTGAGCGTGCGCGACTTTGAGCGCTGCGACCTCGTCAGCCGTGATTCCCTTGCCCGGACAGAACAACTCGTTCTCGTCGCCGTTCAGGTATGTGATTTTGCCGTCGGGCTGCCCAGTTTCATCCAGGCTGTCTAGCCAGATGACCAACCCGGACTGTTCCCACTCTTCGAACCATGCCGGCGGCTGGTCCTTCTCCATGGTCGCTAGGCTGTCGAACACGAAGTAGCGCGAAAACGCCGCAGTGGCAGGCGCCGTCAGGTAGAGGATCGCGATGAAGAAGATCGCCCAGAAGCCCGACCAGCGCGCCGCCTGCACGTTCTTGACGGTGTAGAAGCGCACGATGACGTGCGGCAAGCCGGCGGTGCCCGCCATCAGCGCTAGCGTGGTGCAGAACACGTTGACCTTGTCCCAACTGCCGTCGAACGGATCGGTATAGCTGGGAAAGCCGAGGTCCTGGTGGATCTGGTCAAGCGTGGTCAGCAGGCGCTGGCCGCTAGAGGTCAACTCGCTGCCCATGCCGAGCTGCGGCACCGCCTCGCCGGTGAGTTGCAAACTGATCGCTACAACCGGGATCAAGAACGCGACGATTAGCACCCAATACTGGGCGACCTGCGTGTACGTGATGCCCTTCATCCCACCGAGCGTCGCGTAGACGAACACGATCGCCATGCCGAGCACCACCCCGATGTTGATGTCGACCTCAAGGAACCGCGCGAACACGATGCCGACGCCGCGCATCTGACCGGCCACATAGGTGAAGCTGATGAACAGCGCGCACACCAGTGCTACCAGTCGCGCGGTCTGCGACTCGAAGCGGTCACCGACGAAGTCCGGCACGGTGAAGCGGCCAGACTTGCGCAGATACGGCGCCAGTAGCAGCGCCAGCAGCACAAAGCCGCCGGTCCAGCCCATCAGGTAAACGCCGCCAGCGTATCCCATGAACGAGACGAGACCCGCCATCGACAGGAACGACGCGGCCGACATCCAGTCTGCGGCGGTCGCGATGCCGTTGGCGATCGCCGGCACGCCGCGGCCGGCGACGTAGAAGCCGCCGGTGTCGCGCACGCGCGCACGCCACGCGATGAACAGGTAGAGGCTGAACGACAATCCAACGAACAAGAACGTGTATTGCTGAACGGTCACGAGGCGTTCTCCTCATCAGCGATCTGTCGCAGTTGGGCTTTGAGCTTGCGATCGAAGCGCCCCATCGCCAGGGCGTAGATCAGGATCAGCACGACGAACATGATGATCGCACCCTGCTGGGCAAACCAGAAGCCGAGCGGGAAGCCCAAGAACGTGAACTCGTTGAGCACGTCGGCCAGCAAGACCCCGCAACCGAGTCCAGCGATGGCCCAAACAACCAATAAGCCAAGGGTCAAACGCATATTGCGTCGCCAGTGGGCACGGTGCGCTTGTTGGGTGCGGGAATCCGCGCTACCAGCAGCAGGCTGCCGGGCGGAAGGGTCGCTAGCAGAGGACATGGGTGGCAAACGTTACGCGATCAGCTGCGACCGCGCCGTAGCGCGTACCGGCTGATGCAATGTTCTCCGACCGCTAGCAACAATAGAATCAACAGCAAGATCGGCGCAGCGTGTGCCACCTGGCTGACCACGGTCGTGCCGACAGTGCTGTCGCCTTCGATCGCACTAGCAGGCGAGGATTCGGCGATCAGCGGTTCCCCCCCGCTGACGCGACGCAACCAGCGGACATCCGCCGGCACCGGAGCCCGCGGGGCGACTTCACCGTGCTCGCGTAGATCCCTGGACTGCACCGTGTCGTGCGCGGCCGAAGTCGCGCGCAACCACTGCGAAACCCAGCCGGGAAACTCACTCGCTTCGCGAAACTCGCGACCGCTGTCACCACTCAGTTCGGCGCCAAATGCACCAACGCGACCGAGGCCGCGGTTGGCAAACGCCAGCAACGGCCAACCCTCGTTGCCTGCCACCAACAACACCCGAGACTCGAGCGGCGCATCGCTGCGAACGGCACTGCCGAGCGACGGCCAGGCATTCGGTTCGGGCTCGAGTAACGGCGACGTCGTAACCGCGTGCACCTGCAATCTCGCTTGCGGCTCGGCATCGTGGCCCTCCGCTGGTTTTGGTTGCTCAGGCTGAGGTTGGTCCGGCTGGGGTTGCTCAGGCTTCTTCTCAGGCGGCTTCGCGGACGGTTGATTGCCTTCGCCGTCGGACCGCGGCATGCGCCCGACTCGCTTCAGCGCACGCGTCACTTCGGCACTGACAAGGACTGGCACCACTTCGACATTGTCGGTGGCGATGAACATGCCACCGCCGGCATCAGCGATGTCTTTGGCCTTCGCCTGAAAGCCGGCTTCGGTGTGCTCATCAATGATCGAGATGATCGACACGGTGATCTTACCCTGACTCTTCATCAGGAACGCTTCACGGCGAAGCGGCAGCAATTGCTTCATGTCGAACTCGCCGTCGCTAATCACAACGACGTGCTTCACAGCCGCCTGCTCGATACCCAACATGCCGTGCGCCAACCGCAGCGCCTTCAGCAGGTAGGTGTACTCGTTGAAGAACGAGAGCCTCTCGATACCCGCACGCACCGAGCGATGCTCGGTTGCATCGGTCATGGGCAACTCGACCCGCGCACGCTGAAAGTCGCCGAACGAAAGCACGCCGACACGATCCCCCCTATCGAGAGCCTTCGCGGTTCGCAACGCACTCGTCTTCGCGTAGCTCATCCTAGTGAGCCCATTGCGGAGTTTGGTCCCCATGCTGCCCGAGCGGTCGACGAGCAACACCATGGCGATCGAATGCTTATCGACTTCGATCGGGTCCTTGGATACCGGTTTTCTATTCGTTGTGCTGCCAGGATCCGACGGCTTCTCCGGTTCGTCTGGCGGATCGATTGGCGGATCAATCGGCGGATCGACCGGCGGATCAATCGGAGGATCGACCGGTGGGTCTTCCCCCGGTTGCTCGTTGCCGCCAGGCGCTACGCCTTCGCCGCTGACCTCACCCGGCAAGTCCGGCAGAACGCGTATCGGCAGCAATTCGCGCAACGGCGACCCTTCCTTGCCAAACGCACCAGCCAGCACAAACAAACCCGTGCCGTCATGCACCGCACGCACCAACGCCTGCTGCTCCGCGACGGGCAACGCGCGACCAAGAACGATGCGCGAGTGCTTCGCCCAGTCGCTCGGCAACAACTGCGACTCACGCACGCGTTCGCCTTGCACGCGCAGCGCCGCCGCGACTACGCCACTGGGATCGACAACCAACACTTCTTCGGGTTCGGCGACGTCAACGCCACCCGACACCGAAACCTCATGGTTGCCGATGCGAATGTGCAGCGCCACTTCATGGCGACCTGCTTGCGTCGGCGTGAACGCAATCGACGCCGGGGTCGACCCGACCATCAGCGAATCGCGGAAGCCAACGGCACTGCCATCCCGAACCGACAACTCTGCAGACAATGGCTCGTTGAGTCCGGCCACTTCGACTTCGAACAACGCGGGACGGTCGACGCGCAGCTCCGTGATCGCTCGAATGCGCACATCGCTCGGTGCGAACGGCAAGGCACTCGGTGCCAGCGCGACTGCGCCCAATGCGGCACCGTCCGACTCCCTCCGCGAATCGGGCTGGCCAGGCCCAGACTCAGAACTTCGCCACTCAGGACTTTGCCAAGACGGCTGCCAACGCAATTGCAGTTCGATGACGCGCGGCCCAGCTGCCGCCGCAGCCAACAACATCGCCGTTCGAGTCTCCGCCCGACTCCCCGCGAGGTCCGCTTGCTGCGAACGCATCCCGACCTCTCGTTCTGCGGTGGTGTCCGCAAGACTCACAACCACCGCGAAGGCCACCGCCGCCAACAATGCCAACCACCGCGCCAACGTCGGCGCAGTGCGCACCGCAGCGAGCCCGAATGCCGCGAGCAGCAGGGCGACGATGGTTATTAGGATCAGCAACTCACGATTGCGAACGCATCAGAAACATCGGCAACAACCAGTTGATGCGATCGCCCAGATCACGGCCGCGACCAAAGTCGACTTCTAGGGTGATGGTAGCGCCAGCCTTGACGGCATGCAGGCCGGCATCGAGCGGAACTTGACCGAACTTGAGATCACTGCTTTCGAACAACAGCTTGTTGCCCAGCAAGACCCGCACTTCGACATGCGCCTTGATTGGCAATTCGGCAACGCTGTCATCCAAAGCAACACGGGTGCGAAAGTGCGTCGCTCCCGCTGGCACCTCAAATGACAAGCGGCTGCGACTGTGCACGCCAAGCCCTCGCCCATACGCGCGGCCATGCGCTAGCAGTTCTCCACCAACCACACTGTGGTCACGCCGCCACGCATGCACGACATCGCCTTCGAAGCCGCTCTCAACCACTTGCGACGGTTTCATCGCCGACAGGTGCATGACGTCCTTTTCAAAACTCAGGCAGGCAACGTCAGCCCAACGCAAGTGCACGGTGCTACCACTATCGATGACGACGTCGAGGCCTTGCTCGCTGCAAGCTTTCAGCGTCACCCCGAGTCGGTCGGCGGCGCGCGTCAACAAGGTCATCGGCGCGAGCGCTTCCCTATCTTCGCCACCTCGAAGCCGCAGCGACGAGAACTTTCGCGGCGAGAACCACACCGGACCGGCGGCCGCACTAGGCTGAAAGCTGATGCCGCGACTGCCAAAGCGATGCAGCGTGCCAGCGACCAGGTCGTAGCCGTGACCCGTGCGCAGGTAGATGCCCTCGTCGACGTCCTTTGGCAGGATCTGATCGCTGGCGTGCACGCCATGCTGCACCAGCGCGGCGAGGCGATCGATCGGCAACGCGATCTTGCCGAGGATTGGCGACAGCAGCTCCAAGAAGTCGCCGTCTTTGTCGCCACCGGCAATCGCCCCGTGCACAACATCGCCGCCGACCAGTTCGACTCGCAGCAATTTGGGCGCACGGGCGCCGGTCACGCGGACGGAGAGCAGATCGTTCGCCAACACCCGTTCGCTGCGAGATCCGACCTTCGCTGCGAACCCCGTCTCCGGAGAACCGCTCAGCGACGAAGCGACCAGCTGCTTGCCCGACCGAAGGTCCAGCTCCAACCGGACTTCCTGCGCCGCAACTGCCACTGCCATCAGCCCCACAGCGAACACTGCCCTGCCAGAATGGCGCAAGCCCAGACCGGGTCGAACGACCGGGCTGACAGAATGTCGCGCGACAACCCCAGAGCCATGCCCGAGTGAACGCATATTCAAACCCTTAACGTCTGATCTATTCATGACTTCCGAGCGTCTCATCGTCCCAATTCGCAACTGCTTCATCGACGGCATCACCTTTGCTTTTGCGCGCGCATTCACCGGCACAGACGTCGACTCCTACGAGTCGACACCGCTGCCACCCCCTAAGTATCCTGAATCTGTCCGAGGTTGTGATGGTCAAACAACTCGTTTTCGAAAACGACGCGCGTGAAGCCGTTCTGCGAGGCGTTGCCAAGTTGGCGAAGGCCGTAGTTTCCACTCTAGGCCCCCGTGGTCGCAATGCTGTCCTCGACAAGGGCTGGGGCGGCCCCCAAGTCACGAAGGATGGAGTAACTGTCGCGGAAGAGATTGAGCTCGAAGACCGCTACGAAAACATGGGCGCAAAGCTCGTGAAGGAAGCGGCCAGCAAGACCGCCGACGCTGCCGGTGACGGCACGACGACGGCAACCCTGCTGGCACATGCCATCTGCAAGGAAGGCATGCGCTACCTGACGGCCGGCGTGAACCACGCCGAACTGATCAAGGGCATCAAAGCTGCCTGCGAGAGCCTGGTTAAGGCTCTCAAGAAGATGGCCAAGCCAGTGCCGGCGACTGACTACAAGGCGATTGCCCAAGTAGCGACGATCTCGGCCAACAACGACGCCGAGATCGGCAAGATCATCGCGGATGCAATGAAGCAGGTCGGCGAGAACGGTGTCATCACTGTGGAAGAAGGCAAGGGCCTCGACACCGAAGTGCACATCGTTCGCGGCATGCAATTCGATCGTGGCTACCTGTCGCCGCACTTTGTCACCGACAACGAGAACATGACGGTCCACCTAGAGGACTGTCTCGTGCTCGTTCACGAAGACAAGCTGACCAGCATCCGTCCGCTCCTGCCGCTGCTCGAGCAGCTCAAGGACAAGAACAAGACTTTACTGATCATAGCCGAGGATATCGAAGGCGAAGCCCTGGCGACCCTGGTCGTCAACAAGCTGCGCGGCGTGCTCAAGATCTGTGCGGTCAAGGCTCCTGGCTACGGCGATCGCCGCAAGGCCATGTTGCAAGACATCGCGATCCTGACCGGCGGCGAAGCGATCTTCAAGGATCTCGGACTCGACCTCGAGAAGGTGCAACTGCGCCAGCTCGGCAAGGCTTCGGACGTCATGATCGACGCCGACACCTGCACGATCAAGCCGGTCGGCAAGCAGCTGAAGAGCGCCGAAGTCGACGCCCGCGCCAACCAGATCCGCCGCGAGATCGACGCCACCACGTCGGACTACGACCGTGAGAAGCTGCAAGAGCGTCTCGCCAAGCTCACCGGCGGCATCGCCGAAATCCGCGTCGGTGCCCACACCGAGACGGAGATGAAGGAGCGCAAGGATCTCGTCGAAGACGCGATGCACGCCACCCGCGCCGCGATCGCCGAAGGCATCCTGCCGGGCGGCGGCACGGCGCTGCTCAAGGCTGCGAAGTCGATTGAGAAGCTGACCGTCGACGGAGACGCGCAGTTTGGCGTCGACCTGATGAAGGCCGTCGTGCAAATGCCGGTTCGCGCCATCGCCGAAAACGCTGGCATCGACGGTGCCGTCGTCGCCCGTCGCGTGCTCGCCGACAAGAGCGCCACGTATGGCTTCAACGCCCTGACGAAGGATTACGGCGACATGCTCGCCGCTGGTGTGGTCGACCCGACCAAGGTGACGCGCTCGGCGCTGCAAAACGCAGTCTCGATCGCCAGCCTACTGTTGGCCACGGACTGCGTGATCACGGATCTGCAGGATGACGACGAAGCCGGCGAAGCCGGCGAGATGTAGGCGCGTCGTCCCCTCTATCCACACAACCAAACACATACCCCCGGAGTAATTGAATATGGCATCCTTGCGACCCCTCGACGATCGCGTCGTGCTGAAGGTTCTCGACGCAGAAGAGAAGACCGCTGGCGGCATCCTGCTGCCCGATAGCGCCCAAGAAAAGCCGCAGCGCGGCAAGATCACCGCTGTCGGTGAAGGCAAGCTCATGAAGAACGGCAAGCGCCAGAAGCTTGACGTCAAGAAGGGCGACATCGTGCTGTTCGGCAAGTATGCCGGCAGCGACGTCAAGGTCGGCGGCGACGACCTCAAGATCCTTCGCGAAAGCGAAATCCTTGCCAAGGTGGGGAACTAAGCCATGGGCAAGCAGATCATGTATGACGATGTCGCGCGCCGGAAGGCTGTCGCAGGCGTCGAGAAGCTCGCGCGTGCCGTCAAGGTCACGCTCGGTCCAGCCGGCAAGAACGTCATCATCGAGAAGTCGTTCGGCGGCCCGCAGGTCACCAAGGACGGCGTCACTGTCGCCAAGGAAGTCGAGCTCGAGGACCCCTTCGAGAACATGGGCGCCAAGCTCGTTCGCGAAGTCGCGAGCAAGACCAACGATGTTGCCGGTGACGGCACCACCACCGCGACCGTGCTCGCCGAAGCCATCCTGACGATCGGCCAACGCTACCTGACGTCCGGCGTCGACCCGAACGACCTGCGCAACGGCATCGACCTCGCAGTTGACGCAGTATGCACAGAGCTCGCGTCGATGGCCAAGAAGGTCGACATCAAAAGCCGTGAGCAGATTGCCCAAGTCGGTGCGATCTCCGCCAACAACGATACCGAGATCGGCGAGATGCTAGCCGACGCGATGATGAAGGTCGGCGCCGAAGGCGTCGTCACGGTCGAAGAAGGCAAGAGCTTCGAAACCGAACTTGAGCACGTCGATGGCATGCAATTCGACAAGGGCTACATCTCGCCCTACTTCATCACCGACTCGAAGACCATGGAGGCATCGTTCGAAGACGCCCTCGTGCTCATCCACGAGAAGAAGATCTCCAACGTTCGCGAGATGATCCCGCTGCTCGAAGCGGTCTCTCGCGCCGGCAAGCCGCTGGTCATAATCGCCGAAGACGTTGAGTCGGAAGCGATGGCCGCGCTAGTCGTCAACCGCCTCAAGGGCGTGCTGAACGTCTGCGCCATCAAGGCTCCGGGCTTTGGCGATCGTCGCAAGGCGATGCTGCAAGACCTCGCAACCCTCACCGGTGGCGAATACATCTCCGAAGAACTCGGCATTCAACTTGAGAAGGTTGAGTTGTCGCACCTCGGCAGCGCCGCGAAGATCCGCATCAGCAAGGATGCGACCACGATCATCGGTGGCGGCGGCAAGAAAGCAGCGATCAAGGATCGTGCTGACAGCATCCGCAACCAGATCGAGAAGACCACGTCGGACTACGACCGCGAGAAGCTGCAAGAGCGCCTCGCCAAGTTGACCGGCGGTGTCGCGATCATTCGTTCCGGTGCAATGACCGAAGCGGACATGAAGCAGAAGAAGCAGCGCATCGAAGACGCGCTGAACGCAACCCGCGCAGCCGTCGAAGAGGGCATCGTGCCCGGCGGTGGCACGGCACTGCTTCGCGCCAGCAAGGTGCTCGACAGCCTCAAGGCCAAGGGAGACCTTCGCTTTGGTATCGAGATCATCAAGCGCGCCTGCGAAGCGCCGATGCGTCAGATCGCGACCAACGCAGGCGAAGACGGCTCGGTTGTTGTCGACGAAGCGGGCAGCAAGAAGCCGAACGAAGGCTTCAATGCGCTGACCGGCGAGTGGACCGACATGTTCAAGGCCGGCGTCGTCGACCCGACCAAGGTCGTTCGCTCCGCGCTGCAGAATGCTGCCAGCATCGCTGGCCTCATGCTGACGACCAACACCATGGTCACAAGCATTCAGGAAGAGTCCAAGGCAGTCGAAGGCAGCACGAGCTGATCAGCTACCGGCCTAGCCGGTTTCCGATCAGCTCAACGTTTTCGCTTGCGGCGACGTTTGCCTGATTTGGTGCCCGGCGAAGCCGGGATCGCAAGTAGCTCGATGTTTTCCGTCCGGCTGCTGATAACACCTGCGTCGAGAATGGTTGGCCAACTGGCCAGCACACGCCCGAAGGGAGGGCGCCTTAGGGCGCCGTTCCTAGAGGACTTGGGGCTGCCGGCTTGTGCCGGCTGATCCGAGTGTTCTTGATGTTGATGAACAGTCGATAAAATGACTGTTCATCCGTTGGCACTGGAGATTTCTCCCTCCCGTCCAACCCACCCACTCCTGCGCCAACACTGATGTCCTCTAAGCGCGACTACTACGAAGTTCTCGGCGTCGATCGATCGGCCGACGACGACAGCATCAAGCGGGCTTACCGCAAGATGGCGATCGAGAACCACCCGGACAAGAACCCCGGGGATGCAGCCGCCGAACAGCGCTTCAAGGAAGCTGCTGAGGCGTATGCCGTGCTCAGCGACGCCGACAAGAAGCCACGCTACGACCAATACGGACACGCAGGTGTCGACGGTGCTGGTGGCGGCGGTGGTGCTGGATTTAGTTCGGCCGAAGACATCTTCTCTGCGTTCGGCGACATGTTCGGCGGTGGCGGAGGTGGTGGTGGCGGTGGCGGCTTCTTCGACCAGATCTTTGGCGGTGGCCGACGCGGTCGCGGTCGACGCGGCAGCAGCCTCAAAGTCGAATTGGCACTGTCCCTCGAAGAGGTCGCGACCGGCGTCAAGAAGACCATCGAACTGAAGCGCGCCGAGGCGTGTGGCAAGTGCGGCGGCAGTGGCGCCAAGACTGGCACCAAGAAGAAGACCTGTAGCACTTGTGAAGGCCACGGCCAAGTCATCCGCGCGCAAGGCTTCTTCCAACTGCGTCAGACCTGCCCGACTTGTGAAGGTCAGGGCGAAATGATCGAATCACCGTGTGGCGCCTGCAAGGGTCGCGGCGCAGTGCCGAAGTCCTCGCCGGTCAACATCACGATCCCGGCCGGCATCCAAGACGGTCACGCCGAACGCATCCCCGGCCAGGGCGAGCCTGGCGAAGGCGGTGCCCCACCTGGCGACTTGATCGTCGTGTTGAACGTCAAGGAACACGATGTCTTCACGCGCTACGGCGATGACCTGCTGATGCAGACGCGCATCTCGTTCCGCCAAGCAGTCACCGGCGACGAAGTGCACATCCCCACGATCACCGGCGAATCGGTCGCGATGAAGATCCCGGCAGGCACCCAGCCAGGCGAGAAGCTGCGCGTTCGCAACCACGGCCTGCCTCGCCCCGACGGCTACGGCCGCGGCAACCTGGTCGTACAGATCCAGGTGACCGTGCCCAAAAAGATCACCAGTGAACAATCCGAGTTGTTGGCCAAGTTCGATGAGCTTGAGACCGGCAAGAAGAGCAAGAAGGACCAGAAGAAGACCATCTTCGAGAAAGTGAAGGACATCTTCTCGTGAGCAAGCAGGAGCAGACTGTGAACGATCCAAGCGACAACAACTCGAACGACGACACCGGCGCCAACGGCAACAACGCCGACGGCATCAACCCGGATGCGAACGCGGAAAACCAAGGCCAAGACGCGAAGGAAACTTCGACGGAACCAACTGTGGAGATCCCTGCTCACGAAGTCGAATTGACCAAGGTGCGCGCCGAACGCGACTTGCTGGAGCAGAAGCTGCAGCGCGCGATGGCCGACACTCAAAACATCCGACGCCGACAACGGCAGGAGATGGACGACAGCCGTCGCCGCGTCTTGGAAGGCATGACCCAAGAACTGCTGCCCGTTCTCGACAGCTTCGGGCTAGCGCTGCAGGCCTACGACACGGCAGCCGAAGACGGTGGCAGTGAGCAAGCTACGGCCGGCCTCGTCGAAGGTGTGCGCATGGTGCAAACGCTGCTCAACGGCGCGCTCGAACGCCATGGGCTGCAAGAGATCCCGGCGATTGGCAAGCCGTTCGATCCGGCTCACCACGAAGCCCTCGGCGTCGAGCCGAATGGCGAAGTCGACGAGAACCAAGTCGTGCGCGTTGTGCAGACCGGCTACTTGCTCGGCGAGCACGTAGTGCGCCACAGCAAGGTCATCGTTGCGGGCCCACCGCCACAGGCCTAGCGCGCAAAGCGCCAAAGGCAACTAGGACACCACCACCAGCGGCGCACGAAGGTGCACGAAGACACACGACGACGCACGACGATGCCTACCTACGACTACGCATGTTCGGCCTGCGGCCATCGCTTCGAAGAGTTTCAGAGCATGAGCTCGGACCCGTTGAAGAAGTGTCCGTCGTGTAAGAAGTCCAAGCTCGAACGCCTGATCGGCACTGGCGCCGGCGTCATCTTCAAGGGCTCTGGGTTCTACCAGACGGACTATCGTGGCGACGCCTACAAGAACGACGCGAAGAAGGACACCGAAGCGACCAACAAGCCGAGCGACGGCGACAAGCCGAAAAGCGGCACATCCGATGCGCCATCCGGCGGCTCGACGCCGAAGCAAGACTGAGACTGCTGCTCGGGGTAGCCCCTGAGCACAGTAGCTCTCAGCACAACAGCACGAGATTGTCCCCGGCAAGTGACGGCAATCCGTCAATACTCAGGTCGTGTCCGGCAAGCCCCCATGCTCGCGATGGCACGCCGCCTGTATCGCGAGCGATTCGCCAAGGCCGCGCCCCACGCTCTCGTTCCAGATTTCTGGTTCGACAGCATGACCCAGCGCATCAAGGGCATCGGCCGCATCTCCGTCGCGGGTTACGTCGCCGGCTCGACGCAATTCTACGAAGACTATCTGCGGCGGCTGTGCGTCTATACCGGAGCGCAACCTCCGGACGTCGAAGCGCGGTAGGCCCCAGCTCAATCGATCGCCAATTTCAGTAGATGGACAACGTCGTGCCATCCGACCACTGCACCGCGGGCTGTTCCGCTCGCTGTTCGCGGCCGAACATCCATCGCAACTCGGGCACAAAACGACCGCGATGACTCGGGAGCCGTGGCAGAACGCGCGCGCGCGGCACGCCCAACAGCTGCTCCACAAACGTGCGCCAATGGCGTCGCTTAACGTGGATCGCATCCCAGCCATACCAGTGCCGTTGGCCGATCAAGAACACGGCCTGGTAGCGTTCGGCCAACGCGCGCAAGCCCTCGTGCAACGCGGTCGCACGGCGTTTGCCCTCAGCGAGATCCAACTTGCACGACGGCACGATAATGCGCCGCATCACCCAGAACCGCAGCGCACCAAGTTCGAACACGCTGGGCGGCACGCCGGTAATCACCAATCGATCGACGAACGGCCGCAACCGCTGCAACGCGTGCTCGACCCAAGCCAGCACCTGCTCAACTTCAACGCCGTAGAAGATGTCGTTGCCAACATCGGTCACGATGCCGGTCGCGCTGCCGGTCGCCGCGACAGGTTCCGCGGCCGCAAGCGCTGGCCACAAACCACAACCATCCATACCCGGCAACTGACGCCCAAGGAGCCGACTCCGCAGTCCGTAGGAACGGCCGAGGCCGGCGGCCACGAACCACTCGCAGGCGGTGGAACGTTGCTCACATGCAGCGGACCGAACTCGCATCATGGCCGGCAAGAGCCGTGTCAGATTGCTCGCGCCCAACGCGATGACTCGTGGCCGTGCCTCGTCCGTCACCTAAGTCGCCTCGCCACATCGTGCTGCACAAACGAACGGTAGCAGTTCGCGATTTGCACGCCCGCAAAGCCACCCAGAATTCTAATCACAAACGGCAACCGCGACGCATTGCTGGACTACAGAGTGATGAGAGGGCTGCGCCGGACAACCAACGCATTTTTTGAAACAATCCCGCGCGCGGCCCTCTCGCACTTTTCCTGCGACCTAGTCGAACGCGGCTAAGACCTTCTTACAGAACGCGTCCACCTGCCGCCGCTGCATCCAGCGCACGACGACCACCATGTCCTTCGACGGACACAGCCACACCATGTTGGTGCCGGCGCCAAGAAAGAACACGTCGCCGACCGGAGCACTGGCGAACTGCTTCGCCTTGTCCGTGTTAAGGAACCAGTTCATGTAGCCGTAGGTCTCTTTGTGCTTGGTCGGTTGCTTGGCCATCTCGATCCATCGCGAGGACAGCAACTGCCGGTCGCGCCACTTGCCGTTGCGCGCCATCAGCAGACCAAAACGCGCATGGTCCCGCGAGCTAATGAACATGCCGCCGCCCCAATGGCCGCCGCCAGACACCGACTGCATCTTCAAGCCGTCGACCGTGACCCAAGAGTTCTCGTAGCCGTGCCAACGCCACGTCGGTGAGCAACCAATCACATCCATGATGCGCGTCTTCAAGACGCGTGGCAGCGGTTCGCGGAAGACATGCGTCAACGACAGCGCGAGTTGGTTGACGCGCACGTCGTTGTAGCGCCAGTGCTGGCCAGGCAATTCCGATGGGCGCCGCTCGCGAACGTAGCGGTCGGCCCAGTCCGGCTTGCCCCACAACGTGCCTTCCCAACCACTGGTTTGGTTGAGCAACTGGTGCCACGTGATCGGCCGGTTGTGCGCAGCATCGAAACTGCCGTCCTGCACGTAGCTGCGAACCGGGTGCTGCACGTCGCGAATCAAGCCGTCGTCGAACGCGAGACCGGCCGTGGTCGACAGGTAGGTTTTGGTGACGCTGAACGTCATGTCAACTTCGCGGGTATCGCCCCACTCGGCGACGATGCGACCGCCGACCAGAATCAAACCGTTCATGCCGGACGGCGGCTTGGTTGGACCAACCGTTGCGCCATACGGCTCGCGCGAGGGGTCGAAGCCACCGTCGCGATCGAAGTTCTCCTTGGCGAACGTGACCGCCGCATCGAGCCGCTTCTGGTCGATCGCCACCTGCCCCGGCGCCACCGCCTCCCAGTCAGGCCATGTTCCCGGGTAGTACGGCGCCTCTTGCGCCAAAGCCATCGAGGCAAGTAGGCCGAACAGAACCGCCGTCAGCAGTCGCTTCATGAACACCACAGTAGCGGCAGCCGGCGGCTGGCCGAAGCTCGCTCCCTTTGCGACCGGATCGAGACGAGTTGCTACAATAATCTGCGTCCCCGCTCCCCTCGCTCCATGCGCCGATCCTCGCTCTATGCCTCCCTATTAGCGTGCGTCCTCTGCCTGGCCGCGCGTCAGCGGGCCACCGTCATGGTAAAGCGCGTCGTGCACGACCCCCGCCAAGTCGACCTTCGACCAACGCACCAGCCACCGCGCGAAGTTCGGGATCGAACTGAAGTCGCTAGTCGTCAATTCCAAGATCGTGAACTTGCAGTCTTCAATCTCGACCACAAAGTCACGCACCAATCTTCGGCGACCGGACCGGATGCGGTCGGTCCGCAGCGGCGGACTAAGGACCTTGGCGTCGTTACCCATGCTTGTTTTCGCCTATTGCCGGACGACTTAATGCCAGACGTCGGCATTCCACGCCGAGATGCGCACACCATTCTCGAACGCATCCAAAATGCCGACGCCGCCGAACGGTAGATTAAGTGACAAGCAACGCGACAGCCTCATGCCGAGCATCGCCGCAGCGAAGCCAGTCAGGATCGTGCCGGAGCCGACAACGACAACCGTCTTGCCTGCGACCTTTGGCATCGTCTCCGCCCACCACTGCAGCATGCGTTCGACAGCCTCACCGAGACGTTCGCCGCCGGGCGCCGCAGTGTCGCCAAACTCGCTGAAGAACGTGCGCACCGCGCCGTCCTGGTCCCGCATGATTTCTTGCCACTGGCGCCCCTGCCACTGCCCCATTTCTTGATCACGCAGCCGGGTGTCGACGACGACCTCCAGCTTCTTAGCCTCGGCCAAGCCGCGCGCGGCGTCGTGACACTGCGGCTGCGGGCCACTGCTGACGAGCTCGACCTCGACGTCCTTCAACAATTCCATCCAGCGTAGAATCTGGGCGCGGCCGCGCCGACTGAGTTCCGCCGGGCCTGCGCCGATGGCAGTTTCGGAGGCACCGATTTCTAGTTCGGGATGGCGGAGCAGCCAAAGGCGGCAGAAGTCTTTCGGTTCTTCGAGCACGACGGCAATCTTGGCGTGCCGGGCGCACGACTTCCACAACCCCCGACGGACTTCGGCGTGCCAAACGGTAAAGCAACGCAAGAGACCCGCTCGCCAGCCGACAGGCATCAGTCCTGTGTGGCTCCGGAAGGCGACAGTGCCTACTCTTACGGCGTGAGTTTCGCGATCCTGAAGAC
>JBNMND010000065.1:0-21521 GCA_051274975.1 Planctomycetota bacterium | reverse complement strand
CCATGCCTGCGGCCTGCATAAGCTGCGGGCCGGTCAGCGTGACCGTGAACAGCAAGCTGCCGGTCTGCTCATTGTCGACGGTGCCGCCGATCGCTTGGATCTTCTGGGCGAGCGCCGGCTTGTCGTTGTGCTTGTCGGCGACAACGATGTTGTAGCGAACCTGCTGAGGGTTCAGCCAAGCCTGCTGCTTGATCAGTGCAGGCTCGATGCGATACGCCGGCTGGTAGCCACCGATCCAGCGAACGGTATTGTGCGCGTTGACGGCCGCGGCCTGACCCGAGGTCATGCGAACGACGTAGGCATTGACCGGCAGGTAACCAATGACCGTGCCGCCAGCAGCCGCAATCGCATCGCGATCGGCTTGGGTCGGCACAGAAGCAAACTGCACGATGTGCATCTGCATCATGGAAGTCGAGCGGAGCGCCTTCGGCACTTCCGGCTGACTCACGGCCGGGTCGAACGACTGGTAACGGAGATTGATCCGCTCAGCTTGGGGTGCCTGTGCAGACACGGAGACAGCAACGGCGCACGCAAGCACCGCAGCCCTAGAAAGGTTCGTAAGCATGGAGGTGGAGAGACGATTGGTCCTTGGGCAGGACGAGGTCGTAGAAGTGTAACAGCCAATCGCCCGCGACGCTCCCCCTCCGTCCCACTACGGTACTGCGCAAGTGATGACCGTTACCCGACCTGCAACCACCGTTGCCGTGGGCCCATCACCGGCACCAATCTGTCAGTATGGTGCCAGGCACAGCAGCAACGCATTCAATCGGCGCGCCATGGGGTGCCTATCGACGTGTCGCGAATGAGTCGATTCTGTGCCAGGCACACGGTCGCAAGTCAGCGCTCAATCGCACGCCCTACCTCATCTGCCGGTATTTGCCGCCAGCATCCTGTGCCAGCCACTCCAACACCTCGAGGTTGCCGCCAATGGCGATCGTGTTGATCTTGATCTTGCGGTGCTTGTTCCAGCGCGCGACGTCTTCGCGGATGCGGAACGGATCGAGCACCTCACCGGTCGTAGGCTCGCCATCGGACAGGATGAAGACCGTATCGACGTCCTTGTCTTTGAACGCTTCGCGCACCGAGTCATAAAGATTGGTGCCGCCACCTGCGCCAAGTCGCTCGATCCACGTCTTGGCTTCTTCACGACTCGCATCGTTGCTGGTGACGATGCCACCCGACATCCACCGCGCGACGCCGGATGAGAACGTGAGGATGTTGAATAGTGCGCCAGGGTCGAGGTTCTCGACAGCCTTCGTGAGTTCTTGCTTAGCGATATCGATACGCGTGGCGCCGCGACCGTTGACCTCGCGGCCATACATCGACTCCATCATCGATCCGGACACATCGAGCACGAAGATCACGCGGTGCGATTCGACCTTGATGCCGAAGAACTTGGCCTTGCTAACCGTGCGCTGAGTCAAGCGGCGACGTTCACGCGCCTTCTTGGCCGCATCCATTTCCTTCCTGGACGCAATCTTGAAATCCTTCTTGGCGACCTTCCACCACGCCGCCCACTTGTCTTCGTCTTCGTCAAACGGTTGCGCGGTCAGCTCCCACAACGCTGCGGCGAGCTGCTTCTTCATGCGGCCCGATTCTTTGTTCATGCGCTCGACGAGCTTGCCAACCGTGGACGCCTGCTTAAGGCCGGCCATCGCTTGGATTGCGAGCAAACGCGTCGACCAATCCGGATGTTCCAAGGCAACCATCAACGGTTCGAGCTGGCGCTTGTCATGCGCATCCCGAAGCACTTCCATCGCGGCATTGCGCACGTCGCGATCTTCGTAGGTCGTGTAGCCGGCGATTTCCTTCAACCAGGCGCTCATGGGGCCTTCAATCGCGTTGATGGCCTCGAGAGCGATCCGGATGTCTTCGGGGCCCTGGGCCTTCGCCATCAGAGCACGCAAGGCAGGAACGGATTGACGATCGCGACGCGCTGCAAGTGCCTCGCCCGCCGCGCGGCGCACTGAAACATCTTTGTCCTTCAAGCACTTGCGAACCGCAGTTAGCGCCTTGGGCGTGTTGATCTTGACCGTTGCCAGCAGCGCGAACACCTTCTCGTGCGGCTTGCCTTTGCCGATCAAACCAGCGGCGCGCTTCTGCGTCTTTTTGTCATCAAACGTCGAGATCAATCGCGCCATCTCGCGACGAAGATCTTCCTGCGTCACGTCGCGCTTCTTCGCCAACTTGAGAAAGCCCGCCATCGCCTTCGGCCCCTTCGCTTCCGCAATCATGCGCGCAGCGACCGAGCGCTCGCCACCAAAGTATGTCACACGGCCGAGGATCATCTCGGCCATCGACAGCGCCTTCGGCATGCTCTTGCGCTCCATCCACTCGAGCGCCATGCGCCGGATCTTCGAATCGGCGTCGCGCTTCAGCGTTTGCACCAACTCCGCTTCGGACAGGTATGGCAGCGCGCCCTTGAACGCCAACAGACGAATCGCGTTGAGCTCCGGCGCCATGATGTCGCCGTTCTCATCCTTGCGCTGCTTCTTCTGGAGGTTCCAAACCTCGCGATACCAATCAGCATCCGTGGCCGCCGCCAACTTGACGTGCTCGACCATCGCCGGCTCGCGCAGTTCGTCGGAGGCCTTGGAGTCGATGATGCGCTGCAGCAACTGCTTGCCGATCGTGTGCGACTGCGCGAGGCCGCGCAGCGCCAACCTGCGCAGTTCTTCCTCTTGACTGCCGCCGGCGATCTCGGCCAACTTGTCGAGCGCCGGTTGCTGGCTGTCGGGCAGGTTGCCGAACCAGGCCAACGTCTTGGCGATCTCGCGACGGAACAGCAGCGTCACGCATTTGTCGTAGGCCTTGATGAGACCTTCGGCCGCTTCGCGCGAACGCTCGCGGCCGATTTTCTCGATCAGCTTGATGTCGGCATCATCGCGCTCGCTCAGCAACTTGCGGATGTTCTCCGTGGCGCCGCCTTGCGCAGCCAGAGTGATCGACAGAAGGAGTGCACAAAGAACGGTACGAACGGACAAGCTTGGCATCGGATATTCGGTGCGAACCCAGGTTGAGCCCACACGCCGATCATCAAAGCCACCCGTTCTGCGGTCAAGCCAAGGACGAAGATGACCGACTCGCAGATGCCCGCGACCCGGGATTCGGGTATGTCATTACGCCTCGTCGATGAATACCCCAGCCGCCATTTACCTCGCCGTCGTCCTGCTGCTGGCCTTGGTGTCGTTCTACATGCAACGCCTACGGCCCGATGTGACGGCGCTGCTAGTGATGCTGTCGCTGCTGGTGCCTTGGCAAACACCTGAGGCAGGCGCCGTGCACACCGGTCTCGCCGCAATCCTGACGCCAAACCAGGCGTTCCATGGATTTGGCAGCCCGGCGCTGTTGATGGTCGCATCGATGTTCGTGCTGTCGGCGGCGATGGTGCGAACGGGCGCGGCGCAGATACTCGGTGGCCGACTGCTAGCGGCTGGGGCGACGAGTGAACTGCGCTTCCAACTGACGGTGCTGGTGCTCGTCACTGGCTTCAGCGCAATCGTCAACGACACAACGACGGTGTTGGTGTGGATGCCACCAGTCATGGCCATCTGCCGCGAACGTGGCTACGCACCGTCGCGCATTCTGATGCTGTTGGCGTTCGCATCACTGCTCGGTGGCAAGTGGACGCTGATCGGCACGCGCAGCAACGTGATCTTGTCGGACTTCTTGCGCGAACACACTGGCGAGGGCCTGGGATTCTTCGCGTTCGCGCCGGTAGGTGCCGCGGTCTTTGTTGCGTGCATCACTTGGTTCGTGCTCGTTGGCCGTCGCTTCCTTCCGAAGGCCAACGCCAGCCCGTCGCTCGAGAGCCGCTACGAGGTGGCCGAGTATTTAACCGAGACGATGGCAGAGCCAGGTTCAGACGTCATCGGCAAGACGCTCGGCGAGCTCGACCTGCCCGGCAAGGACGTGACGGTGCTGCAGCTCATTCGCGGCAAGCAGTTCCTGCCGCCGAACCCGTGGCTGAAGGTAATGGCCAAGGACGTATTAGTCATCCAAGGTCGCATCACCGCGATCACCGATGCGTTGCACGGCGGATTGAGCGTCAAGGAAGAACTGAAGGTCGACGACAAGACGCTGCGTTCGGCCGACCTGCGCATGGTCGAAGCGATCCTGCCGCCGGACAGCGAGCTGCTGCACCACAGCCTGCGCGACCTCGACTTCCACCACCGCTACGGCGTCAGTCCGCTGGCAATCAGCCGCCGCGGTCGTTCGATCCGCGAGCGTCCGCTGGCTGAGCCGCTCAAGAGTGGTGACTCGCTGCTGCTCGTCGGCCACGAAGCCGAACTGCAACGCCTACGCCGCAACCCAAACCTGCTGCTACTCGAAACGCAATCGCTGCCGACGGCGAGCAAGTCCCAGGCCTTCTTGGTCATCGGCATCATGGCGGCGATGGTCATCACCAGCGCCACCGGCTTGCTACAACCGCAAGTTGCGATTCCGTTTGCCGCGATGGCCGCGATCCTGTGTGGCACGGTCGGCATGCGTTCGGCCTATGAAGCAATCGACCTGCAAGCGCTGGTCATCGTTGGCGCGATGATTCCGTTCGGCGAGGCGCTGCAAGTAACCGGCACGGCGCAGTGGTTTGCCGAAGGCATGGCGAACACGTTCGCGGACTCGTCGCCTCAAGTCCTGCTAGCGGTCTTGCTGCTGTTGGCAGTGGTCATGACGCAGTTGATCGAGAACGCCGCCGTCGCGGTACTGCTCGCGCCCATTGCACTCGCGCTGGCGAAGGCTGCCGACTGCAAGCCAGGACCGTTCTTGCTGGGCGTCGCCATCTGCGTCTCGTCGGCCTTCGTGACCCCGTTCGCCCACGAATCGACGATCCTAGTCATGGGGCCCGGCCGCTACCGCTTCCGCGACTACGTCGTGCTCGGGGGTCCGTTCGCGATCATCACGTGGATCGTGACGACGTTGACGTTGCCACTGTTGATGCCGCTGCAGTAGTCGCGCGGCCCTGCTTGTTGTTGTGCTATGCAATAGAGCACAAGCCAAGCACATGGCTTCGCTGCTCCGGTAACAGAGCGTTGCGCGCCAACGCCAACGGGCTGACCTACTTGACGCGCTTAATGATGTGCCAGCCGTAGGGACTGTCCTTAGCGTGCCACGGCGCAACGCCGATTTCGCCGATCTTGAGTCGGAAGCCAACGTTGCCGAAGCCGCCGACCATGCCACCACGCCCAGCCTTGGTCATCGGGTATTCGCCCCCACCGCCGTCGTCACTGTGCTTATTCATCAGATCCTTAAAGGTGGCGCCGCCGAGGGCTTCGCCCCAGATCTTCTCGGCAAGCTTCTTGGCCTCGTCCTTGCTTCGCGTGGCCCTAACTCGCGGCGCACCTTTGAACGCAATCAACACGTGCTGCACGGTGATGCCTTCGACCGGTTGTTCGTCCTTAGCCATCAACTCGGTAATGGCGGCATCCATTGAGATGGCGGAGGGCAAGTCGCCTTCCCTCTTGCCGTTCTTGTAGGTGCCCTCCGGCTTCTGCTTGCCCTTGTCATCCCAGTGGACCCAGACGCCTTCCCGCTTGCCGTTCTCAAAGGCGCCCTCCAACCGCTTCGTACCGTCCTCACGCCAATAGGTCCAAACGCCCGTCTTGTAGGTCTTGGCCGTTTCATCATTGACCGCGATATAGCCTCGCTCCTTGACCATGCCGCCGGCCCGGTAGACCAGCTTCAACTGACAGTAGTCCAGTGGGTCTGCTGGCCACGCAGCGATGGCAACGCCAGCGACGAGTGGAACGAATGCAAGTAGTGCCTTCTTCATCGGCGCAGTCTAGTGACCGCGTTTGGCTGCATGAACAGCAAACACACCGCTTGCGAGAATGCACTCCGTCGCTTGCCCTGCGCCGGACATGTGAGCCGCTGTCAGAAGCGTGCTCAGGACGTTGGGTAACGAGGAAGCGGGCGCCTGTGTTAGACGGGTCTGCCTAACACGCCAGCACTCGACAGGGCAGATCGAGAGAAGGGGCTGGCTGTCAGGCGGCGGCCTGCTTGGCAACTGGCGGGCACCGGCTAGGATGACAGTGAGGCCACTGCTTTCGGGTGTCGAACGCCCTTTGCCGAACACGACGCTGCATGGACCAGTCAGCACATCACGATGCACACGACAAGGTGAGCCGCAGATTTGCCGCAGTGACCTGGGGTGTATGGCTCACGGGGCCGGGTCTATGGCTCGCTTGGTTGATGTTTCTGCAGCCGGGCTATTCTCACGGGAATGCCAACGGTGGATTTGCGGATCCGCCGATCAGTGCCAACGCCCTCGCCCTTGTTGTGTTCTTGGTGGCGTCGGCGCACTGGAGTGGTTGGAGGACCACAGAGTTTTGGATTCTGATGAGCTACTTCTGCCTGTTTGCCATATTGCACATTGCCGCTCTGTTGATGTTCTCAATTGACCTGGGCACCGCGGAGGCTTTTTGGCGGCCGTTGCTAGCTGTGCATGTAGGCACAGTAGGCAGTGCGCTGGCGATGCCCGGACTGACCTTCGTACGGTGGTTGCGTGTCGAGCCCAGCGACCTTGAGGTGTAGGTTGGCCATCCAACTAGACGATGCAGACCGACGATGCTTCGCCTCGCAGCTAATCACCCAAGGACGTTAGCCATACGTGGAGCCCTCGACGCACATCTTGGGTTCGCGAGCGCCGGTGCGGAGTCGACAGAGTTTCATTTCGATGGCTCTGATCTCGTGCTGACCTTATTGGACTGGTAGGAGCGTGCGCTCCGCCATGTCTTCGTGATTGTCGACGTCCGCCTCCGAAGGCACGTCGATCACCGCCAGCGCCGCCGTCACCGCGCTGGCGTTGCCCGCCCGCAGCGCCGCCGCCAGTCCCTGGGCAGGCAGGCAGCAGGAAAGCGCCAGATGGCTCGCCACCGCTACCAGCAGCGTTCTCCACAGATCCGGCATGCGACCAGTATCCGTTGCTCGCGACATTAGGCGAACAGGCCCTCCGAGCTTTCCCGTTACCGGCGGGATGTGCACACCTCGCGACATCGTGTCACCGAGTTTGTTGTTTTCTGTCCAGGCACCGTACTAACATGTTCGCGATGCGATGTGATCTGGTTGTGCTTGGGTTGGTCTTGGTGGGTTCGTTGGCTGCGCAGGGTGTCGCGTTGCCGAATGGCACGGGGCAGATTGCTCCGTCGACGGATTGGACGGTGCTCCAGCAAGCGGAGCTTGAGCAGGACGAGCGCGCGACGGATCCGACGGCAGAGCGTTCGCGCGCCAGCGTATTGGCACTCATCCAAGAACTGCGAACCGAAGAACGGACCGCTAAGAACGTCGTGCTACATCGCCAGGGCCCCAACAACGATGCCCTGCAACTGATCAACTGCTACTCAGACGACGTGGTCGAATCGAGCAGCACCTTGCTGGGCAAAGACGCCGTCGAGCGAACTCGTGACGCGCTGATCGACAAGCTGTCGACCGGCGGACGGAAGGTGGTTTGCTCGGGGTTCGAGACCAGCCAACTTTGGGGCGTGCCATCGCTGCTGCTGCACTTCGAGCATGAGACCACGAGTTCCCCGTGGCGCTTGGACACGTATATCGTGCCGGCCGGAGACCACCTGCAGTATTTCGAGTGCGAGTTCACGGCGGGCGATAGCACCGCTCAGAAAAACTCTGAAGACGTGTTAGCGACCTTCAGCGGCGCCAAAGAACCCGAGAGCACTGTCAGCAACCTGATGGTCGCAGGCCTCGCCGGCGCCGTGGCCGGTATCCTCACCGCGCTGTATCGGCGCAAGCGACAACATCAGCGCATGTCTGCTGCTGGCGTCTAGGCAACTCCGGGCTAATGTTGTCTAGATCGTCGGGGTCAGCCGGCGAACTACTGTAACAACCGAGAGCCTAGTGACCGCAACCATCGAAGCGCGCATCGCCCGCGAGTTAGACGTCCGAGAAGAACAGGTCCAAAAGACCGTTAGCTTGATCGACGAAGGGGCGACGGTGCCCTTCATCGCTCGCTATCGCAAGGAGGTCACTGGGGGTCTCGACGACATCCAACTGCGCGCCCTGGAAGAACGCTTGGGCTACCTGCGTGAACTCGAGGCGCGCCGCGAAACCGTCATCGCGAGCATCGTCGAGCAGGGCAAGATGACGGATGCCTTGCGCAAGTCGATTGACGGCGCCGCGACCAAGCAGAAGCTCGAAGACCTCTACCTGCCCTACAAGCAGAAGCGTCGCACCAAGGCGATGATCGCGCGCGAAGCAGGCCTGCAGCCGCTCGCCGACCAACTGCTCGCCGACCCGAACCAAGATCCGAAGGTGGTCGCAGCAGGGTTCCTCGCTCCCGATAAGGAAGTGGCGACGGCCGACGCCGCGCTCGAAGGCGCGCGCTTCATCCTGATTGAGGAGTTCGCCGAAGATGCCGAGCTGATCGGCAAGGTTCGCGAATGGCTGGGAACGTCGTCGCGCGTCGTGACTAAGGTAGCTAAGGGCAAGGAGACCGATCCCGATGCGCAGCGCTTCCGAGATTACTTCGCGCACGACGAGCCGCTTGAGCACGTGCCGAGCCACCGCGCGTTGGCGTTCTTCCGGGCGCGCAAGGAAGGCTTCTTGGATGCGTTCCTCGGCTTCGAAGGCGACACCGACGAAGGCAACTACGCAATCGGCGATGCCGAGCAGGGCCAACGCCTGGTCATGGAGCGCTTTAACATTGCCGAGCAGGGCCGCCCCGCCGATGCGTGGCTGACCACGACGGCACGGCTTGCGTGGAAGGCGAAGATCTCGCTGCACGTCGAGACCGACTTGATGAGCAACCTGCGCGAGCGTTCGGAAGTGCAGGCGATCCGCGTGTTCGCCGACAACTTGCGCGACCTGCTACTGGCCGCGCCCGCTGGACCGAAGTCCATCCTCGGCTTCGACCCGGGCCTACGCACCGGCTGCAAGCTGGCGATCGTCGACCGCACCGGCAAGGTGCTCGCGACCGACACCGTTTTCCCGCACGTGCCGCGCAACGACTGGGACGGTTCGATCGCGCGACTCGGCATACTGTGCAAGCAGCACGGCGTCGAAGTTGTTTCGATCGGCAACGGCACTGGCTCGCGCGAGAGCGACCGCCTGTTCGCCGCGTTGATCAAGGCGCACCCCGAACTCGGTTTGCAGAAGCTGGTGGTCAGCGAAGCCGGCGCGTCGGTCTACTCGGCGAGCGAGCGCGCGTCGCGTGAGTTCCCCGACATGGACGTCTCCCTGCGTGGCGCGGTGTCGATTGCGCGACGCCTGCAAGACCCGCTTGCGGAGCTAGTCAAGATCGACCCGAAGGCGATCGGTGTCGGCCAATACCAACATGACGTCAACCAGAGCCAGCTCGCCCGTTCGCTCGATGCGACCGTCGAAGACTGCGTGAACCACGTCGGCGTCGACCTCAACACTGCCAGTGAGGCACTGCTCGGCCGCGTCGCCGGCCTGTCGTCGACGCTGGCCAAGAACATCGTGACGCACCGCGATGCAAACGGTCCGTTCAAGACTCGCAAGGAGCTGCTGAAGGTTTCGCGCCTCGGTCCAAAGGCGTTCGAGCAAGCCGCCGGCTTCCTGCGCATTGCGGACGGCAAGGACCCGCTCGATCGCAGCGCCGTGCACCCCGAGGCCTACCCGGTCGTCGAACGCATCCTTACCCAGACTGGCAAGGACGTCGGTTCGTTGCTCGGTGACAGCGACTTGCTGCGCACGCTGAAGCCCGAGGCATTCGTCGACGACACGTTTGGCGTGCCAACCGTTACCGACATCATCGCCGAGCTTGAGAAGCCGGGCCGCGACCCGCGTCCTGAGTTCAAGGCGGCGGCCTTTGTCGAAGGCGTCGAGGCGATCGGCGACCTGAAGGAAGGCATGCAGCTCGAAGGCGTCGTGTCCAACGTCACGGCATTCGGTGCCTTTGTCGACATCGGCGTGCACCAGGATGGCCTCGTGCACATCAGCCAACTCGCCGACCGCTTCGTCGAGGATCCGCGCGAAGTCGTGAAGGCCGGCCAGATCGTCAAGGTCAAGGTCACGGCGATCGACATCCCGCGCAACCGCATCGCGTTAACGATGAAGTTGCACGAGGCGATTGAGGCTGGTGGTGATGCGCGTGGCGAACGGCCGCCAGGTGGCGACAGTCGTCCGCAGCAGCGTGGTGCTCAGCAACGTGGCGGCAGCCCGAACCATGGCGGCAGCCCGAACCGTAGCAGCAGCCCGAACCGCGGCGGTGGACAACAGCGTGGCGGGCAACGCCCACCGCGCGACACCGGTCAGCGCGACTTTGGCCCGAAGGAAGCGGCAGCGAACCCGTTCGCTGCGCAGCTATCGAAGATCAACGTCCGCAAGAACTGACGCCATGACTGACCCGCAACACGTTCGCTTCGCCGTCGATGGCGCCCTGGCCACGATCACGCTCGATCGACCAGACGCGCGCAATGCCTACAGCGAAGAGATGTGTGTGCAGTTAGTCCAGGCGCTCGACCAAGCCGAACAAAACGCCGACGTGCGCTGCGCCATCCTGACCGGCGCCGGCAAGTCGTTCCATGCCGGCGGCGACATCAAGGCGATGAAGGCGCGCTCGGGCATGTTCGCCGGCGACGCCACCGAACTGCGGCAGCGCTATCTGGACGGCATCCAATCGGTGCCACGACGCATCGCAGAGTTCCGCAAGCCACTGTTCGCCGCGATCAACGGCGCAGCGATCGGCGCCGGACTCGATCTCGCCTGCATGTGCGACATCCGCATCGCCGCGAGTTCCGCCAAAATGGGGTCGACGTTCGTGGCAGTCGGCCTGGTGCCGGGTGACGGCGGCGCGTTCTTCCTGCAGCGCACCGTCGGGTTCCCGCGCGCACTCGAGATGATGATGAACGGCCGCGTGCTCGACAGCGACGAAGCGCTGCGTATTGGCCTGGTGCACGAAGTCGTTGCCGACGAAGACCTGCTATCCGTCGCGCGCGAACGCGCCGACAAGATGGCCGCGCTGCCGGCTGCTGCGCTGCAAATGACCAAGCGAGCCGCGTATCAAAGCATGCATAGCGACATGCATCAGGCGCTCGAGTTGGCGGCGACCTATCAGGGCATCGCGCAGAACCACCCAGACCACCTGCGTGCGCTGGGGATCGAGCCCTCCGGCTCGTGAGCCCAACCCGCGAGGTGCATGAGGCCGACGCCATCGCGTGGCTTCAACAGCAAGAGCTGCCAGCAGGCGCCGCGTTCGTCACGTCGCTGCCGAATGTCGACGAGTTCCAACATCGCAACTTCGATCGCTGGCGCACGTGGTTCGTCGATGCGGCTGCCTTGGTCATGGACAAGACCCCCGAGGATTCGGCGGCCATCTTCTTCCAGACCGACATCAAGCAGGACGGCGTGTGGATCGACAAGTCGTTCTTGTTGCAGCAAGCCGCGGAGCAAACCAAGTGCGCACTGATCTGGCACAAGACCGTGCTGCGCGCGCCCATCGGCACGACCACAAACGCGCGTCCGGGCTACGCCCACTTGCTCTGCTTCGCGCCAAATCTGCGTAGCCACGATGGCAACGCCACGCCTGACGTGCTGCCACAGCTTGGCACGATGGCATGGCCGCGCGCGATGGGCAACGACGTCGCGACGTTCGCCATCACCTGGCTTCGAGATCACGCCACAGCCAAAACGATCGTCGCTCCGTTTTGCGGCACAGGCACCGCGCTCGCCATCGCCAACCAGCTCGGCCTGCACGCAATCGGCGTCGAGCGCAGCGCCTCGCGCGCCGCCAAAGCACGCGCGCTGTAGCACGTCGAGAACGACTGCTGCAAACGCCGGGGGCCCGCATGTCTTCCGCCAATGGAGCACCCAAGCAACGTTCGTTGCCAACAGCGAACCACGACACCGCCGACCAAACCAGGCAGCGACGGACACCCAGCCCTCAACGAATCCGCGGATCAGGCGCGGCCCGAGCCGCCTACCATGTCATGAATCTGCTCTGCTCGCAGAATCGAACCATGGCGTCTCTGGTCGACCTACTCTCCACCCTGCACATCCTGCCGCTCATCCGGCTCGATGATGGCTCGCTGCATGCATTTGGCGGCATCCCCGCCCTGTTCGTCCAACCATTCCCAACACTGCCGAAAGCGGGCACCGACATCCAGCAGCTGTTCCCGCTGCTCGGTGCGGAGTTCGCCGAACTGCAAGACCTTGTCGGACAGCTGGCCATCGCCGAAGAGCGCGAGCGGCATAAAATCGCCGAGCTCCTGCAAGACCGCATCGGCCAGAACCTGGTGCGTCGCTTTGAAGAGGCGCACGACTACATCAGCGACAGCACCGTCACCGACAGCACGCTGCGGTTCACAGCGAAGCTGCAGTAGGTCGCGAAGCTGCAGTAGATCAGCGCAACTCGACCGCTACTCGTAACGAAGCGCTTCCACCGGATCGAGGCTGGCCGCCTTCCACGCTGGCCACAAGCCAAAGAACAGTCCAACGCCACCGGCGCCAGCGAACGCAAACACGCGCGCCCACCAAGGCGTGGCAGACGCCAGCTGGGGCATGACCAACGAGATCAAACTGAGCAAGCCTTCGGCGACGAGCAAGCCGACGACGCCGCCGATCGTGCACAGCACGGTGGCTTCGACGAGGAACTGACCGAGGATGTCGCGACGCCGCGCCCCCACCGCTTTGCGCAAGCCGATCTCGCGCGTTCGCTCGCGCACCGACACCAGCATGATGTTCATCACGCCGACACCACCGACCATGAAGCCAACCGTGGAAAGCAAGAACATCACGGCCAACACAGCAAAGACGATGTCGTCGAAGGACTTGATCAAGCTATCCGACGTCGCCACCTCGAAGTCCGTGTCTTCGTTCCATCGCACGCCGCGACGACGACGCAGCACTTGTTCGATCTCGTCCTTTGCATCGTCGAGCAGGCCCGACTTGCAGCGCACCGCGATGAAGATGTCGTCGGCGCCGGGATAGCAGCTCTGCACCGTCAGGTATGGCGCAATGAACAAGGCATCGTCTTCGTTCTCACTGCCGAACGGTCCAGCCTTGCGCTTCTCGAGTGTGCCGATGACGGTGAACTTGCGACCATCGATGGTCACCTTCTTGCCGACGCCGCCACCATTCGGAAACAGCGCAACGTTGACCGAGTCACCTAGCACCACCACCGACTGACGATGACGGTTCTCCTGCTCTGTGAAAAAGCGGCCTTCCTTCAGCACGCGGTTGGCGACATCCAGGTCCTCGGGATACGCGCCGCGCAGATCCGGCGTGTCGATCTCTTCTTCGCGATAGTTCGCTCGCGTCAAGAACGTCGGCGCATCAAGCATCGGCGTCAGGATTTCAATCGATGGACAGTGATCGCGCACCGCCCACGCATCTTCGACCGTCAGCGGTTTGCGCATCCGCATCTCGCGCGACATGCGACCGATGTTTACGAACGGCTGGTGGTACAGGTAGATGTTGTTGGTGCCGAACTGCTCGACCTGGTCGACCACGGATTGCCGGAAGCCGTTGAGCACCGAGGCCACAGTCACGACCAGCAAGACACCAATGAAGATGCCCAGCACAGTCAGGAATGAGCGGAATCGATTGGTCAGTAGCGTCTCAAACGCGAGGCGCGTGTTCTCCCAAGTCGCCTGCACCGAGCGTGGCATGCGTAGAGCCATGGGTTATTCCGTGCGCAAAGCTTCGATCGGGTCGAGCTTCGCGGCGCGCTTTGCCGGGTGGATACCAAAGAAGATGCCGATGCTGGTACACACCAAGAACGCAGCCCAAGGGGCCCACGGTGGGAATTCGGCCGGCAGCGGGGTGTACGCGGCAAGTAGGTGCGCGGCACCAAACGCGATCGCAATGCCAATCGCCCCACCGATGCACGACAGCAAGACCGACTCGATCAAGAACTGTTGCACGATATCGCGTTGTCGCGCCCCAACGGCCTTGCGCACACCGATCTCGCGGGTGCGTTCGATCACCGACACCAACATGATGTTCATGATCACGACGCCGCCGACGACCAGCGAGATCCCGACCACGAAGATCGCGATACTAAAGATCGTCGCCGTCATGCTCTTCCACAGGTCGTTGATGCCAGCCGAAGTCAGGATGTCGAAGTCATCTTTCTCAGCTGGCCGCAGATGGTGCCGCGCCCGCAACACCGCGCGCACCTCATCCATCGTGTCCGACATGTAGCGAGGATCGGACGCTTGCACACTGATGCGCACCGACCTCGACGTGCCATATAGCTTGCGGTGCAGGCTGTATGGGATCTTGACGAAGTTGTCCTGTGAGAAGCCCATGAAGGACCCCTTCTTTTCGGCGACGCCAATGACCTTTACCGGCGTGCCCTTGATACGGATCTTCTTGCCAATGGGGTCAACGCCGGGAAACAGGTATTCGACGACGTCATGGCCAATGAACGCAACCGGAACCGCGCGCTGTTCCTCGAACGGCAACAGGATGCGGCCGTCGGCAACGTCGTAGGGTTCGATCTCGAGGATGCCGGGCGTGATGCCGCTGACCTGGACGCCCAGCAGTTCATTCTCGCCGCGCTTCAAGTCAGCAGTCGAACGCACTTGCCACGCAACCGTCGCAGCACTGGAACAACGGTCGCGAACCGCGTGGGCATCCTCGCGACGCAGCCGGCGGTTGCGGCGCACGGCGTCGAGGAACTCCTGACGATTCGTGATGATGCCGAAGCGCTGCACCGTGAAGACGCCTTGCCCCAGGTTCGACAGCTTCTCTTCGACGTATTTGTTGAGCCCTTGGATGACGCCCGCCGTCGAAACGATCGACGCGATGCCAATGATCACGCCAAGCAACGTCAAGAACGATCGTAGCCGGTTGGCCCAGATCGACTCGACCGCCAGCCTTGTCGCCTCAATGACGTTCACGCGGTGCCCGTCCCCGGCGCGCTACCCGTCACAGACGCGCTACCCGCCGTTGGCGCCTCAGGCGCAGACGCTGCCCCCGCCGTGCGCTCGTCGCTGGCCACCAGCCCGTCGCGGATCGTGACGACGCGCTGAGCGTGGTCGGCGATCTCGCGCTCGTGCGTGACGATGACGATCGTATTGCCAGCTTCGTAGAGGCGCTGGAACAGCGCCATGATCTCATTCGACGTCTTACTATCGAGGTTGCCGGTCGGCTCGTCCGCGAGCAGCAGTGCCGGCTTGGTCACCAAGGCGCGCGCGATGCTGACGCGCTGACGCTGGCCGCCCGACAGTTCGTTTGGGCGGTGATCTACGCGATCGGCGAGATCGACCTCCCGCAGTGCTTCAGCAGCACGCGCCCGACGATCGCGCGGCGAGATGCCACCGTAGATCAACGGCAACTCCACGTTGCGCAACGCAGTGGCACGCGCCAACAGGTTGAACGACTGGAAGACGAAGCCAATCTCCTTGTTACGGATGCGCGCGAGTTCGTGCTCGGCGAGCTTCGCGACGGCGGTGCCATTGAGGTGATATTGCCCCTCCGTCGGCGTATCAAGACAACCGATCAGGTTCATCAACGTCGACTTGCCAGAGCCCGAAGGCCCCATGATGGCGACGTATTCGCCGCGCTCGATGGTCAAATTGATGCCGCGCAACGCGTGCACGGTCGTCGTCCCCATCGAGAACGATCGGGTCAGACCTTCGGTCCGGATCACTGGGGCCGACATGGTGTTGCTCCTTACGGACGACGGACGGAAATGCTCGAAGCCTGCTTCTTGCGGTCGATCACGACGCGATCCCACTCGCTAAGTTTGCGCAGCTCCTTGAACGGTCCAACGATGACTTCTTCGCCTGACTTGAGCCCTTCAATTATTTCGATGTCCATGTCACCGGTGATGCCCGTCTTGACCTTTCGGAAGCGCGCCTCGCCATTGACCAACAGGAACACCCCTTCGATCTCGTCCTTCTTTTTGCGCGACGGGATCTCCGCGGCGAACACTTCCTCACCTTCGATCGGCCGATCCGGAACGACCAACTTGCCAGCGTCATCGCGCTCGCGTTCGCGCATCGTCAAGGCCTGCAATGGCAAGACCAGACAATCGCGCCGTGTCGCGGTTTCGATCTCGGCGGTAGCAGTGAAGCCCGGACGAAGTTCTTCCGGCGGTGAGTTCAAACGAATGACGACCTTGAACTCCTTACCCTTCTGGTTGTCGGTGCTAATGATCGGGCTCTGACCAATCTCGGTCACGACGCCGGTCATCTTCAGATCGCGCATCGCATCCACTTCGACAATGGCCTTGGCGCCGAGCTTCACCGAAACGATGTCGGCTTCGTCGACTTGGATCTCGGCTTCGATAACCGACATGTCGGCGATCGTCATCAAGGTTGCGATCGGGCTGCTTTGAATACCGGGAACGGCTCGCTCACCCTTCTCGACGTTGCACGCAGTAACCAGCCCAGACAGCGGCGCCCTCAGCACGGTCTTGCTGGCGATGTCGATCGTTCGCTTCAGCGAGGCCTTCTGCGCTTCGAGTCGACGGTTGGACGCATCGCGAAACGCTTCCGCAGCGGTCACGCGCGTCACGGCCGCATGCAGGCTGGCTTCTGCCTGCTTGATGCGCGCGGCGGCAAACTCGAGGCGCTGCTCACCGAGGCGCGCCTCGGCGGCGGAGATCTCGTATTCTTCGCGGCCGATCAGGCCGCTCTGAAACATCTCTTCCTTGCGCTTGAACGACGACGCGGCGCGGTCCTTCGAAGTCTGCGACTGCTTCGATTCGACCTTCGCGTTCACCAGCGCCGTCTCTTCGGCAGCATGGTTCGCTTCGGCTGTCGCAACGCCAACCTCAGCGTTGCGAGCGTCCGCTTCGCTGGCGCCAACCTGCGCGCTGGCCGAGTCGACTTCGGCCTGCAGCTGCAAATCCTCGAGTCGCAACAATACGTCGCCTTCTTTAACCTCGTCGCCTTCCTTGACGAGCAGCTCGACGATGACGCCGGCAACCTCAGCCTGGATGTCAACGAACTCCTTCGCCTTGATCTCGCCGGTCGCCGAGACGATCGAGCGCAACAGCGGCACCTTCTCGACCTTAGCTACCACCACCTTGACGGGGTCCTTCGGCTGCATGGATTTCCAGATGCCACCGCCAATGCTGGCAGCAACGAGAATGAGAATGACGATGGGCGTGCGTTTCATGCGGGGCGAGTGACAAGGTTGCAGGCCTCAGCAGCCAACCGCAAGGGGGCAGTTGACGCGCCCTTGTGTCCGACTCGGGTCAGATTCCGCCGCACGAAGTCTACTTTCGTGCCAGACAGCGGATAACGGCAATGTCATTGAGCGCCCCCCGCCTTCACGGCGGTTGCTAACTGGTCGATCCAAAGTGACCGAACCTGCGCGCGAGACGGCGTTGTGACGATCTAGTGCTGCTCGAGCACGCGCCGCAGTTCTTGCTTGAACCCCGCCTTCGGCTCAGCGACCAGCGCCTCCTGCAGTGCGACCGGGCTAGCCGCCAACTCGCCGGGATGCCTGGCAAAGGCGCGGATGGCAATCATGCGCACGTTCCTAGCCGGATCAGACAATAACTCGGTCGCGACGACGGCCGCCTCATACGACCAAGTAGGCATACGCAGCAAGCTCTCGGCCGCGCGGCGGCGCACGATGGCTTGCGAGTCGCGACTCGACGCCTTGACCAGCGTCGCGGCTTGGCCTTTGCCAAGAAACGTCTCCTCGGCCAGCAGGATGAACCCCGCCCACCGCCGAACTGCGGACTGAGCATGCAACTGACGCTTGGCAGCACGCACGGCGATCTTCGGCCGCAAGTGCTGCAACAGACGCAACGCCGCACCAGCGGTGCCGGCGTCCCGTGATGACGCGGCTTGCTCAACCCTGGCAATGCCCTGTTCCTCACCGATCAAGCGCAACAACGACGCCATGGCCGCTCTGCAGGCGGCACCTAGAGGTTCTGCAGCCGGATCGCGCCAGTCGGGCAGTTGCGCTCGCAAGCCATGTCGCGCGTGCACTCGTAGTTGTGCAACTTGCGAACGACATCACCGAGCGGCACCGAAGCAAAGCCCTGTGTCGCACATGTCGCCGCGCAGATGCCGCAGTGAATGCACGCATTCATGTCGACATCGAGCTGCACATGGTCGCGCGGCCGCTGCACCATGCGATCTTCCTCGGCGACGACTTCGGGATCACACAAGTAGCGAGTCAAAGGATGCGTAGTCAGCACCTCGATCGCTTCGCGCTCACCGATGCGCACGACATCATTCACATCGGGCATCTCAAGTAACGGTAGGTGTGAGACCTTCGGCTTGATCAAGACGGTCTTATCGTCGACGTAACGGTGCAGGTTGTTCTCGTTGAGAGCCATGCCCATGACTTCGTACGTCTGATACAGGATGTGCGGTAAAGTCGCCTTGAATGGCGTCTCCTTGCGCAGGTCGCGGTGCGACAGGTCGACGGCGATGACCAAATCGGCTTCGCGCGCCCTCGCAATGCGCAGCGCCAAAGTCTCGGTCATGCCACCATCGATGTAGTGGTCGCCGTTGATCTCTGCCGGTTCGAATATCGTCGGCAGACACGCGCTCGCATACACCGCGTCGGACACCCGCATCTTCTCGGCGCCCGGCAAGCCAAAGAAGCGGGTCGCGCCATTCGTCAGCGATAGCGCGTTGCAATAGAACGGCGTCACCAAGTCATCGAACGACTCCTGCGGCAGCCATTCAAACAACAGCTCCTTGAACGCCTTGCCCTTGTAAACCGATGCGTGGCGATAGCCGCGCGTCATGAATTTGACGAGGTTGAGTCGGAAGTAGTCCTTCAACGACACGTCTTGCGCCAGCTGCTCCATTTCGTGGCTGCTACTGCCACCGGCAAGCATGCCCCCCATGACGGCGCCCATGCTAGTGCCAACGATTTCGTCAACCTGCAGGCCAAGCCGTTCGATCGCTCGAACAATGCCGATATGGCAGAAGCCGCGCATGCCACCACCGCCAAGCACGAGCACCGTGCGGCGGGGTTTTTGGCGTAGCGAACCGTTTGCCTTAGCCCCATTTGCGGACGGCTTCAACCCATGCTCTGGGCTATTGCGAGTCGCAAGGGAATCCACAGGAACACTGGCAGGGCCAGTTC
The DNA here is from genome assembly GCA_051274975.1 of Planctomycetota bacterium. Lineage (GTDB taxonomy): Bacteria > Planctomycetota > UBA1135 > UBA1135 > UBA2386. The sequence continues at coordinate 2,540 of JBNMND010000065.1, read as the reverse complement.
CGGCGGGTTTTTGGGGACTTTCCTGATCTTGATTAGAATGACTCACAGTGTTGTAAGGGCGCCATGGCTACGGACCCGTAGCACCCACCCTCACTAACTAGATCGGATGTCACATGAGGTTGCCTGAAGGACGCAACCCGCAGCGGTCGAAGACTAGTACTGACAACTGGGAGGACATTGATCCGATGACGGCTTGGCAACGACTACAACGCTTGCCGCGCGCCGAACAACGCGCGGCGCAAAACGTGCTTCTTCAGCGCTACGTGCGCGAATACCTGTACCCGTTCTCGCCCTATTACCGGGCGCTGTTCGACGCTAACGGGATTCGGCCGGAGCACATAAAAACGGTCGACGACCTGCGGCGGCTACCGCTTTCGAGCAAGCAGGACCTGCTGCCGACGGACGACGACCCGCAGCGGTTCAAGCAGTTCATTCTGCAGCCGGACCCTGCTTCTCTAAAGAAAGCTTGGCCGCTGAAAAAGAAGCTGCCGCTGCTGTGGCAAAAGTGGACACAAGGCGAAGCCTCCGTCCGCCGGCGCGTGCGCGACGAGTTTGCCCCGAGCTTCATGACGTTTACGACAGGACGTTCGGCCGAGCCTGTGCCGTTCTTCTACTCGCCGTTCGACATCCAGAACCTGCACGACACCGGCTCGCGCCTGGTTGATGTGATGGGTCTCGATCCTAACTACAAGATCGCGAACGTCTTTCCCTACGCGCCGCACCTTGCGTTCTGGCAGGTGTTCTTCGCTGGCCAAGCAACCGGCATGATGGCGCTGTCCACCGGTGGTGGCAAAGTCATGGGCTCGGCTGGCGACTTGCGTGCGATCACAAGACTGCGTGCCGAAGCGCTGATTGGCGTGCCGGGATACGTCTACCACTTGCTGCGCCGCGCCGTTGCCGACGGCCTCGACCTGTCGTCGATCAAGTGCGTCGTGCTCGGCGCCGAGCGCGTGCCGCCTGGCTTGAAGGCCAAGATCGTCGAATTGCTAGCCCTGACCGGCGCGCACGACGTCAGTGTCTTTGGCACCTATGGGTTCACCGAGGCACGCATGGCGTTCGCGGAGTGCCCAACCAAGGGCAACGCCTACACCGGCTACCACCTGTATCCGGACCTCGCGATCTTCGAAGTCATCAACCCGGAGACCGGCGAAGTCGTTCCCGATGGTGAAGATGGCGAGCTCGTGTTTACGCCTTTGAAGGCGCGCGCCAGCACCGTTTTCCGCTACCGCACCGGCGATCGCGTTCGCGGCGGTTTGCAATACGATCCCTGCCCTCACTGTGGCCGGACCGTGCCACGCATCAGCAGCGACCTAACTCGCGAGTCGAGCCTCAAAGACCTGCAACTGTTGAAGGTCAAAGGCACGCTGGTCAACCTCGAAGACGCGGCGATGCTGCTCGGCGCTATGCCGGAAGTGGAAGAGTGGCAAATCGAACTTCGCAAGAAGGACGACGACCCACATGAAGTCGACGAGATGGTCGTGCACCTATCCGTCAAGCAAGGTTGCTCCGAAGAGACGACCACGAAGAGCGTGCAAGAACTGTTTAAGAGCCGCTTAGAGATCTCACCCAACCAGGTCGAGTTCCTCGGGCTCGACTCGATGCTGGCGAAGATCGGTATGGAAACGGAGATGAAGGAGAAGCGATTCCTCGATGCGAGGCCCAAAGTATGAGCAGCTCTCGTAACCGTTCTCGCGGCATGGCGATCGTCGCCGGCCTGCGAACTCCGTTCTGCAAGGTTGGCGGTGCATTGCAAGGTGCGTCAGCGGCCGATTTGGCGACGCATGCGTTCCGTGAGCTGTTGGATCGCACCAACATCCGCCGCGAAGAGATTGATGAAGTCATCCTCGGCTGCGCCGGCCCCGATGCCCGCGAAGCCAACATCGCGCGCGTCGCCGCGTTGCGCGCTGGCCTGCCAGAAACGACCCCGGCCGTCACCATCATGCGCAACTGCGCGTCGGGCATGGAAGCCGTCGCTGCAGCCAAGCAAAAGCTGGCAGCCGGCGAAGGCGAGGTGTTCTTGGTCGGTGGCACGGAGTCGATGAGCAACTTCCCGCTGATGATGGGTCCGCAACTGGTGCGCTTCTTCACGCGACTTAACAAGGCCCGCACGCTGCCCAAGCGACTGCGCACGCTACTGAGCTTCCGGCCGAGTGCGATGAAGCCACGCATCGCGATCATGGAAGGCCTGACCGACCCGACCACGGGTCTGATGATGGGCAACACCGCCGAACTGGTCGCGCAACGCTTCGGTATCGATCGCATGGCGATGGACGCCTACGCACTGCAAAGCCATCAACGCGCCTCGGCCGCGCAACGCAGCGATCGCTTCGCTCGCGAGCTGGTACCGATGATCGCGCCGCCGACCTTCCGCAGTGCGGTTGAGGCCGACGACGGCATCCGCATGGAACAAACCATCGAGGCGCTGCAGAAGCTTCGCCCGGTATTCGACCGGCACGAAGGCGACGTAACCGTCGGCAACAGCTGCCAGATCACCGACGGCGCGACCGCGTTGCTGGTAACTTCGTTGTCGAAGGCGAAGA
>JBNMND010000064.1:0-21693 GCA_051274975.1 Planctomycetota bacterium | reverse complement strand
TTGCTGGTTCTGTTGCTGGCTGTCACGGCGGCAACATGGCTTGTTCAGCACCATGTGGTGTCGTCGGCTCAGCCGTTCGTGCATGCGGTAGGTGTCGTGCCCGTAGCTGATTGCATCTTGGTGCCGGGGGCGAGGATCTATGCGAATGGCGAGCCCTATCCAATGCTGGTGGACCGGCTGGCGATCGCGAAGGAGCTGTTTGGGCTCGGCAAAGCGCCCGTGATTGTGGTCAGCGGCCGTGGTGGCGGTGATTTGGCCGTCGATGAAGTTGCGGCGATGCGTCGCTGGCTCGAGCAGCGTGGCGTGCCGAGCCGCGCGATTGAAGATGACCCTCTCGGGCTGCGCTCGATCGACTCGCTGCGGCGTTGCCGGACCATCTACGGGCACAAATCTGTGATTGTGGCGAGTAATGACTTCCACGTGCCGCGCATGGTCTTCCTCGGCCGGCACTGCGGGCTTGAGAGCTATGGCGTCGTGGCACCGCCGCTCTATCAATACACCTTCCCGACGCTGTGTAAGAACCGCGGCCGCGAGGTGCTCGCCAGGGTCAAGGCGTGCCTCGAAGTCTACGTGCTAGGCATCGGCTGATGCGGCTCGCCGCGATGGGGCGCCGGCAGCCTTGAGGGGTTGCCTGAAAGGCAGGCGGTCTACGGCAGCGGGACGCCGATCTTGCGCAGCTCACTACTGAGTTGCAGCATCGGCAAACCAGTGATGGCGGTGTGATCATGGCTGTCGATGCGGTCGAACAGCGTGATGCCAAGTTGCTCGATCTTGTAGCTACCGGCGCAATCGAACGGCTTATCGGCGTCGACGTAGCGGGCAATCTCGCCGTCGGTCAGGCCGCGCATGACCAACCGCGTGATGTCACAGAACTCGGTGAGACCTTGACTGTGGGCGATGGTGACCGCGGTGATCAGGCGATGCTCTCGACCTCGCAACTTGGTCAATTGTTCGATGGCGCCAGCGCGGTCGCCCGGCTTGTCGAGCAGTTCGTTGTCGACGACGACGGCTTGGTCGCTGGCAATAACCACGCAGGTCGGGTTGCGACCGAACACGCACTGTGCCTTGCGACGTGCAAGTTCTTGAACGGTTGCAAGTGGCTCGTGACCGAGCTTTTTGACGTCGTCCTCATTGACGCCCGGTGCTTCACATGTGAACGGCACCTGTAGGCGCTCCATTAAATCGCGGCGATAGGCCGAGGTGCTCCCCAATATCAGGCCTGGCATGCAGGCGATCGTCGCGAGTTATCCTGCAGATGCAAGCATGGTCATACATGCTCTTGACCCCTTCGATTTCCAGAGACTACCGTTCGTTCATCTCTTGGTGACAAGCGGTTGCGCGAGATCGCACCAAGTGTGCGATGCCCTGTATTGACTGGCGATTCGGGCTGGAAAACGCGGCGTTCGGACGTGTGCGGCGGCAGACCCAATGAAATCCCGAATGAGGTTCGCCGTTACATCACGTGAAAGTCATCGAACTCGACCCTACATCTACTGCTATGAAGATCGGATCCCTACTCGGCGGACTGCTGCCGCTGCTGTTGTTGGCTGCTTGTGGCGGTGATAAGCCGGCCGAGTCGTCGACGCCTAAGAACGCTCCTGCCAACGAGGCGAGCGGCGCTCCGGCGGGCAAGGCCCCTGCAGGCAACGCACCCGCTACTTCCGGCGGCACGAAGCCAGCCGCGCAGCCCGAAGCCAAGCCAGAAGCCAAGCAAGACCCGAAGCCGAAGCGGATCCGTCGCCCGCGCGTCGATTATCGATTGCTCAAAGCCATTCTTGGCAACGACCCACCGGCACCGAAGGCCTCGGTCAAGTCGACGCCGGAGCTGATCGCGCTCGGCAAGGCGCTGTATCACAGTGAGCACCTGTCGCAGAAGGGCAACCTCAGCTGCGCTTCGTGCCACGACCTCAGCACCTACGGCGTCGACAACAAGGCGACGTCGCCCGGCTCGACCGGTAAGAACGGCGATCGCAACACGCCAACGACCTACAACGCCGCGCGTCACTTCCGTCAGTTCTGGGACGGTCGCGCCGAGTCGGTCGAAGCGCAGGCAATCATGTCGGTGCTCAACCCGATCGACCACGGTCTCGCTGATGAAGCGGAAGTGCTGGCGAAGATCAACGAGCAGCAGGATCTGGTCGACGGCTTCAAGAAGGCGTTCCCCAGTGATGACGCTGCGGTCAGTGTCAAGAACTTCGGTATCGCGATCGGCGCCTTTGAGCGCACGCTGGTTACGCGCTCGAAGTGGGACGACTACATCGAGAAGGACCGAAAGGCTCTGAGCAACCACGAACTGCTTGGCCTCAAGACGTTCGTTGAGGTCGGCTGCACGACATGCCACCTGTCTAAGCTGCTCGGTGGCAGCGCCTTCCAGAAGCTCGGTCTGCGCGTGCCATACAACGGCAAGGACACGGGCCGCATGAAGATCACGGGCAGCGTGTCCGACAAATACATGTTCAAGGTGCCGTCGCTGCTCAACGTCGAGAAGACGGCGCCGTACTATCACGACGGTTCGATCGCGACGCTCGAAGAGGCGGTCAAGGCGATGGGCAAAAACCAGCTCGAGCTGGACCTCACGGACGAGAAGGTCGCGAACATCGTTACGTTCTTGAAGGCACTCACCGGCAAGTTGCCGGAAGAGTTCGCCAAGAAGAAGTAGTCGCAAGCCGGCGGTGTGGTGCCAGTTACCGCACCGATGGAAGTCGACTTCTCTAGCGGACCGCAGCCGCGTTGCGCGTCATGTTCGCGTAGTGCCCATTGAGTCGCAATAGTTCTTCGTGCGTGCCGCGTTCGCTGATCTTGCCGCCGTCGAGCACGAGGATCTGGTCGGCGTTGCGGACGGTTGACAGGCGGTGTGCGACAACCAGTGCGGTGCGACCGCGAAGTGCAGTTTCGAGTGCGTGCTGGAGGCGCTCTTCGGATTCACTGTCGATGCTTGCGGTCGCTTCATCGAGAACCAGCACGTCCGGTTCGACGACCAGCGCGCGGGCGAACGCGAGCAGTTGTCGTTCGCCTTGAGAGAACGTCGCGCCTCGTTCGGCGACTGGCGCCTGTAGGCCGTCCGGCAACGCGCGCACGAAGTCGGCGGCGCCGACGGTTTCTAGCGCGTTCCAGACACGTTCTTCGCTGACCTTTGGGTCGAACAGGCGCACGTTGTCGATCACGGTGCCGGTGAACAAGAATAGGTCCTGCGCCACGAATGCGATGCGGCGGCGCAGTTGCGGCATGTCGAGGTCGCGTACGTCGATGTCGTCGACCTTGACGCTGCCGGAGCCGGCTTCACGCAGGCGCGAGACCAGTGACAACAAGGTCGTCTTGCCCGCGCCGGTGGGGCCGACGATGGCGATGGTTTGGCCGCGTTCGGCGGTGAATGAGATGCCGTCGAGCACGGCCGGGCCGTCACCGTAGGCAAACGTGACGTCTTCGAAGGTGATCTTGGCGACGCCGCTCTTGGGGCTGTCGATGGCTGCTTTGCCATCTGTGCGCGGTGGCGGGAAAATTGGTTCGGCTAGCAGCTGGAAGATGCGTTCGCAGCTGGCGAAGGCGGCTTGCAGCACGTTGTACTTCTCACCCAGTTCACGAATTGGGCCCGACAGCAGCGCGAAGTAGAGCCAGAACTGGATGAACTCGCCCGGCAGCATTTCGCCACCGAGCACAGCTTTGCCGCCGAACCAAAGCAGGCCGACGGTGGTTGCGCGCAGCGCGAGGTCGACCAGCGAGAAGAACACCGAGAAGTGATGGACGGTGTCCTTCCACGAGTCGGTGGTCGCCTGGTTGCGTTCGGCATAGCGCGCGGCGATCGCATCTTCGCGGCCGTAGGCGCGCGTTGTGCGGATGCCGCCGATCAGTTCGGTCGCGAACGCATTCTGTAGTGCGAGCCGGCTGCGCACCGCGCGATACGCCTCTTGCGCCTTCTTGCGGAATATGACGCTGAGGATGACGACGAACGGCGTCGTCGCGAGGGTGAATAGGGCGAGTTCGAAGTCGAGGAAGAACAGCACCGCGAGCACGCCGAAGATCTTCAGTAGGTCGAAGACCGATTGCAGCACGCCGGTGGAGATCAGTTCGTTGAGGTTCTCGACGTCACTGGTGATGCGCGTGGTCAGCTTGCCGGCGGCGTTGCGTTCGTGGAACGAGAGGCCGGTCGACATGACGTGCGAGAACAAGTTGCGGCGCACATCGCGGATGACGCGCTGGCCGTTCCATGCGGTTAGTAGGCCATAGACGTAGCCGAGCAAGGCGCCGCCAAGCGTGACGACGATGAAGCCGCCGCCATACCACCACAGCATCGACAGGCGTTCGCCTTCATCGGCTGTGGCGTCGCTCATCGGGCCGTCGATCGCTAGCTTGATTAGCCACGGTCCGAGCAACTCGAGGCCAAACGACACGAGCAGAATAAACAGGCACGCGAAGAAGCCGCGTTTGTAGGGGCGTACGAATGGCCACAGGTCCTTCAAGAAGCTGAGCTGGAAGCGCGCGACCGGCAAGTCGTCGTCGTAGGGATTGCTCATCGCGAACCTCCTTCGCCAGCGTCGTCACTGTCCGTTTCGAGCGCGCGCGATTCGGTTTGCAGGCGCCAAGCCCTGGCGTAGAGGTCGCCGTGTTGCAGCAACTCGTCGTGCGTGCCGCGTTCCTTGACCTTGCCGTGGTCGAGCACCAGGATCAGGTCGGCGTTGGCCGTGACGCTGAGTCGGTGGGTGGTGGCGATGACCGTGCGGCCGCGGCGGCTTTCGTTGAGCCCATCGAGGATGCGGCGTTCGGTGCTCGGGTCGACCGCGGACAGCGTGTCGTCGAGCAGCATGCCAGGGCGGTCGCTGAGCACAGCGCGCGCTAATGAGACGCGTTGCTTCTGACCACCCGACAGCGTGACGCCGCGTTCGCCGACCACGGTGTCGATGCCATCGAGCAGTTGCGGCAGGTCTTGTTCGAGTGCCGCGGCTGCGACGGCGGCGTCGCGTTGCTCTAGTTCGATCGTGCCGTCGTCGAACGTGATGTTGTTGCTAACCGTGTCGCTGAACAAGAACGGCTCTTGCGGAGCCAGTGCGAACAGCTTGCGCAGGCAGCCGGGCGCGAGGTCCAACACATCGTGGCCGTCGACGAAGATTGTGCCGCGCGGCGGGTCGTAGTAGCGCAGCAGCAGCGATAACAGCGTCGACTTACCACTACCGACGGGGCCGATTAGGCCGAGCTTCTGACCCGGCTCGAGCGCGAACGACACCTCTTCGAGTGCCGGCTTGTCGGCTTCGGGATAGGTGAACGTCAGGTCGCGAACCTCGATGGCACCACGCAGTTCGGGCCGCGCACCATCCTGCGGTTCGGGCTCGGCCTCGAAGATTTCCTCGATGCGAATCGCCGCAGCGTGAGCGCGCGGCACCATCGCGATCGTCCAGCCGAGGATCTGCAGCGGGAACGTCATCAGCCCCAGATACATCATGAACTGGAACAGTTGGCCGATGCTGATGCGGCCGGTGATCACTTGGTGGCCACCGACTAGGAGCACGCCGAGCATGACGAATCCGGTGCTCGAGTGCATCAGCGCGTTCATCAGCGAACGCAGTCGCACTAGACGCAGGTTGGCCAGCAGGTAGCGCCGATTCTTGGTCGCCATCGCGGCCAGTTCGCGGTGGGTGATGTCGAACTGTTGCACGACGCGCACGCCGGCGAAGTCTTCTTGCGCCTGCTGCGAGACGCCGGCGATCGCTTCCTGCGACTTCTTGCTCCATTTGTGCAGGCGCGGCAGGATGAACTTCATGCTGGCGAACACGCAAAGCAGTGCTGTCAGCGACGCCAGCGCGACCGCGACATCGATCTGTAGCATCAGCACCATGCCCGCCGGCAGCAGGAAGATCGTCTTGCCGCCGTGCAGCAGCATCGGCCCCATGACGAAGCGAACCAGCTCGACGTCCTGAGTCATGCGCGAGGTGATGTCGCCGGTGCGCGACTTGTCGAACCACGCGACTGGCAGGCGCTGCAAGTGCGCCGTCATCTCGTCCTTGAGCGACTGCTCGACCATGCGCGACGCGTTGATCAGCAGTTTGCGCGACGTGAACCAGGTCAGCGCATCGGCGATCACCAGGCCAAGTAGCAAGAAGCACGTGCTCGCCAGCGCCTCGGTGGTGCCGCCCTTCGGCAGTGAGTCGAGCATGCCGCCCAGCAGGCTCGGCATCCACAGCATTACGCCGCAGTTGATCGGCAGCAGCAGCAGCCCGACCACGACCATTCCCCAGTGTCGGCATAGGTGCCGGAGCGGACGGCGGAAGGCGCGGGACAACGAACGGACTAGGGACAATGTGACTGCAGCATCAACGGGCGGGGCAAGTGTTGCAAACCTCGTCACGATCGCAGTCGTGGCGGCTCGGTCTCGAAGAGGGACTGGTAAGCCGGATCCGCACCACTGAAAGGGCCCAATCTGCCGATAGTCCTCGGACCATGCCACGGCGCGTCAACCAGGAGCTCTTTATGAAGAAGTCCATGCCGAAGAAGGAGGCAGGGTTCACCTTCGCCGAACTCACGTTCGCGATGTTGATTCTGGTGGTCTCATCAGCCGTGCTGATCAACCACCTATCCGTCAATTATTCGACGACGGCGACCGAGCGAGATCGCGTGTTCGCGTTCAGTAAGGCGCAAGCGATCCTTTCTGAGATCCAGCTCTTCGTCGATCGCGGCCAAGTGGATGCCGCCGTTGACCTAGACGTGCTCGACGACGGCCTCGTCACCAAGCCGGCGCTGACGATCCAGATCGAGGACGACTTGCTGGTTTCCCCGGACCACCCGGTCTCGGGCAACTACCAGCGCGATGGCGAGTGGCTCTGGTCACGTCGCATTAGTGTGCAGCCGTTCCTTGGCCTCAACAACCGCAATGTGCGCTACGTCACAGTGCGCGTGTTCAAGCGCGACAATAACGGCGTTGAGAGTCCGATGGCAGATCTGTCGGCTGTCATCAACTCTGCTGGTAGCGCCTTCCCGACCACGCAGGTGTTCGATATCTACCTGTTGGCCGTCGAGAACATCCCGGGTTGGTGGGTCTTCATGGACTCGATCAAGCCGTTCGTCGAGTCGATGATCACCGACCTCGAGAACCGGAATCCGGGCATGACGTTCCGAACGCACTGGATCACGAAGGCTGCCTTTGGTCGAAACCAGGCGTACCGACCGTTCATCAACGCAGAGGTCGACAGCCTCGAACCCATCACGGAGGTCTACCACTATCCGGGGGCCATGCCTCTCGGTAGTGCGTCGTCGTACTACTACGTGCCTGACAACATCAAGGCGCGCATGAATCTCGATGGCTACGAGATCAATGGCTACGACCCGATTCTCAACCCGCACCCGTATGCGCTGGCTGACTTCTACAACCACGCGATGCGCTACCCCGATGAATACGCATTGTGGGATCTTCGGGTCAAGGCGGTCGAGGCGCGCGAAATCGAGATTGCTGACGCGATCGCGTCGGGTGATCCGGTCCCGGTCGAGCTGACGGACATGTCCAAGGAGCCGACGATGCGGATCCTGATGGACGAGATGAACACCAACCCGGCGAAGTACAAGAACGCGTTGGTCATCAACCTGCACGGCGAGCTGATGCCGATGCCCGCCTTGCGCAACTTCAGCGACGCTGCTAAGGATCCGATCAACCACCCGCACTGGCGCTGCGTGACGCACCCCGAAGAGTTGCGCACGAAGAAGGACGACGCTGGCGTCACCGATCCGTTGAGGTTTCGGATGTATGCCTACACGGACTACCCGGAATCCTACGTGTCGAACGGCGGGGTTGATCGCATGTCAGAGCCTATGATCGTGGAGATCATGGGCGTCAATCTGGTGCAGACGCTCGATCCCACCAAGTTAGTCGGCGCGGCGACTCTGGCAGGCTGTCCGGGTGGCGTCTCGGTTAACGGTGGGTCCGATTACACCGGGTGGAGAGAAGCGAAGCACATCAGCGAGGGCCCGAACCTTGCTGAAGAGATGTACTACACGGCAGAGTACATCTATGCCCCCGGCAATCCGCGCACGGTGGAGCCGCGAACACGCATTTACCTCTACAACACGCCACTCAGTTGCCCTCTGGTCAACAGTGAGGGGCTCGGCACCACCGAACGAGCGCGTCTCTACAATATGGACTACGTGCCGAGTCCGGTCACTGCAGGCTTGGACTTCAGCAAAGATCTGTTCTCGTCCACCACGGGTACCAAGAACACGGCGCGTTGGACGCTCCAACTCGCCCCGTCAATCTTGACGAACTCGATGTTCATTGAAGCGACCGGGGGGGGCACCTACAACCCAACTGGTGATGTGCAGCTGCAAGTGCGCACGCGCATCGCGAGCGACGATCCCGTCGCTCCCACGGATTGGGAAATCGGCGGCACGATGTTCCCGGTAATGGTCCAGCCGGACAACTTGTCGACAACCTACGCATGGTGGTCGGACAGCGCGGAAGACGTGCCGATGACCGAGCGAGCGCAGTTCAACGGCGACCCGCGCCACCTTCCCTACAAGGATTGCTTCAGCGGCGGCGACGACTTCCCGGACAGCTACAACTGGTACCACGACAGCCTCAACAACGGGAGCGAGCCGGCGCATGCCGACTTCGGCAGCATCAACGGCACCTACTTGCGCAACCGGTGGGGGAGCTCGATGTGGTGTGACGTGCCGCGCTACTTCGAATTGCTGCGCGGCGGCCTGGTCGAGAGCGCCTGTGTCTACACGTCATTGACGGGGTTCTCTTACTACTACCTCGGCATAGGCAACGACATTGGCTACGACTCGTCCAACGGTTACCCGAACTCGATTCCGAGTGACATGACGCCACACGGTAGTTCGGGTAGTGGCTTCATCAATACGATCACCGGGCAGCGCAAGTGCATCCTGGCGCCGACCGGCAGCGGTGCCCCGCCATACTACTGGATGGGGTTCCCGTGGCTCGGCGAACTCTACCCCGACTCGATGGCATCGACGTTCTTCGATACCGTGGGCGGTACGGAGTCGGCGCGCGGCAACCTATCCGCGGGCACATCCGGTGGTCAGGCGTTCCAATACCGAACCTATGGCGCCTATAGCGCCGCGGTCTCGGACCGTACCGCTTACGGAACCGCGCTCTTAGACAACCACCAGCGAACGTCTACGAACGGTTGCTCAACGTTCTTCAACATCGGCACCTCGTCGAGCCGCTTCCGCCACGTGTTTAGCAGCGGTGACGCGACGGTGACATCGGCGGGCCAGGAAATCGCCGATAACTACAGCATGACCATGCCGTCAACGGCACCGGTCAGTCGCCCGTTCCAGCTCAGCTACAGCGGCACGGGTGGCGACCACTGGAACTACCCGCCATACACGAGGCGCTACACCGGATCGCTCCACGAGACCTACTACACGCATGGTTCCGGTGTTGGATCGGGCCTGGTCAAGCTGACCAATCCGGGTGGTACGAGCGCTGGCTACATCGTGGTCAACGGCATCGACAAGGCCGTGGAGTCCGGCACGACGTTCATCGCCAAGTGGGCCGTGTTGTCACTGACACACTCGTTCTTCGAGGCTGGCAGTACCGACAACACGCTGCGCATCCCGCAGTTGGCGCGCGTCGAGATCGCCTCGCCAACAGACATCACCGAGCTCAACAATCCGAGCGAGATCGACATTCTGTTCGGCACGGCGTGGACGCGATGGGACGGCTTACCCTACACGGTGACCGGAACGTTCACCGAGGACGAGTCGCTGCTCGATTACTCGATCATGTATTCCATCGACAACGGCACGACGTGGCGTTTCGTTCAGGACGACTCGCTCACCAACATCGGCGAGGTGCCCATCGCCAGCATGCATCGGGTCGCGGATGCCGCGACCGGCGACGAGACCTTCACGTGGGATACGCCCGTCGCGAACTTCCCCGAAGGCAGCTACCTGCTGCGCATCGAGTGCTACCGAGATGGCGCGCAGACGCACTACGCCTGGCACCAGACCAAGATCTTCATCCAGCGATGAGCTCAGCCATGAATAACCTTCCAAAGAAGCCGTCCGGCGAAGCCGGTTACAGCATGATTGAGTTGGTCATTTCGTCAGTCTTGCTGGCGGGAATGATCGGCGTCGTGACGACGTTGACGCTGAGTGGTGGGCAAGCCCAGGAATTCTCGCGACGGCTAAATCGAGTTACTGAGATCACGCAGCAACTGATCGATGACATGCGTCTCGAGCTCGTCTCGTCGGTGCGCATCTTCGGCAACGACGCCGAAGGCATCGCGAACCTCGAGGCGCTCGACCTCGATGGCGCGCCGGCGCCGTTGAGTGGCTTGCTGTTGCCGACCGTGTCTGCCAACGGAACGGTCCGCATCGATACTACCGGTGCGGAGATTACTGGCAACTCGATGTTCTTCGCCAAGCTGGCCTGGAGTGATCGTTTTGTTTGCACGAGCGGAGGGGAATACCTCGTCGATGTGTATCGCTGGGTCTACTACTACATGACGCCTGAGGATGGCGGCCCGGACCCGAGTCACCCGATCGGGCTCAACATCGTGCGCATCGTCAGTGAACCGCTCATTGATGCCGCCTCGATCGATCGCATCAGCGATCCGGATGACCAGGCCGAAGTGCTGTTGCACATGCTCAACGCGACCGCAGATGCGAACGGTGTGATCCACGATCCGTCCGAGATGATCTGGATTCGCGGCGGCATGCCGGCCGTTGTCGGCACGTTCCGTCAGATTGACCCGAGCGATGGCGGGATAAGTTCGGTCGCGATCTTCCCGCGCGCCGATCCATTCGAGGTCGTGCGTTCGAACGAGGCCGTCACCGGTTTGCTCAGCTACCGTCACCACTCGGTCGCCAGCAACCACTCGCAGGAGAGCTTTGGAGTTGGCCGCTACGGGATCATGACCACGGCTGGTGATGGGTTCCCACACGGCTTTGAGATCCAGGTTGTTGGGCCGAGCGCGGCCCGCCAGGTACTCATTCACCTGGTCAACTCAAGCACGCAGAGATCGGGCCGCTTCGCTTGGTGCGACATGCAGGTTTCGGTCGACGCGCGCGACTTGTAGCGCGGCCCGACTAGGCTGCACGCCGGCTACGATCGTGCGCCCTGACAGCAGAACGATCCGCTACGCTTGTGAGATGGCCGCGAATCCTCTGCTCGAACCGATTCAACAACGCGGTGTCGCGATCATTGATGGTGGCCTGGGCACAGAGCTCGAGGCCCGCGGTCACGATCTCGGTGATGCGCTTTGGTCGGCGCGCTTGCTGCGCGATGTTCCCGAAGCGATCACAGCTGTGCACACGGACTACTTGGATGCCGGCGTCGACTGCATTGTGACGTCGAGTTATCAGGCGAGCTTCGATGGGTTTCAGCGCGCCGGCATCGAGCGAGTTGAGGGCGAGGCGCTGTTGCGGCGGTCGGTTGAATTGGCGCTCGAAGCGCGCGGCGATCGCTCGGCGTTGGTCGCTGCGAGCGTCGGGCCATACGGAGCTGCACTGGCCGACGGTGCCGAGTTCACGGGAGACTACGATCGCGACGAAGACCAACTCTTCGAATGGCATCGTGAGCGCTTCGCGGTGTTGGCGAGTGCGGGGGCTGACCTGGTCGCGTGTGAAACCGTTCCATCGTTCGCCGAGGCGCGTGCGCTCGCGCGACTCATCGAGGCAACTCCAGATCTCTGGGGTTGGATCAGCTTCTCGTGTCGCGACGAGCAACACATCAGTGACGGCACGCCGCTGCGTGAATGCGCTGAGCATCTCGACACGATTGCACGCGTTGCCGCCGTCGGCATCAATTGCACCGCACCGCGCCACATCCGCGGTCTGATCGAGAGTGCTGTGGGCGCGACAAGTAAGCCGATCCTGGTCTATCCGAATGCGGGCCACACGTGGCACGCTGCGAGCATGCAGTGGGTTGGTGCCGGAGACGAAACGGATCTTGCCGAGGACGCGTTGCAGTGGTGTGCGCTCGGTGCGAGTGCCATCGGAGGTTGTTGTGGCACGCGGCCAGAGCACATTCGCCGGATTCGCGAACGGCTGTCGGTTTGATCCAGGCAGGTGATCGCGGGGTCGTTCGCGTCTCTCTCTAGCGACACTTTCTGTTCGACGTATACGCGGTGCCGAAAGCTCGTTCGGGTGGTGCCTTCAAGTACCTTCCGCGCCCCCAATCGGCGGGTAGCAGAACCCTGGCCATCTGTCCCGCAGGCAGGGACCACTGGGATAGGAATCGGTAGTTTGCGCGACTCATGTTCCACGTTCCGCCGCGGCATATTGATCCCGGTGGGGGTGATGCGTAGGATTCTGGCCCCCTTTCCGGCCCAGGACCCTCGTTCGAGGGTGCCACGGTGGTCGGCCAGACAGATTGAGTCAGCATCATCCCTATGGAACAAAGCCTCCCTCAGGAGCTCGTGAAGCAAGTCGGCGGTTCGTTCCGCTTGACCGCCCTTCTGCAGAAGCGTGTTCGCGAATTGGTCCGTGGTCAGCGTCCGCTGTTCGAGACCCGTGAGCGCAACTACATCAAGATCGCGAGCGAAGAGCTGAAGCGCGGTCTCATCGAGCTGGTCGCCGACGAAGAGCAGAACGAGCCGCAGCTGTAGAGCTGCAGGCGTCGCCAACTGTGTGCCGCCAATTGGGTGCCGCCAATTGGGTGCCGCCAATTGGGCGTCGCCAATCGCGCTTCGGAATCGTGAGCGCCGCCCATCTACTTTCTAGTGGGCAACTCTAGTCACGTGCCTTAGTCGCGCAGCGACTGCCGTCGGTCTCGTTCGACCGACTCGATCGCTTGCAGCAACTCTTCCGGCGAGTGCGCCGTGCCCTGTTCCTTTTTGCCGACGGTTAGGTGCGCGATGGCGCCTTGCTCGACTTGCAGCCCACTTCGGCCAAGCAACACCGGGTCGAGCTTTGGGTCGAGTGTCTGCACGATGCGTGAGGGCACGTAGGTCGACAGCGCGGTGCGGCGCAGTTCGCGGGTGTCTTCGTCGTTGCGGTTGCCGACGATCGTGATGAACAACGGCGGGTAGAAGCACAGGTCGACCGCGCGGCCGTAGCCGGCGACGTAGTAGCCATACTCGCGGTAGTCGCTGGCGAACGCTTGCAGCGACGTGGTCGCCTCTTCGTATAGCTCTGGTTGGCGCGATAAATACGACAAGCGCATCAGCGACTCGGCCATTGCGCCGTTATCGAGGATCGAACGGTTGCGGCGCCGCATCGGCCCTTGGCTGTTCGGGTCGTGCAGGATGTCGTAGAAGCCGCCGGCCTTGGACTTGTTGAGGTCGATGGCGCGCGCGGCAATCTTCTCTGCCGGAACCAGTAAGTCGGCGTCGCCGGTGTTTTGCGATGCGTCGATTAGCGCGCGGATCAAGTGCGCCTGGTCGCCGAGCATGCCGACGAGGTGGTAGGTGCCGTCCCAGTAGTGGTAGACGTCCTTGCCGTCGAACAGGTTGTCCAACAGGAAGCGCAGCGCCGAGGAACCGTGATCCGCAAGCTCTGGTCGCTGCAGCACAGCGGCTGCCTTGAACAGGCTCGATGCAGCAATCGCGTTGGCGTCGCAGTAGACCGTGCGGTCGATCGCAGGCGCTTCCTTGGCGGCGCGTTTCTCGGCGGTGCTGACGTAGTAGTCAGACTCGCCGTCTTGGCTGCCTGCGAAGCTGCCCGAGTGCTCGTCGCGCATGACGTCGAGCATCCAGCGCACAATGCCTTCGGCGGTCTTCTTGTAAGCCTCGTTGCCGAACACCTGATAGGCCTCAAGATACGAACGCAGCAGCAGCGCGTTTTGCTCGAGCAGCTTCTCGTAGTTGGGTGTGTGCCAATCCGACGTGTGCGAGAACCGGAAGAAGCCGCCGTCGACAGTGTCGTGCAGCGGGCTCTCCATCATCTTGTCGAGCGTGACGGTGACGACTTCGCGCATACGCTCGTCGTCGCGCTTCTGCACCTGCACCAGCGCGAAGTCCAAAGCTTCTGCGTGCGGGAACTTGATGCCTTCGCCGAAGCCTCCGTGCTCGTGGTCGAACTGCTTGTAGATCGCAGTTGTGATGTCGTCGACCATCTCGATGCGTAGCGAATCGGCCGATTGCGAGCTGCGATCGTCGGTTTGCGCCCACAGTTCGCCGATGCGACGTTGGATGTTCTGTTTGTCAGTGCGCCACGCATCGCGAATGCGTTCGAGTCGCACGTGCAGTTCGGCCGTGTCGAGGAAGTTGTCGTGCGCGATCAGCTCGCCGTCGGGCGTTAGCCACGCGATGGTTGGCCAGGCGCCGGTGCCGAAGCGTTGGTTGACGTCGGGGCGTCGTTCACTGTCGACTTGCACTGCGACGAACGAATCGTTGACGGTGGCGATCACGCCTGGATCGGCGAAGCTCGTCGACATCAGTTCGCGGCAGTGCTGGCACCACGGAGCGGTGATGAGCAATAGGACCAGTCGGTCATCGTCGGCCGCGCGCTTTAGCGTCGTCGGCTCGAAGTGTTGCCATTGCACGGAATCAGTCATGCTCTGGTCCATCCTATCGGCAGGATGGACCATTGCGCAGGCGTAGGTTTTGGTGTCACGCGAACCTTTCTCGCCCGGGTCTGTGCGTGCCCGTGGATTCCGACTTGAGTTAGCTCAAGTTTCGGCGAGCACGGATTGTGCGGGTCGCGCGAAGCGACCGCATGGCACAGCGTCTACTCGGACTTGTCGGTGTCGTCGCTGCTGCTCTCAGCAGCGTCACTGCCGTCAGCTTCGCTCTCAGCTTCTGGCTCAATCGCCGACGGCAAGAACGCACCGAAGCCATCGAGCGTCGGTTGGCGAACTTCGGCGCCAGCCTCTTCGTCGCTCGCGCGTGGTGCAGTCGCCGTGAACGGCAGTCGCGGCACGTCGGCCCACAGGCTTTCGAGTCCGTAGTACTCACGCGCTTCCGGCAAGAACAGGTGCACGACGATGTCACCAAAGTCGACCAACACCCAGTTGCTCTCCGGTGCATCGGCGGGGCCGTTGCGGCGGCGGCGACCACGCATGTGCTTGTGCTCCATCTCCACTTCCTTCGCGAGCGACTGCGCTTGGCGCGTGCTCTGCACGGTGGCGATGATGAAGTAGTCCGCGATCACGAGCGGGCCGGACACATCAAGGATCTTGATGTCGTCGGCCTGCCTCTCGTCGAGGCGCTCAGCAAGGAATAGGGCCAAATCACTGGTCACCTTATCAGGCGGGGAACCTGGCTGTGGGACGGTGCTCTGTGAACTTTCGGGGGCGTTGGAGGACAACTAATGGGTCTCGGAAACAGATGAGTGATGCACGACAGTGCTACTGGAGGATACCTGCGCGGGGCGAGGTAGTAACCCCCGACGACTCGTTCCTTCGAACGAGTCTGCAATTGCCGGTGTGGGGACTTGCGGGTGGGGCGATGGTTTTGCCCCAGTTTGAGGAGTCGCCTGCTCCTCCATGTCCCCCGGCGAGTGGCTCCCCGCAATGCCGTCTAGCGGCGCGCTTGGGAGCGGATGGCGGAGCGAAGCGCCCACGCCATCAGGGGTTGGTGCCGGGCATGGTGCTGACTAGCAGCCGTGCCCGGCGCAGCGGCGACTAGGCGCCGGTCGAGACCTTGAAGAGCGGCAGCGCGATCAGCGCGGCGATCGTCATCAGCTTCATCAGGATGTTGATCGACGGGCCAGCGGTGTCCTTGAAGGGGTCGCCGACCGTGTCACCTTGGATCGCAGCATTGTGGGCTGGGCTGCCCTTGCCGCCCAGCGCGCCGGCCTCGATGTACTTCTTGGCGTTGTCCCAGGCACCGCCTGCGTTGGCCATGAAGAGCGCCATCATGACGCCAGCGGCAGTCGCGCCGGCGAGCAAGCCACCAACGGCCTCGCGGCCGACGAGCATGCCGACCACGATCGGGGCGGCGATGGCGAGGCAGCCAGGAGCGACCATCTCACGCAGCGAACCCTTGGTGGAGATGTCGATGCATCGCTTGTAGTCCGGCTCGCCGGTGCCTTCCAAGATGCCCGGGATCTCGCGGAACTGACGGCGAACTTCTTCGACCATCGCGTTGGCAGCCTTGCCGACGGCCTTCATGGCCATCGAGCTGAACACGAACGGCAGCATCGCGCCGAGCAGCAGGCCCATGACGACCTTTGCGTCGTCGAGGCTGAGCGTGACACCGGCTGCGACCTTGTAGGCCGAGAACAGGGCCAGCGCGGTCAGCGCGGCGGAACCAATGGCGAAGCCCTTACCGATGGCGGCCGTGGTGTTACCCGTGGCATCCAGTTGGTCGGTGCGCTCGCGCACTTCCGGCGGCTGGTGCGACATCTCGGCGAGACCGCCAGCGTTGTCGGCAACCGGGCCGTAAGCGTCAACACCAAGCGATATGCCGAGCGTGCTCAGCATGCCGACGGCGGCAACACAGATGCCATACATGCCAGCCATCTCGTTGCAGGCATAGATGGAGATGGCGAGCACGAGGGTCGGGCCCCAGGTCGAAGCCATGCCGGTCGCGAGACCGTGGATGATGTTGGTCGCGGCGCCCGTTTCGGACTGTTGCGCGATCGTCTGTGCCGGGGCCTTTTTCTCCGAGGTGTAGTACTCGGTGATCTTGCCGATGACGATGCCGCCGATGAGGCCGATGCACATCGAGAAGTAGACGTTCCAGTGCGTAGCCGTCTCGGCCGAACCAGGCGTCAGCGCGGGGCTCGGCTTCATGATCATCGTCAGCGCAGCGCCACCGATGAGCAGGGCGATCGAGGCCGCGATCAGGCCACCGAACAGGGCTTCGGAGAGCTTGCTCTCGTCGTCCGCCTTGACGCGGAACGTGCCGATGAAGCTGGCGACGACGCCGACTGCGGCGAGCACGACCGGGTACATCAGTAGGTTGGTCAGCGCGGCGACGTGGGCATCGCCTTCCAGGCCGCCAGGCACCAGCGAGAAGCCGATGATCGCCGTGGCGATGATCGCACCGACGTAGCTTTCGAACAGGTCGGCACCCATGCCGGCAACGTCGCCGACGTTATCGCCGACGTTGTCTGCGATGGTGGCTGGGTTGCGGGGGTCATCTTCGGGGATGCCTGCTTCGATCTTGCCGACCAGGTCACCACCGACGTCCGCAGCCTTCGTGAAGATGCCACCGCCGACACGCGCGAACAGCGCGATCGAGCTAGCACCAAAGCTGAAGCCGAGGATGTAGTTGATGTAGTTGACGGCTTCCTTGTCGGCATCGGGAGCGCCGTAGATCAGGAACAGCAGCGTGATGCCGATCAGGCCCATGCTGACAACCGTCATGCCCATGACCGTGCCCGACTTGAACGCGATGTCGAGCGCGCCACCGAGGCTGGTCTTGGCTGCTTGCGTCGTGCGCACAGCTGCGCGCGTGGCGCAGTGCATGCCGAAGTAGCCAGCAACTGCGGACGCGCCGCAACCGAGCAAGAACGCAATCGCCGTCTTGAAACCGAGGAACTGGCCGCTGGCCGGATCGTCGGTGCCGAGCATCAACAACACAAAGGCGACGGCGACGAACACCGCGAGCCACTTGTATTCGGCAAAAAGAAACGCCTTGGCGCCGTCTTGCACGGCTTTGGCGATCTTCTGCATCAGATCATCGCCAGGATCCTTGGCCATGATCTGCTTGAAGGCGTTGATGGCGTAGGCGAGGCCTGCAGCCGCGATGGCGAGAGAGATGAGGTTCCAGACTAAGTACATAGCAATGACACCAGGGCGGTGAGCCGGCGCAAAAGTGGGCCAGCACGATAGCGGCCAGAGCTGGTTTGAAACAAGCGCTCTGATTTACTTGGTCGATTACGGTTTTACGGGGGCGTCGGTTTCCCCGGTGGGACCGCCGTCACCGGATTCCGTTTTGGGCTCGTTTTCCGCGTCTCGAAGCGGCTCGCCGGCATCGGAAAGCGGCTCGAGGTCAAACTCGTCGGGCTCAGGCTCAGGCGACAGGTCGCCAGCTGCTGCCGTGACTTCGTCCATCACCTGATCCGCGGCGTCTTCCCCGATGGCTTCGTTCACCGGCTTCTTCGGCTGCACGAATTCTTCCGTCATCTCGCTGCGCTGCTTCTGCTGACGGCCCCTGCGCCACAGCCACAGGCCGCCGGCGAGCAGCAGCGCGCCGCCGACCGTGCCCCAGAGCAGGCCGCGTTCGATCTTCTCGACCCAGGCGATCATCTCTTCAATGAATCCCGCACTGCTAAACCCTAGCCAGGTCAGCAACGGCACTATCAGCACGATGCCTAAACCGTCCAGGAGCAGGAATCGGCTCCAGCGCATCTTCATCGCCCCTGCGGTGAAGAACGCGACCATGCGCAGGCCGGCGAGGAAGCGCGAGATCACGATGACCATGTCGCCGCGGCGGCGGAACCAACGGTCAAACGTCGCCAGGCGCTGCTTGGTGATGAAGTATCGGAGCCACCTCAGGCGCAGCAGCCGCACCCCGAAGATCCGTCCCAGCAAGAACGGGATCATGTCGCCGACCAGGATGGCGGTGGCGCACCAGCCCATCATGGGCAGCAGTTGGGCGTGTTCGGGATACTTGGCGCAGACGAAGCCCGCCGCCAGCAGCACGATCTCTTCGGGCAGTGGCAGGCCGAGGCCACACAGCAAAAAGATCGCCGCTACCCCGATATACGGGTAATCGGTGATCAGCTGGGTGAGTTCGTCGAAGCCGGGCATCTGAGAGGGAATCAGTCGCGAAGGAACGGCTGGAGCTTGTCGAACCGTTGGTCGGCAAGAATCTTGTCGAGGATCACAGTGCGGTCACCTCGCAGCCAGGCGACCACTTCTTGCAGTCGTTCGGTCCATTCGGTAGCCAACACTCGGTTGCGTATTTCGGGAGCGTGTTCGATCGCGTGGTCAAGTACGTCGAGAGCGATGGTCTTGGAACCGCATGCGAGCATCGCGGCTGCCAGGGTGGGGGCATACCACAACTGCTGTTCGTGGACGGCCGGCGACGGGTACAGCCGGTTTGCCAGCTCGAAGTAGTCGTTCGCGATCGCCGCGGCGCCACCGTCCCGTCGAAGCTGAAGCCGTTCCTCCAGGCCGGGGAAGTTCGCGCAGGCGACATCCGCCAAGTTGGCCGCAGCAAACAGCAGTCCGTATTCGCGCCGTCCGGCGTATTGGCGGGCATCCTCGAGTCGAGCGAGGCCGGCGAAGACCCGCTTCTCGGCCGCTTCGGCGACCCGGCTCACGTCTTCGCTGTCGTCATGCGTCATCACGTAGCGGTAGACCATCGCCGAGTGGCCATCGCTCCAGCTCGGCACAAGCTGCATGATCTGTTGACCACGGGCGAATGCTTCGCGCGCATCTCCTTTGTCAGTAGCATCTTGCATTGACTGCCACGCAAATGGCAAGCGCGCCGGGCGCAGACACCAACTACCGAACTCGCGCATCGCCTCCGCCGACGGGGGCAACACGGCCGCCGCTCCAGCAAACAGGACCAGGGTGCAGGCCGTGCGCAGTTCGAACATCAATTAGGTATCGCGCGGAAGCCGTTCAAAACCTTTGGGTTCCGAGTGGCGGGCGACGTGCAGCCTAGCCCTAGCCCTAGCTGGGCGCCAGCGCACGACGCCGCTTCACATCGACCGGGGGGTTTCGACGGATGGCCCCGTCCTTGACAGCTCCAGGCGCCGGATTGAGGTCGCCGCGTCAACATGACCAGCGGCGTGCTGGCCGCGTCTCACGCCGTCCGTGCGAAGCGAAGGACCAACGATGAGCTCGCTACTACGCCGCACTTCGGTCGAGCACTTGTTGGCACGCCGACGAAGTTCGTCGGTCCGGGCAATCGCTGGGTGACTGCCGCCAAGGAGCACTTAGTTGGCGAGGTGGGCATCGATGGGCTCGCCGGGCCAAGTGAACTGCTGGTGTTGGCCGACCAACAGGCCGACGCCGCAACCGTCGCCGCCGATTTGTTGGCGCAGGCTGAGCACGACGACGATGCGGTGCCAATCCTGGTGACTACGAGCGTGGCGCTACTCGATGACGTGGAACGCGAACTGACGTTGCAATTGCAACCGCTGCCAACCGCGTCGACAGCGGCGGCATCGCTCCGTGGCAACGGCGCCGCCATGGTGGTCGCCGGTCTCGACGAAGCAGTGCAGGTCGCCAACCGCCTCGCTCCGGAACACCTGGAGCTGTGCGTGCAGGATCCGGAAGACCTGTGCGAGCATCTGACGGCCTACGGCAGCTTGTTTGTCGGTGCCAAGTCCGCGGAAGTGTTCGGCGATTACGGTGCTGGGCCCAACCACGTACTACCGACCGGCGGTGGCTCGCGCTTTCAGGCGGGGCTATCGGTGCTCACGTTCTTACGACCATTGACGTACTTGCAGCTGCGGGATCCTTCCCTGTTGCGAGGCGATGCGGCCGCGTTGGCGCGCCTCGAAGGGCTTGAAGGGCACGCGCGATCGGCTGAACGACGCGGGATGTCGCGGCTCTGACCAGGATCAGCGATAGGATCGGCACTTCCGGAGTGCCTACTATGATCCAGCCCTCGCACGTTTTGCTCTCTCTTATCCTCGCGGCACCGCTCGCCGCCCAAGTCGTCCAGGTCCCGGACGAGAACTTTGATGCCTGCACGAGCATCATGGTCAGCCGCGGCGCGTCGACCGACGGCTCGGTGATGATCACCTACTCGGCGGACGCGGCGTTCATGCCGAAGCTGCTGCACCATCAAGGCGGCAAGCACAAGGAAGGCGAATTGGTCGACCTGGTCGCCTGGGAGAATGATCGCGTGCGCGGCCAATTCCGTCAGGTTGCCGAGACCTACTCGGTGGTTGGTTTGATCAACGATCGTCAGGTGGCGTTGGGTGAGACCACGACCGGTGGCCGCCGCGAGCTGCGCAATCCCGACGGCTTGCTCGACTACGACGGCTTGATGTGGCTGACGCTGCAACGTTCGGCCACCGCGCGCGAAGCGATCGCAACGATCGATTCGTTGTGCAAAGAATACGGCTATGGATCCGGCGGCGAGACGATTGCGATCGCCGACAAGAACGAAGCGTGGGTGTTAGAAATCATCGGCCGCGGCAAAGGCCAGATGGGCGCACTCTGGGTCGCCGCGCGCGTTCCTGAAGGCAGCATCTCGGTGTCGGCAAACATGGCGCGCATCGGCGAGTTCCCGACGGATGATCCGGACAACTGGCTGTTCGCCAAAGACGTCGTCGACTTCGCGGTGGCGAAGGGCTTCTACGATCCGGCCGCCGGCAAACCGTTCTCGTGGCGCGACGCCTACCACCCGAACCCGAAGGCGACCAGCAAGCGTGCTTGTGCGACGCGGGTATGGAGTGTGCTGCGACGCGCTTCGCCGTCGAGCAACTTGTCGCCGGACTTCCATCGCGGCGTCGCCGGCGCCAAGCACTACCCGTTGTTTGTCAAAGTCGATGCGAAGCTGTCGGTGCGCGACGTCATGGGCCTGATGCGTGATCACTACGAAGGCACGCCGTACGACATGACCAAGGGTGTGTCGGCGGGGCCGTTTGCTAGTCCGCTGCGTTGCCGCGGTCTGCGCTTCGAGGTGGATGGCACGCAGTACGCATGGGAACGCCCGATTGCGACCCAGCAAGCGGGCTTCGTGATGTTGGCGCAGTGCCGCGCATGGTTGCCCGACCCGGTTGGCGGCGTCTACTGGTTCACGCCGGACGACCCCTATACGTCGTGCTTCATACCGCTCTACTGCGGCATGTCGCGTCTACCGGAGCCCTACACAACCGGCACCTACGGCGAATTCTCCTTCGAATCCGCGTGGTGGGTCAGCAACGTCGTTTCGAACCTGACGTACG
>JBNMND010000063.1:0-21878 GCA_051274975.1 Planctomycetota bacterium | reverse complement strand
TTGTTGTGCACGATCAGGCCAACGGTCTCATGCACCGCCGCGTGCGCCTTCATGCCCGGCACGAACAACAGCTGGTAGGCACCGAGTCGCAACGTGACGCGTTGTTGAGGGTCCTTCGGCAAGCCGCGCAAGGCGAAGCCAAGTAGAACGTGATCGAGAAACCGTTGCCGCCGAATCACGCCGTGGGACAGCTCAAAAGCAAAAGCGAGATCGCGGCCTTCAACGCCGCGGCCTTCGAGCTCGCTGCGCAAGCGTTCGCTGCGCCCGCGTTCGAGAGCTACGAGGGCGTTGCGTGCGAGGGACCTAGCGGAAACAACCACTACTCAAACCGCCCGAAAGAATGTGGCACTAGCCGAACCTAGCATCGGGCGCGATGTGATGGCCACGCACAAACTCGCCGGCGGTCATGTTGCGACCGTTATCGGGCTTGATGCGCGTGATGCGGAACAGGTCCTTGCCGGTGCAGACACGAATGCCTTCTTCACCTGAAGACTGCAGTCCACCCGGAATGCCCATGCCGTAGAGATCTTGCTCAACCTGGCCTTCGATCACGATGAAGCGCTTGTTGCCGAGACGCGTCTGCGCGCCGGGCTTCGGAGTCATCGAGCGCACCAGCAAGTCCACTTCGGTTGCCGGCAACTTCCAATCGATGAGGCCGTGCTCCTTCTCGACCTTCGGGGCCCAAGTCGCCTTGGCATGATCTTGCGGAGTAAAGGTCGCCGTTCCGGCTTTGATCGCAGTTAGCGCGTTGACGAGCGCCGTGCCAGACAGTTCCGCCAAGCGAACGCGCAGCTGACCCGAGGTCTCCGTCGCGCCAATCGGCGTCGTCTCGGTCAAGATGACATCGCCGGCATCAAGGTCGTCGGCGATCTTCATGACCGTGACACCCGTTTCCGGGTGGCCAGCGCGAATCACGCGCTGCACTGGCGCAGCACCGCGGAACAGCGGCAGAATCGACGCGTGTGCGTTGATCATACCGTGGGTCGGAATCGCCAGCATCTCAGGCGTCAAGATCACGCCGTAGCTGATCACCACCCCGATGTCGGGCTGGAGCTCCTTGAGCTTCGCGAGAAACTCTGGGTCATGCGGATCTGCCGGCTGCTCGCAAGTAAGCTCGAGGTCAATTGCCGCAAGCTTGACCTCCGCCTCATAGATCTTGCGACCTCGGCCTCGCGGCGCGTCAGGCTTCGTGACAACTAGGTCAGGTGAGAAACCACCTTCCTTCAGTGCCTTCAGCGAGGGGATCGCGAAGTCACTGCTTCCAAAAAAGACGATGCGCAAAACTAGAACCGTGAAGGGATCAAAGGCCGGCCCGCGAACGGGACGGACGAAGGAGACGACCGTAACGACCGGGGGCACGCGGGGCAAACCCGGTGCTGGTACGAGTGTTGAGCCAGAGCAGCCTGGGGAGTACATCGCAAGTCCATGGATTGCCCGCCAATCGAGCCGCACCCCAGTTTGGTGCCATTTAAACCGACGGCAGAACGCACCCTGTCGTTGTTTGGAAGAACGGTGCATTTGGCGCTAGTGCCGGGCAGGCGCGCCCGTTCTGGCCATGTTCGGGAAGGACGCCCGGCCTTTGGGCGCAGCCCGGCCAACCGCATCCTGAGTGAAGAGGCCTACTGGCGCAGCGAGTCGTTGGCGGTGACGCCAAACAAGTTTCCGTTCGCCAAGAACCAGCGGATTCTGTGGATGGCCAACCCCGCGCGCGAACCCGACCGCACGTTTTGGCAGACGGCACTCCGTTGGGTCAACCAAAGCGACGGCACGGCACTGCTCAATAACATCGGCGCGGCAGCAACGATTCCGCGCGCCCACGCCCACCTGATCGACGAGAAAATGCCGTTCTTGGGCCAGTTGGCCGAACGTCCACTGCAGAGCGATCTGATTGACGTGCCCGATGGCTGCGAACTGGTCTGCAAGGACGTGCCGTTTTGCATGATCGGCGTGCGCGGCGACCTCGAAGGCAGAGCGGACGCGTTGATGCGGCTCGCGGATGCACGCCTGACCGCGACCTGGAACGTCATCATCATGAAGGATGCGACGTGGGTCGTGCCGCGCGGCAAGCAGACGCCAGTGCCGTTCTTCGATCAGGCGATCGGGTCGGCTGAGTTCTGGGGCCGCTGGTGCTACGTCGAAGAAGAGCAGTTTGCCGCGGCAACGAGTGCCGACCTTGAGCAAGCGCTCCAGATCGCGACGGCGAAACCGATCGATTGATCGATCGGTCGCGCGACGCCACCCAAGATCGCATCCGCCACCCGCTTGGGGCAACCAAGTACCCGGTGCCGACGAATAGGCACCGAGCGGGGGCCCTACTTCGACGCGACCTTCGTCGACGCCTTCAGCAAGCCGAGGTTGCGAACCTTCTTCTCTTCGGCTTCCACGACGGCCCAATCTTGGTCGAGCTCAGCGAGCTTCGCCGTGATCTTCTTGGCCTTGCTGGAGTCCGGACCACGATCGGCGCGAACAGCTAGCAGCTCTTCCTTGAGTGCCTTGCGACGGCCTTCAATCGTGTCGTAGCGATCGAGCAGCATAAGCCACTTCTTCACCTGACGCTTGGCGCTCTTCGCGTAGCGCTGCTCAAGCACGCCATACATGCCCTTCCAGAGCTTCGACTGCGTTTGCACGCCAGTGAAAGCAACTGGTTTGGCATTCTTGTCGGCCAGCAGGAAGAAGTGCGGGACCTTCTTGCCAAAGTCATAACCCGCGAACACGTTGTGGAACGGGTGACTGCGCTCGGAAATGTGCGCCGGCATCTTCACGGTGCGGAACCACTTGGTCATCAACATCGTCTTGTCGTTGATCAGCGAACGGCTGAGCAACGCGCTGTCCGAACCTTGACACGTCTTGCACTCGCGCAAGACCAAGAGCGGACGACCATCATCGGCATCCCAAAGGAGCGAGATCGCCTCGGCGCGTGCCATCGCACCTGAGGCAGCGGTATTGTTGCCTTCGCTTACCGGCGGAACCGGGTGTTCCCAGTCGACCTTGAGTCGACGCTTAGACGTGAAGCCGCGAGCCAACGTGATCGGCATGCCGCGTCGACCGCCAGTCGTGGGCCTGGCAGGGAAACGACCTCCGGTTCGAGGGCCAGCCGGACCACCGGTCTTTGGACCAGTTGGAGCGGGAGCTGCAGGGCCAGCAGGGTTAGGCGCCGATGGAACCAGCGGCTGCGTAACAGTCGCGGTTCCGGAAGAACCACTGACGTCTGGCGGCGGACCGGGCGGCGCCGGCTCCGGCCAATTGCCAACACACTGTGCGGACACAGCAAAAGAGAGAGTCAGTGCGCACAAGATGGTGCGGCTGCTAAGGGCGATGTCTAACGGCTTCATGATTGAGTTGCCTCGACTAACAAGGGAATAGACGACCGAATGTTGTGTGTAAGAATCGAGTCCGCGCATCAGCCGCGACGGCGCCGCTTCTTTGATTTGGTGGCGAGCACTGCACTACGCCAGGAGACTTCGAGATCATCGACGTCGCAGTCAAACGCTTTGATCAGCGCTTCGCGCTGGCGAACGAGCAGCTCCTGTGCAGTCGGCAAACGCCGACGCGCGTGGAACGGATCCTTCATGTGATGCAAGAACGTGCTCATCTGCTGCTTCTTGTTCTTCAACAGGAAGTCGACTAGCGACCACGACTGCATATGTTGTTCGACCCGATACTTGCCGGCATCAAGGCGATCGATGAACGGCGCAACCGCCTCAAAGACGTTGTTCTTGGCTAAGCCGTGCACCCGCACATCCCACTGCCAGAACACACTGCGAGGATCTTGGTCCTTGTCGTCCAAGCGATCGTAGGTAGGGAAACGCGGCGTCACATTGCGTGCGTGCCAATGGCCCAAGCCGGTCACGACCCAAGCCGGCAAGTCGTGGCTAAAACCGCGGAAGCTCGTGTAGAGGTTGTGCGAGATATTGAACGCGAGGTTGGCGTGCAGGGCGTGGTCGATGCGAAACAAACCGTTGGCCGTCTCCGCACTGCAACCCCAATACATGCAGCCATGCTTGACGTCATGGATGCGAATCGGCTCGGCCAGTTCGAAGCCGTGGTAAGCACGCGTGTAGCGAGCATGCGACGCGCCCGTGCGCACAATCAGCACGGTGAACTTCTCGGTCATGCCGAAGAACGGGCCGTTGCCGCGAAACTCCTTAGGCACCGTAGCCTCACCTGGACGCGTCGGGAAAAACGTGTCGTCAACGCCGAGCACATCACTGACCTCCCGATAGATCTTCTCGAGTCGCTGCGCGTAGAGATGCGTGCGCAGCCACGGGTCGAGTTGCTTCGGCTTCTTCTTGATGCCCGGCAACACGGTTCGCAGCTCTTTGAGTTCGGCAGCAATCTGCTTCTGCCAATCCAGTCGCCACTGCTCGCGCCCCTTCATCACAACCGGCGGCAACGCGCAGCCAAGTCGGAAGTGCTCGGTCTCGACCCACATCAGCGGTTCGGTGCCAAGCAGGTTCTCGATACCGCCGGTCGTCTGGCCGGTGCCAAACGCGAACGGTCCGAGATTGTCGTAGCCGGCTTTGGCGAGAAGCCTTGGGTCGTTCTTGGTGTACGGGTCAGGCCCCGCCTTGACGCGCTGCCCTTGCGCCGGAAGCGTCAGCGCCACCCCAAACAGGGCGGTGAACACGTATCGGGCCAGTGCTTCAATCGACCTAAAGTGCATGATTCGCAGTTGGTTGCGAAGTAGATGGCAGATCCCGTCAACCAGCCCAAGAGCTGGCGTAACCGACATTGACTCCCAACCGATCGGGAGTAGTCCCGCCAAGTCAAAAGGCAACAGCAACTCCGCCAACCAGCCGGGACCCAGCCGTGAAATACTCGTCTAGGGCAACTCGCGCCGAGCGTCAGATTCCATCACCTAGCTGTCGTGACCAGCAGGAGTTGCCTACCTATCACCAGTGTCCGGTCGCTCAAACGAGGCGATGTCACAGCCTCACAACCCGCGCGAACACAATGCCACGACCCCAGATTTTGACCCTCTCCGTCTTGCTGACTGCAAGCTTCGCCGCAGCCCAAACCACGTGGCAATCCGCGTCGTCCATTGGTGCACCAGCACCGAACGGAACCTCGTCGTGGGACAGCAGTCGCGAGCGCATCGTCGCGTTCGGCGGCCAACTCGGTTCGCTCCAACAAGCGGCGACCAAAGAATGGACCGGTTCGGCGTGGGTGACGATCAACACGGCGAACAGTCCGTCGGCGCGCACGCGACCAGCGATGGCCTACGACGAAGCACGTGGAGAGACCGTTCTGTTTGGCGGCGGCAGTAGCTTCACCAACGACACGTGGACCTACGACGGCACCGACTGGACCCAGAAGTCACCGAGCACGGTACCAGCAGTGCGGTTCGGTTCAGCCATGGCCTACGACAAGGTGCGCCAGGTCATCGTCATGGTTGGCGGCTTCGTGCCATCCGGACTAGACGCCAATGACATCTGGGAATGGGACGGCAACAACTGGACGCAGCGTCCGCCGAACGGTGGCCAACCGCCCCCGCGTGGCGCGCACCGCATGACGTTTGACGAGTCGATCAATCAGATCGTGCTCGTCGGCGGCTTCCGCACGGCAATCGGCCAAACGGTGTCCGACACGTGGTCGTGGAGCGGCACCAATTGGACGCAAACTCTCGCCTTGCCGGGTCTCTCCCGTTGTGACCAGGCACTCGGCTACGACAAGGCTCGCCAACGCATTATCATGTATGGCGGCAGCAACATCATCAGCGGCGCGCAGACGCAATTGGATGACACATGGGAATGGTCCGGCGGCACGTGGACGCAGCGCTTGCCGAGCAATTGGCCAGGCAATCGCTCCGGCGCCACGACGGCCTACATCCCGTCAACCAGCAGCTTCCTGATTGCCGGCGGCAACTCGTTCCAGAACGTTGCGGCCCCCGACACGTGGTTCCACCGCTCCCTGCAATTGGGCAGCGCCGTGAGCAACGGCCTGCCGTGTGCGGTCACGTCAGGCGCGCAACTCGAACCAGTGACGCTGCCCTACCTCGGGCTTCCGTTCACGCAGCAGATCGTCAACGCCGAACCGACGGCCCAGATCGGCCTGATCGTCTTTGGCTCCAGCTGGCAGTTCTTTGGCGGCTTATCGCTGCCGCTCGAACTGTCATCGATCGGCGCGCCAGGATGCTGGCTGAATGCGAGCCTCGATGTGGTCAACACGGTGATCCTGACGAACGGCACTGGCGGCGTCACTTGGAACATTCCGAACCTTGCCGCCGCGGCTGGGTTCGCGTTCGCGACGCAAGGCGCGGTGCTCGATCCAACTAGCCCGCTAACGCTGCAACTCGACATGACGTCCGGTCGCAACTGCATTATCGGCAATCCGTAGTCGCCGCACTCAGCTCGACCGACTCCAGAAGCCTCGGGCCCATCCGCCCTCGGCCCCGGTTCCGAGGGCGGATGGGTTTGTGACGAGGGCGTATCAGGCGTGAGGTGGCGGCAGCATGCCGCCCGAACGCCATGCATCGAAACGTCGGATCGCGGCTCGCTTCACCAAAGACGCGACCTGAGGCACGCGTTCCTCAGCACAAATCGTTATTGTCCGCAATGCTCTGTCATTACTCCGAACCTGTCTGTCGCTGACCCTTGCGTGCTTACCGCTCGCGGCCCAGCAGTATCACGTCCATCACTACGGTGAGCTTGACGGCTTCCCAAGCTCACAGATCTACGCAGTCGAGCAAAGCGACGCGGGCGTGATGTGGTTCGCCACGCGGGGTGGCGTGGTCAGCTACGACGGCCGCCGATGGCGCATGCACACCGGTTCGACCAAAGGCACGTGGAAGTGTGTCGTGCCCACGGTCGACGACGCGTTTTGGGCGATTAACAACCATGCTCCCGTCTACGTCTCGCACAGTGATGCCACCGGTGTGCACAACTCGTCGGCTGCACCATTGCCTATCGACTGCTTGCCGGCGTTACTGCGAGTGACCGAAAACGGCACCGCGATCGTCAGCACGAATCAGCATGGCGTGGCCACACTCGAAGACGAGGTGTGGAGCCGCATCACCATTGACGGCGAGGTCGACTACGACGTCTACGCAATCGTCTGCCGCGACTCGGAACTATTGATTGGCGCAGCCAACGGTTTGTGGCGGGTGCAACTCGACGACCCCACGCTCGCGGCAAGCAAAGTCGATGGCCTGCCCAACGGGAACATCTTTGGGCTTGCTCAGGATGGCGGCGACACCTGGATCGCCATGGAGGGGTGGGTCGGCAAGATGAACCACGCGACCGGCGACATTCGCGCAGTGCTGGCGGACCCAAAGTTGGAGATGGCAAAATCAGCAGCCTCGCTCGAACCGGATCGGCTCGGCTCGGTGTTTGTCAGCAATCACCTGAGCGTTCATCGCGTTCATGACAGCGGCAAGCTATCCACATGGGGTCGTGCCCAAGGCCTGCTCGATGCATCCGCAACCGACGTGCTGGTCGACCAAGAGGGCAACGTTTGGGTGGCAAGCATGCGCGGCCTGAGCAAGGTCGTCGCCAACAACATCGTTAGCTACACGTCCAAACACGGTTTGTATGCCGACGAGGTCAGCGCCATCTGTCGACGTCGAGCCAAAGACTACGTGCTCGGTCATAATGGCGGCTTGACGCTGTTTGCCGGTGGCGAGTTCAAGACAATCGCGATCGATGGCTTGCCCTCGTTAACGCGCGTTCTTGATCTCGACGTCGACGCCAACGACGTCACTTGGGTCGCAGGGTCGTGGCGCGGTCTTGGCCAACTATCGATCGACAATGAACTGACCTGGCATGAGACGCCGAAACAAGTCTCCTCGGTGGTTGCGCAGGGCGACGACGTCCTGGTCGCAACCAACGACGGGTTATGGCTATTCAACGACGGCAACTGGTCACGCCACCCGTGTGAACACCCGGTGTTGCGAGAACCGGTGCGACGACTGCAGCGCGACGGCACCGGCGGCGTCTGGGCTTGCACGGCCGAACAAGGGGTCTACCGGCTGCATGCCAACGGTCAGCTTCAGCAATGGCAGGGCGACACGACCTCCAGAAACAACACCTACGCGATCACCGAATGGCGTGGCCGCATGTTGGTCGGCAGCGACGCCGGTCTTCTTGAGATTGCCGGCAAGAGTCTGCAACCAACCACAGACATCGCAATCGACAGCTCCGTGTTCGCATTCACTTCCGATGCACCGTCTCAATCGCTGTGGGTTGGCACGACCAAAGGCATCACGGTGGTCGGCAATGGCGAGCAACGCCAGATTGGCGCGGCGATTGGATTGCTCGGTTACGAAGTCAATCGCGATGCCATGTTCGTCGACCAGAACGGGCTCGTGTGCGTTGGCACCAATCGCGGCCTCAACCTGCTAAGCGCACGCTCGCGACCCAGGCCACGTAGCGCCCCCCGCTTGGCAGTGACGGCGGCAACTGCTAACAGCACTGAGGTAACCTTCGATTTTCGCATCGACTCATATATCAATGAGAAAGCCGTCGAGTTCCGCTACCAACTCGAAGGTCTGAGCGACGAGTGGACGGATCCAGTTCGCTACCCCAACCGTAAGCTGCGTTTTGCCAGCTTGCCGGCCGGAGATTACCGACTGCACCTCACAGCGACGACTCCGGACGGTCGAACAAGTGCCGCCGTAACTTCAACCTTCGTGCACGTCGCCGGCCCAATCTATCGCCGCGTCTGGTTCCTAGTCGCGCTTGTGTTGGCCGGCACGACCCTCGCCTTCGGCGCCTTCCGCTACGCGGGTAACCGTCGCTATGCGCACCGACTTGAACAAGAAGTTGGCGACCGCACCAAGCAACTCGCGACGTCCGAACAAGCTGCGAAGCAAGATCGTGAGCAGTTGGCGATCACCATGGACAGCATCGCCGATGGGGTTGCTGCCACGGATTCTGCAGGTCGCATCTTCTTGTGGAACCGCGCAGCGACCCAGCACACCGGGCGGACGCAACGCGAGGTGATAGGTGGCAGCCTTCAGCAAGTACTCGGGCTCCCCAAAGACCTGCCGACCTCCGGCAACATGCGGTTGGGCCTGGGTGCGAACCCCACCGAAGAACGCGGGTTCGAAGCGTCCATTGCAGTCTTTGGCGAAGGCGAGGGCAGGGTCGTTGCCTTCCGTGACATCAGCCAACGCATTGCCAACGAACGCGGCCTGGCGCACCGACAACGCCTTGAGTCACTCGGCCTACTTGCCGGCGGCATCGCACATGACTTCAACAACTACCTAACGGTCATCCTCGGCACGCTGACGATGCTGGAACACGAAGACTCGTTGTCCAGCGATCAACTGAGCCAAGTGCAGCTAGCTAGTTCGACCATCGGCCGCGCGGAAGAACTCACCAAGCAGTTGCTGACGTTCTCAACTGGCGGTTCTCCAGTACGGGCCACGATCCCGGTCGCGAAACTGCTGCACGACGCCATCGCGATTGCGCTGAGTGGCTCGCAACTCGCGAGCAGCGTCGAAGCCCCGTCGGACTTGCCACCAGCGAGAATCGATGCGGGCCAGGTTTCCCAAGTCCTGCACAACCTGCTGCTTAACGCGCGCCAAGCAATGCCAAACGGCGGCACCATCACGGTGAGCGCCACCCTGCTCGACGAAGTTCGCATCGACCTGCAACCCGGAGAATGGATCGCTATCACCGTCGCGGACAACGGGCCAGGCATGTCACACGACGTGCAGCAACGCATCTTCGATCCGTTCTACTCCGGGCGAGAAAGCACTGGGCTTGGCCTCGCCGTAGCCCACTCCATCATCACGCGCCACGGCGGCACGATACGAGTGCAGTCCAAGCCCGGTAACGGAACCACATTTGAACTGTTGTTGCCCGTGTCGCACGAACGCATCGTCGGCAACGCTCCGGCAACACCGACTGCCGTGCCAGCCAACCTTCGATTCCTGGTCATGGATGACGAGCCAACCATCCGCAAGATGTTTGGCAAGATGCTCGCCCACTTAGGACACGATTTCATCACAGTCCCAGACGGCGACGCCGCGGTTCAAAGCTACTCAGAATCCGTGCAGCAAGGTCGGCCATTCGACATGGCGATGTTCGACCTAACCGTCGCCGGCGGCATCGGCGGACAAGAAGCCGCCAGCATGTTGTTGGCCAAGTATCCCGATGCCCGCCTGGTTGCCGTGAGCGGCTACTCCACCGACTCGGTGCTAGGCCAATCTGCAGAGAACGGATTCTGCGCGTCCATGGCAAAGCCGTTCAGCCTGAAGACTTTGCGGGAGACAATCGCCAAGGTCGTGAACCCCGAGGCTTCGTAGTAGAACGACCGAGGATAGCGGCGCCATCAGCGACGCGATCACCAGAGCACTTGGCTCAAAGTGACGCCCATCGCCGTTGCGTGAAAGCACCTCAGCCCTTGCTTTGCAGTTCGTGACTCGCGGATGATCCCGCCATGTCCGCGCCCCAGAAGCCAACCACTAAGCGACGCGCTCCCTTGCGCAAGAAGCTGTTATTTGGCGAGTGGCACGTTCGTCTTCAAAGCAGGTCTTCTAGAAGGCTGCTTGTGGCTGCTAGCGCCATTGTCGCCGATTGCCCCAAAGCGCACGCATGAGTTCTTGCCGTCGTAGACAGCCATGGGGCCCGCGCCGCGCATCCTGCAGACAGACCACAAACGAAAGAGCACCGACGAGTTGCGTGTCGCCGTCGTTGGTGGATCGACCGTGGAGTGCAGCATGTTGGCCGCGGACAAACGCTGGTCCGCCGTGCTCGAAGCCAACCTGCACACCAAACTCGACCGTGCTGTGACCGTCGTCAACCTGCGCACTTCCTCGCAAGACACGCGCACGCACCTGGCGACCACCAGTCACATCGTCACCCACGCGATAACGCCCGCCAACTTCATCATCCTGTTGGCCACGATCAACGACACGCTGCTCAGCACCTGCAAGCAACACGGCTACGCATGCGTCGATATGGACAGCAAAGTGCCGAAAGGGTTTGCGAGCTTCTATGACCAGGTGCACTTTAACGAAGCGGGCGCTCAACACGTGGCCGAAGCTCTGATTGAGCCGGTGCGTTCGCTGTTGCGCTGAGTTCGCGCGTGCAACAAGTCAACGAATCACGCTGTAGGCGCCGCCAGAGATCTTCCAGCCATCGTCGGTGCGCACCAAATTGAAGGCGTCAACCCCGCTGTGGCTGTGGCGACCATCTACTTCAAAGACATAGCGCGCCCAAACCGTCGCCACGTCGCCTGCCACCAACACCAGCGGGTTACCGACAAACGCTTCGCGCATCTGCTGCGTCGAGCCGCGCATGCGTTCGATCGACTGGGCATTGGAGAACGAGCCGACGACGCGCTTGCCGTCAGCCTCGCGCACGGTGACAAAGACGCCTTCGGGCACCATGACTCGCGCGCCAACTTCGGCGTTGCCCGATGCGATGAAATCGAAGAAGCCCTGCACCGTGTCGAGCACTGCCCGCCGGTCGCGCCCGCCGCCAAGGGCCGCGCATCCCGACAATAACAACAAACCAGCGAGGACCAGAGAGCTGCGCATCCATGAACCGTAGGACGAGCAGCCGACCCCAGCAACCGAACATGCTGCCACTACCCAGGCAGTTGTCGCCCGATTCGGACTAGGTGAAATCTTAGGTACGCTGCGGGGCTTGACCCTCGGTCCAAAGCAACTCGACGATCCTGCTGGCACCTAGCCGCTGCGATCCACGGCTTTGCGCGACGCTCGCACCCGGGAATCGGTCTAATAGGCGGATCCGCCTCTCCCTGCTGCAAGCTCAGGAATGACAGCATGCTGACTACCAAGAGATACGACTACATCGCGTTCGAGACGGTGCAGAAGCACCCGATGATTGCCAACCACCGGGCGGTCAATCAGCGGAAGGTCGCGCACTACAAGACCGACATTCTAAACAACGGCTTGCTTGAGCCGCTCGTCGTTTGGGAACGCAACCCGCGCGAATTGTTCCTGGTCGGCGGCTTCCACCGCCATGGTGCCATCGAGCTGATTCGCCAAGAGAACCCCGGCTACTACGACCGCGTTGACGTGCGCGTAGTCACCGGCGAGTTCGAAGAGATCCGCGCGCTCAACCTCAAGCTCAACGCCGACCGCCTCGACGCCAAGCTGGTTGAGTACTTCGACACCGTCATCTACCTCAACAACGCCAATTGGGATAAGGACCGCATTGCCTCCTTCCTCGACAAGAGCGTTTCGTGGATCGAAGACATCATCCGCTTCGCGCCATCGATGGACTCACGCATCCGTTCGATGTTGCACGACGACAAGATCTCTTGGACCAAAGCCAAAGCGATCTGCCGCCGCATCATGACGTGCGAGCCGGGCGAAGAACAAGCGACCGCCGAAGCCGCGATTCGCGAACTGCAGGAAGGCGCAAAGCCAGCCCCGAAGCGCGCCATCTCGATGCGTTCGGCCAAGACGCGCCTAGCCAAGGTCGTCGCCGCAAACCCGGACTCGTCTTACACCGTTCGCGCCAAGGACCTGCTGTCGCTGCTGACACTGATTGGCGACAGGAACGCGCAAGACACCGAAGAGCACCTGGAACGCGTTCGTGAGTGCTTCCCGTCGCTGGTAGACGCGGCCAGTGAGCAAGCCCTCAAAAGCAGCAGTTCGAGCAAGCAAGCCGGCGAATCTCGCCCGCGAGAACAGGGCAACTGAGTGCGATCGCA
The DNA here is from genome assembly GCA_051274975.1 of Planctomycetota bacterium. Taxonomy (GTDB): domain Bacteria; phylum Planctomycetota; class UBA1135; order UBA1135; family UBA2386. Next base: position 9,248 of record JBNMND010000063.1, on the reverse strand, counting down.
GGCAACCCCGCATCCAATGCGGCGCGGGCTGTCAGCGCGTGACCTCGCTGTATGGACTGGTTGGCAGGACGGTCTTTAACGCTCAAGGATGCGACTGCACCCGCGTACACAGCACAGCCGCGGTAACGACGCCATCAGCGAATGCCCGTCACCCGCGAACGTAACCCTGCGCCACAAGGCAACTCCTGCGACCGCCTTGGAAGACGTACTATCAGGTAATGCCCAGTCACCCGGATGTTCATCTCGGGGTCCAGTCCCCTCGTTCTGGCAAACTGGTTCGACTCGAGTTCGTCAAAATTGACGCGGTCGACCAAAGCACGGTCATCAAGATTGTGCCGTGCGATTCCAACGGGAGGACGCGGCCGGACGATCATCCTTCGCCAGAAGTGGTCAGGCTGACGAACGACTCCGATGTGCGCGCCTACACCGCGCTGCCGAGTGGCCAGAACGTCTGTTGGTTACGGTGCCATAGCGAAGCTGAGATGGAGTGAGTCGGGCAGTCTGCAAAGAGTGCCAATCCACCCCGGAACACCGACCCACACACGCGACGTGAGGGGGGCAAGAGTGCTACGCTCGGTCTCCTTAATGGACCCCCGGATTGAACGTGCTCGCCAGATCGTCGAGTGCGAAGCTGTTGCGGTTCGCCAAGTGGCCGAAGGCCTTGGTGAAACCTTCTTGAGCGCCCTGGACTTGATCCTCGGGCTGCAGGGCCGCGTCGTCACTACTGGCATGGGCAAGGCGGGCTTCATCGCCCAGAAGATGTCGGCGACGCTGGCTTCAACCGGCACCTCGTCAATCTTCTTGCACCCCGCAGAAGCGATTCACGGTGACCTCGGCCGCGTCGAACCTGGCGACCTGTTGCTCGCGTTTTCCAAGTCCGGCGAAACTGCCGAACTGCTGGTGATGCTGCCGCACGTCAAAGCCAACGGCGTACCAATGGTCTCGATCACGCAGGAGAAAACTTCGACCCTCGGGCGTCACAGCGACTTGGTGCTCGAACTCGGCCTGATCGACGAAGCTGGCCCCCACGGCCTCGCCCCAAGTGCCTCGACGACCGCGATGTTGGCACTTGGCGATGCGTTGGCGCTGGTTGTGCAAGAGGGCCGTAACTTCGGCCCCGAAGACTTCGCGCGCTTCCATCCCGGTGGCGATCTCGGTCGCCGCCTGATGAAAGTGTCCGAATTGATGCGAACCGGCGACCGCAATCCGTGCATTCAGGACACATGCACCGTCATGGAGGCCATTGAGGTCATGACTTGCACGCCGGGCCGCCCTGGCGCCACCAGTGTGGTCGACAGCGATGGCAAGCTGGTTGGGTTCTTTACCGACGGCGATTTACGGCGTCTGATCGAACACGGCTTGTCCAACCCGCGCGAACGTCGCATCGACGACGCCATGACCAAGGGGCCGCGCTCGATCGCACCCGACACATTTGCACTCGAAGCACTCGGTCTTTTGCACCAGAGTGCGATTGACCAGATGCCGGTCGTCGATGACGAAGGGCGCCTGATCGGCTTGCTCGACGTGCAGGACTTGCTCAATCTCAAGATCGGATGAGTACATCCAATTCTCCACGCGCGAGTGCGACAGCGGGCCGCGCACGGCCCGACGATTCAGCGCTGCGCAAAATTGAGTTCTTGCTACTCGACGTCGATGGCGTGTTGACCGATGGCCGCATCCACTTCGACTTTGAAGGGCGCGAGTACAAGTCGTTTCACGTTCATGACGCGGCCGGCATCGTCTACTGGCACCGTGCCGGTGGTCGCTCCGGTTTTCTATCCGGGCGCGGCGGCGAAATCGTCGAGCGACGCGCGCGCGATCTCGGGGTGCACGATGTCGTGCTCGGCCGTGTCGACAAGGCAACAGCGTTTGCCGAACTGCTGAAGCGTCAAGACCTGACTCCCGAACAAGTGGCCTACGTTGGCGACGACTTGCTCGACCTACCGGTGTTGCAACAGGTTGGCTTTGCGGCAACCGTGCCGGAAGCGCGTCGCGAAGTCATCGCGACTGCACAGTTCGTTACCGAGCGCTCGGGTGGCTTTGGTGCTGCGCGTGACGTCATCGAAGAACTGCTTCGCTCTCGCGGCGTGTGGCAAGACGTCGTCGACAAGGGTGGCCGTCCGTGAAACGGCTGATCGCGTTCTTGGTGCTGATTGGCGCCGGGGTTGTTGCCCTGTGGTTCGCTGTTGGCGATGAAACGGCCGTTCGCGCCAACGGGGGCGGGGGCGGCGAGAATCCTGCGGTCGTGCCGAAGCGGCCTAATGGCTCGCAGACACCCGGCGGTCCCGGTGTGCGACTCAGCGGGAAGGGTGGCGGCGCGAAACTGTCGCAGCACGGCAAACTCGTCTACCCGAAGGATCGTGAGATTCCGATTGGTGGCGGCCGCACCCGCAAAGAACGCGTCTTCGTCCTGCGCGCGGAAGACAGTCGTCCTATCGGTGATGGACTACAGCAACTAACTGACGTCACACTCAGACTATTCGATAACGGCGTGCACGCAGTAACGGTCATCGCGCGCGAAGCCTTCGTCGAACTTGGTCGCGACCCGAACGGCGATCCAACCTTTGGTGAGCAGAAGACGATCGATGTGCGTGACTGCATCATCACAGCACAACCAGGCAGCCAACTAGAAGGGCTGCGATTGGAGCTCGGCGACGCAACGATTATCGTCGGCGACAACGAAATACAACTCAACACAGAGGCCACGCAGTTCGTCACAATGACGTTCGAAGGCGAGCAGTCCGTGAAGTTAACCGGCCGCGGCGCCACCGCACGACTGCCGCGCAGTTCGGAGAGTGGCCTGCAGAAGGCCGAGATCACGATCCAGACCGACCCAGTGTTGACGGCCGAAGACTTGGTCGTGCAAGCGACTGGCCGCATGCGCTACGTCGAGGACACGGTGACCGGCGCCGCGCAGATCTCGTTGGACGACAATGTCGAGGTCAAGCTGACGCATGGCTCGCTGAAGCTTCCTGGCACGCGTTCCGCGGATCTGAGCGATGCCGACAAGAAGTCCGAGTCGACGATTCGTGGCGACCAATTCACCGGTTGGCTGCTGCGCAACAAGAACAAGGCGATCAAGCGCGCTACGAACAATAAGACGCGAGGCGATATCGGTTGGCAGCGACTCGTTCTGATTGGTGCACCTGCGACGATTAACGTTCCAGGTGTGAACGTGACCACGCCGCGCATCATGATTCGCCCCGGCCCGCTTGGCGATCCGTTCATCGTCACGACCTATGGCGGCGAATCGCGCATCGAGCAGACTAAGCTGTTCCCTAGTGGCAAGCAGGAAGCGCCAGTCATCACAACGGCTCCGCGCCGGATCCACTACGTGCAGCCAGGCAACTCATCTGGCGCGCTCCATCGGGCGATGGGCTTTCCGCAGTGGACGGTTCGTTCGCTCGAACAACAGCAGATCATCATCTACGAAGGTGCTGCCAAGTTTGAAAGTGGCACGCGCCTAGTCACCGCCAGCGATGGCTTAATCATCTACGCTCGCCCAAGCGGCGAGACGGGGATCGTGCAAGGCTTTGGCGACGTCGAAGTGTTCGAAGCTGGTGGTATCGACCCGGTGACCGGCAAGCCAAAACCTGACCTGATCGCCAAGGGCAATGACGGCATGTTGTTAACCATCGCCAAGGACCACGTGTTCGAAGCGGATGGCGTCGACCCGGTGACCGGCAAGCCAAAGCGGAAACTGATCACCAAGGGTCGCCAGAAACTGCAACTCGGTCTCGCCAAGGATCAGAAGTCGGCGCGTTGGCGCGAACACCGCTACAGCGTGACCTACGGCACGGCATCAATCTCCGGCCTCGGCGCCTGCCAGATCAAGCGTTCGGGCGATCGCACGAGACTCGAATTGCGCGCACCGTTCGATCAGATCGAGGCGGACTTCGGTGAAGAAGGCACCAAGCTTCGCAACGTTCGGCAGCTGCTCGCGACGATCGACGGCAAGGTCATCACCGAACTTGATGTCGGTGGACTGCCGGTGCGCGCGACGTTCCAACAAGAAGGGGAAGTGCTGCAAGCGCAAGCACCTCGCCTGCGCCGGACCGGACCAGGATCGCTGCGGTTGCTGCCGATGGATCTCGATGAGTCGCCGTGGTCTGAGATGACCGCACTCGACCGCATGCCGCGATTGCTGCGCACGTGGAAGGAAGCCCAGAGCGGCGGCCCGCTGCGTGAGCACTCAATCGAAGTCGTCGGGCCACGCATCGATGTGCATCATGCAGGTGGCCGTCACGCCATTATCGATGCGCATGCGCAAGGCGAAGATCTACCGCGCATCTACGCCAAGGTGCCGCAACCCGGTTCGTCCGAACCAGCGACCGTCACCTGTGCCGCCGTTCGCCTGCGGGTGCTGCCGTTCGCGTTGCCACCGGAAGTGCGGCGCATGTATTTCGGCGGCGCCAGCGGCCTGATTCCCAACATTGTGATGCACTCGCTAGCGAAGCCGTGGCTGCTCGTCGACGACGTGCGCGACTTCGAGCTCGACCATGAGCAACAAGGCCACATCACTGGCTCTGGGCACCGGCTAATCATCAGCCAAGGTGGCAAGGCGCTACTGTTCGTCGGCCATGCAGACGCGCAGACTCCCGCCATCGTGCGCCGTTCGTTCGAGGGCCGCACGGTCGTCATGGAAGGCGCGCGCGTTCGGGTGAGTAATAACAGTGCCGTGCGCTTGTCGGCTCTCGGCTATTTTGATGAACGATCAACCTTCATGCCGCCAACGATGACGTTGCACGAAGCCGGCTCGAACGGTCTCCTGTCCAACATGCGGGCAGTGTGCTTAGGAAAGATCCAAGTCGATCCAGACGCCGTGCGATTTGGCGGTCCCGTCGAAGCTCATGGCTTGCTACCTGACGGGCAGAACGACCCGGATGGCATCAACATCAATGCGAAGAAGTTGATCATGCACCGTGTCACCAAGAGCGACGGACCAGCCATCGCGATCGGTAAGGCCGGTGACATATCGCTAATCGAAGGCAAGGACGTAGTGATCGACTGGACAAAACTCGATGCGCGCGCCGCCGACATCAAGATCGATGTGCTGCGTGGCCACTGCACAGCCAGTGACGCGAAAGGTGCAAACGTGCAGCTTCCCGATGGCCGCACGCTGCTTTCGACCTGGGCGTTCGTCAACTACAAGACGTGGTCGTTCCGAACGGGCGCCAGCAGTGTCGCGCAACCCAAGCCAAACGTGCCCGATCCGGAAGAAGCCGATCCAGATGCAACGGCCGCGACCGCCGGCTCTGGCCAGGAAGGCCAACTGTGACTGGTAAGAGGCGCCCAGAGCGCTGCGGCATCAAGCGCAACTCATTCCAGCGTGCCGAAGGCAGTGCACGCTCACTCGCAGCGGCACTGCTGGCTTCGATCGTCGCGGCGACAGTTACAGCGCAAGACCCGACGCAACCGCCAACCGGCGCCGCCCAGGATCCGACCGCACCCACCGTCGTCAACGAATACCAGTTCGACAACGCTGGCAGCGCCGGCCGACAAAGCGACGACTATTACGAGTTCCACTACCAGGGTGGCTTCCGACTCAAGGTACCCAAGCTCGGCTTGCACGTGCGTGGCGAGAACCTTCTGATCCTCAATGATCTCGAAGCAACCCGCGCACAGTTCGAATCCAACAAATCGTCCGGCTTGCCAACGCGCGGCATCTCGTCGCCAGCACCTCGACGGCGACTGTCACCGGAAGCAATTCGAGGCCGGCTCGAACGTGCTCTGAGTGCCGTAGGCCGCACGAAAAGGCTGCCGGACAAAGTTCTCGATACCGACGCGCTCAACCTGTTCCGCTACCTCTACTGCGAGGGTGGCATCGTCGTGGTGCAAGATGGCGTCGAGGTCATGCGCTGCGATCGCATGTGGATTTCGCCGATCGATGATCGCGTGGTCGTTGAGAACGCTGAACTGCGCTACATCACAGGCACCGGCGCCACGCAACAGACGCTAGTCGTGCGCGGCCCGCGTCTCGTCAAGCAAGGTGGTCGCTGGATCGGCACCGACTTGGTGCTGACGACATGCACCGCCGACAAGCCGCACTTTGGGCTTGCCGTCAAGGAAGCCGAAATCATCGAGCGACCCGGTGAGTTCGAAGTGGTCTCACGCGGCCAGACGCTGCAAATCGGCGGCGCCAACATGCTGCCGCTGCCTGACGCCCGCGTCTTTACCGCCAGCCAGAGTGAGTTCCCGATCAAGCGCGTGACCGCGAGCTACAACAACCTGCTCGGCGCGCAGCTTCGCGTGTTACTGGGCTTGCCATGGAACACGACCGGCGGCGCCCTGCACAACTGGGTCACTGGTCGGCCGGCAAACGAGTTTCGCGGCGAATGGGAGTTCGGCTTAGGCTGGATTCAAGAGCGCGGCTACCCACTCGAAGGTGCCCTGACCTATGGCGTGCCTGGTCTCTACGAAGGTCGCACCGAGGTCTACTACCTTGACGACAACTTCACCGACAGATTTGGCCGCCGCAACTTGCGCGAGATCAGGAACAACATCGATGGCACGCAGATCCGCACCAGCCAGCGCACGGTTCTGAGCAGCCAAAACCGATTCTACGTTGCCGGCGACCACGAGGGGCAGAACACGCACGTTGATCTGGTTGCGTTCCATGCATCTGATGCGGCGGCTTACCCCGAGTTCTACCAGGCCGCTTACCGCGGCGCTGAAGTGCCGGAGACGAGTGCCTACCTGCACCACGCAAGCGGCAACCACTTGCTGACGGTTGGGGCTCGCTTCAACGCTAACGACTTTAGCTACCGCAGCGACCGCTTCCTCGACACACGTTTCGTCGAAGAGCTGCCGGTCATGACCTACCAGTGGCTGGCGCAACCGATCGCCGAGACGCCATGGCACACACCGATCGTAGTCGACGTCGAAACGCAGATTGGCCAACGCCGTAGCAATTTCGATGACCGCGCCGGCACGCGTATCAGCGACCGCACGCTGCGCGCTGACCAACACGTTGAGTTCTCGACGCCGTTCCACCTTGGTGGCCTCAACATCCGCCCCTACTTCAGTAGCCGCGGCACGTTTTACGACGATACTCCCGCCGGCAAGAGTGAAGCACGCATCGCACTCGAAGCGGGATTCCAAGTTGGTACACGCTTGTCGAACACATGGCACTCCGTCGACGAGAACGGCGAGCCCAACTCCGTGCGCCACGTCATCGCGCCGCGATTAACCTATCGCAACCGCTACCACGTCGACGATCAGCCCGGCTCGTTCTTCCAATACGACAACGTCAACCCACAACGCTTGTCGCAACTCGGCTACGACTCGATCGACCTGCTGTCCGAACGGGAAATCGTGCGCTTCGAGGTTCGCAACCTCTTCCAGCACATGGTCGAAACGACTAACGGTCGCCAACCGCGCGACTTCGTTTCCATCGACTTCGCCCAGGACCTGCTACCTAACAGCACTCGCGACAACCGCGGCGAAGAGCTCGGACTGTTCTTCTACGACGCGTTATGGCGACCGACCGCTGACTGGCTGCCGTTCGACAACTTCGCACTTGGTCTCTATGGCGACATCGATTGGGCACGCGGCATGCAGACGCTCGACGTCGAATTGCAGTTCGGCAAAGTGATCGGTATCGATTGGGTCCTCGAATACCGCGAAGACACGAACGTCGACGGCGCAATCGCACTCGCATGCCGCGCTGACTTGTTTGATCGCTGGTCGGTGTTTGGCCGCGCCCAACGAGATCTCGAACGCGACGAATGGCTAACCTACATCTTCGGCCTGCGCCGCAACGACCACGATTGGTCGATTGGGATGACGGCGGTCTACAACCCGTTTGTCGATGAGACGACGTTCGGGATCGAGTTTGAGCCGCGCTTCGGCCGTGCGAAGCGCCGGCGTACCGACCGCTTTGGCGGTTCGGACATGGGCGACTCGTCGCGATACGCGTACTAGTCGCCATTGGTCGCGGTCAGACGGGAAACGAACTACCCGTCGTTGCACTTCTACTTAGAAGGCCCAACCGACTGACAGGACCACGCGGTGGTCGCCACGCTTAAAGCCCACTGCCGGCGTGTTGTCGTAGTCGAACACGTGGGTCACGGTTGCGACCATGCTCTGGGTCAACTTCGTTTGCAGTTCTGTCGTGACCTGGCAGTAGATGTCCTTCTTGTTCTCGAGCGACGGGAACGCTTCGGCGCGGTGCACCAACTTCGTGGCATCGCTGAGCGGGTGCTCGTAGCGGTACGCGACCCTTGCTGCGAGGTAGTCCGTCGAAGTCGGGTTCGGCGCAGCAACCACGCGGTAGCTCTCGTTGAAGTAAGACAAGCCAACTTCGAACAGGAACAGGTCTTTGCCATCGTCGATCAGCGTGTAACCGAGACCAGAGCCAACGGTGTAGCGCAGTTCGAGGTTGGCGATCGTGTCGCCAAGTACACGAGTCGTCGCCAACAGGTAGGACTTGTCGGACAGGTAGTAGTCGTACTTGAGGCCACCGCCGACGCGGCGTTGGGTTAGCACGTAGCCACTGCTCGAAGCTGACGGCGAAGTACGATCCTTGTTCTCACCGTAGCTCCACGCGGCATCGACCGTGATGCGGTCGGTTGGGCTACGCAACGAAGCATCGAACGCGAGGCCAGCCTGACGCGTTTCGGTGTTACCCGTCGTGTTCACACCGGTGAAGTTCAACGAGCCTGTCCACGAAGGATCGACGTGTGTCGGCGGGTTGATCATGCCGAGGTTGTCGAGCGACAACGACGACGTCGCACCACCTTCGAGGCGCAGGCTGCCACTTTCGATGCCGGTGATGCGGCGTTGCCACACATCACCAGTCTTGGTCTTGAGCGTGACGGACTCGCCGGTAACGAGATCGCTGACGTTCGCGATTGGAACAATGACTTCGCCGAGCAATGGTGACTTGATCGTCACCTTGCCATCGGCCATCGACGTGATCTTGCCGGTGATGACGTCACTGTTGGAAAGAGTGATCTTGTCTTGGGCCAGCGCCCCGACAGAGAGAGCCGCCATCGCGGCAATGGAGAGAAGGTTTCTCATGGCTAGCTATGAATAGCAAAATCGTGTCGACGGGTCGCCACACCGCAAGGAGAAAAATCACGTAGCCCAACTGCGTAGATACCGGGGGTGGCGAGACATTGGGTCAGGCCGGATAGTCTTCCCGTCATGACCAGTACCGAGAGCGAACCGATCGAAGCACCAGCAAAGGCAGCCGCCACGCGGCGTAGCTTCGGAACTTGGCTCCGGGAAATGCCGCGTTGGAAGAA
>JBNMND010000062.1:0-22140 GCA_051274975.1 Planctomycetota bacterium | reverse complement strand
CATACACCCAGCGCGACCCTCGCACGCCTTGGCTCTTGGGGATGTCCTTGTGGTCCATACGATGCTCGTAGAGGAAGTCGGATCGCCATGGCGGAGATTCGCCGGCAACCAGAGGCATCAGGTTGCGGCCGTCGTAGCCGGCGGGGGCCGCGACGCCGGCGATGGCCAACATGGTGGGGGCGAGGTCGGTGTTGAGCACCATCGCATCGTTGGTCGTGCCGCGGCGACTCTCAGCCGCCTGCGGATCGACGATGATCAGAGGCACGCGAACCGATTCCTCGTAGATCAACCACTTGCCGGCCAGACCGCGCTCGCCAAGGAAGTAGCCGTTGTCGCTGGTGAAGACGATCACCGTGTTGTCATCGAAACCGTGTTCCTTCAGTGACGCGACGATGCGTTGCAACGCGCGGTCGACGCCGGTGATCATGCTCCAGTAATCCTTGGTGCGGCGGATCTGCTTTTGGCGGTTGTCGAAACGCCATGCCCAGCGGTGTCGACCCATCGAATTCTGCAAGAAGTCTGGCAGCACATCGAATCCGGCTGTGGCGTTCGGCGGCACGGGCACCGTCGCGTCTTCGTAGAGCGACGCGAGTTCCGGCGGTGGGATGTATTGGTCCTTGTGGCCGTCCTGAGCGTGCGGCGCATGGAACGAGACCGTCAGGCAGAACGGTTGTTTTTTGGACTGTTGCGCGACGAACTCCGTGGCGTGGTCGGCGACGATGTTGGTCAGGTGGCGGCCGTCCTTCTTGAGGTATGGATGACCAGACGAACGTCGATAGTCGATGGCGCCCGCTAGCGCGTTCTTCTCAAAGCGCACACCCCACTTGCCGACGAAGCCGGTGCGGTAGCCCTTGCGTTTTAGTTGGCTGAAGTAGGTGTCGTCGCCGAGCGACTTGGCCATCGGGGGCTTGCCGAACGTGTAGTTGTGCGAACCCTCTCGGCGCCCCGTCATGATCGACGCACGACTGGCGGCACAGATTGCCGTGGTCACGAACGCGTTCGTGAAACGCACTCCTCGCTTGGCCAGTGCATCCATCGCTGGCGTCGACAGCACTGGATGACCGGCGCATGCCATCAGGTCGAAGCGCTGATCATCGGTGACGACGAACAGCAAGTTGCGCGGTTGTTGTTGCGCGATCGCGCTCGACACCAACAGCAGGAACGCCAGCAGGAGATTGTGCATGTGCTTAGAACTCAATTTGTGATTCGCCAACCCCGAGTGCCTGTCGGCGCGACAACCGAAGGCGACCGCGGTCATCGGCGCCGAGCACGGCGACGATCATCTCTTCGCCTTCCTTGGCAACATCTGTAGCGCTCTCGAGGTGTTCGTTCGCCAGCTCTTCGATTGGCACGAGGCCTTCGTTGACGGCGTTGATCTTGACGAACGCACCGAAGTCCTTCACGCCGGTGACGGTGCCTCGGTAGCAGCGACCAACGTGCAAGACGCCTGCGGAGCGCTGCACCATGAGCTTGGCTTTGGATGCACTGGTTTGGTCGGTCGCGTAGATCAGCACCGCACCGGTGTCATCCACGCTGACGCGGGCACCGGTATTCGCGGTGATGGACTTGATGTTGGCGCCGCGCGGCCCAATTAGCGCGCCAACCGCATCGGGCATGATCGCGATGTGGAACGCCTGTGGCACGAATCGCGATGGCTGCGCCGGTTCGTCGAGCGTCTTCTCCATCTCCGCAAGGATGTGCAGTCGGCCCTCGCGCGCTTGCAAGAACGCTTGTTCGAGCACTACGTCGGGCAGGCCGCCGAGCTTGTTGTCGAGCTGGATGGCGGTGATGCCGTTGCTGGTGCCGACGACTTTGAAGTCCATGTCGCCGAGGTGGTCTTCATCGCCGAGAATGTCACTGAGCACCGCGTGGCGCTTGCCATCGGAGATCAGTCCCATCGCGATTCCGGCAACGGGTCGCAGCAGCGGCACGCCGGCGTGCATCATCGCGAGCGAGCCACCACACACCGTCGCCATCGACGAGCTGCCATTGCTTTCGGTGATCTCTGATTCGATCCGGATCGTGAACGGATACTTGCTGGTCGCAGGCATCAGCGGCGTCAGTCCGCGCTTCGCCAGTGCCCCGTGGCCAATCTCGCGTCGTCCAGGACCGCGCAGCGGCCGGGTCTCGCCAACGGAGTAGGGGGGGAAGTTGTAGTGCAGGAAGAACGAATGCTTGTTGGTGTCGTCGGCGAGGTTGCCCGGTCGCAGCGCATCGTCGGGGCTACCAAGCGTGCAGGTCACGATGGCCTGCGTTTCTCCGCGCGTGAACAGCGACGAACCGTGCGCCCGCGGCAGTAAGCCGACTTCGCTCCAGATCGGGCGGATCTCGGTTTTCGATCGGCCATCAAGACGATTCTCGGTGGCGAGCACGTTCTCGCGCATCTCCTCCCAGACCGCGTCGGCATAGGCTTGCTTGGCGGCAGCGTGCCCATCGTCGTCAAGCGTTTTTAGCCAGCCGCTTTCGGCCTCAGCAATCGCAGTTCTTCGCTCTGCCTTGATCTTGATGGTCAGCGCTTCCTTGAGGCTTTCGCGAGTCGCCGTTGGCACGTCCGGCAGTTCGGGCTCCGGTGGCGCATCGAACTTGGTGCGGCCAATGCTCGCCGCAAGCTCATCGAACGCTTTGTGGCAACGCGCGATCCACTCGGTCGCCTGGCCGATCGCGGCGATCGCATCGGCTTCGTTGCATTCCTTGGCACCACCTTCAAGCATGACCAAGCCCTTGGGGCCGACGGCAACCGTGAACTCGATGTCGGCGGTCGCGGCTTTGTCACGACCGACGAAGGCGTGCCAGGCTTCGTCGATGCGCCAGATACGCAGGCCGGCGATCGGTCCGTTGGCCGGTACCGGACTGATGTGCAGCGCGCAGCAGGCGGCCAGCAGGGCGAGGCTCTCCAGGTCGCTTTCTGGCTCACAGCTGAGCACCTGCACCTGGATCTGCACCTCGTTCTTGTAGTGCTCGGGGAATAGCGAGCGCACGCTGCGGTCAATCAATCGGCAGGCCAGAACTTCGTGCTCGGTGATCCGGCCTTCGCGCTTGCCGAAGGCACCGGGGATCTTGCCAGCACCGGCCCACTTCTCGCGGTATTCGACCGTCAGCGGGAAGAAGCCTTGGCCCGGTTTGGGTGACGACGCCGCGGTGACGGTCGCCAGCACGACGTTGTCGCCACAGCGGGCGAGCACCGCTCCGGAAGCTTGACGGGCAATTCGGCCCGTCTCGAAGGAGACTTCGGTGCCAGCGATCTTGATCGTGGTCGTATGTGCGGTCGGCTGCATCGCACGCGAGTGTCGGCATTCCGAGCGCCATGGCAACGATGCTATGTCAGTCGTGTACGGGATAGGTGGGCGCGAACTAGCCCACTTGTTTTCCGTCGGGCGGTGGTCCACAATCGCACTTGAGACTCGTTCTCAAGAACGGGCCTTTCTTGGCCGATGGATTCCAACGTGACCGCCAGCTCATCCGACTACTCCGATTCGCCACAACTGGGCAACACCGCTGCGTCTGACGTGGGGGTGCCCAACGCACGCCGCCTCGATGCTGTTCGTGCCCGGGGCGTGGTCGAGGTTCTGTCCGTTGATGGTGAGGACGCTGTCAGTGAGCGGTTGGCGGCTTCGGGCATTTGGGCTGGCGCTGTCTTGGAGCACATTGCATCGGCATCGTTTGGCGGTCCCTTGTTGTTCCGCGTGCACGGCTACCGGCTGGCGCTGCGGCGTTCGGAAGCGCAGCGCGTTCGCGTGGTCGAGTCGCAAGCCGTAGGTGTAGTAGAGGCTCGCTAACGTGACTGCGGATGCTGCTAACTCGCTGTCTGGGAACTCTCCATCTGGCAACGCGCCACCTGCATCGAACGCTTCGGCGGTGACGCGTAAAGTTGCGTTGTTTGGCCGTGCCAATGCCGGCAAGACGTCGTTGCTGATGCACTTGACCGGCAGCTTGCAGCGGCCAGTCAACTTCCCAGGCACCTCAGTTGAGAGTGTGCAGTCGAGTTGCACGTCCGGCGACTGTCGCCTCGAAATCGTCGACTTGCCCGGCGTCGCGTCGATGACGCCACAGAGTCGTGACGAAGAGGTCGCAATCGACCACATTCGCAATGCGGACACGCGGCCCGATCTGATCTGCTTCGTTCTCGATGCCGGCAAGCTCGCCGTCGAACTGCAATTGTTGCAGCAGGTTCGCAACCTCGGTCTCCCGCTTGTGGTTGCGGTCACCAAAGTCGATGTCGCTGAGGTCGAAGGGTTTCCAATTGACGCCGATCAGTTGCAGCGAGCGCTGGGGTTGCCGTTGGTGGTTGTTAACGGTGCGAACGGTAAGGGGGCAGCAGACTTGCGAACCGAGTTGGCCACGGTGTCGCTCGCCGCGCCAAAGCCCAGTTCGTCACCTGCTGCTTGCGTGACCAAGAAGCGTGCGATCAGCCAGTCACTAACCGACAAGCTCGACGGCTTCCTGTTGCACCCGTTGTTTGGGCCGGTGGTGCTGATTGCCGCGGTCCTAGTGATGTTCCAGCTAGTGTTCACGGTTGCCGAACCGTTCATGGAGTGGATTGAGATCGGCCAAGGCTTTTTGTCGGGTGGCATCGAATCGATAGTCCCCGAAGGTGCCGTGCGCAGCTTCCTCGTCGACGGCGTCGTCAATGGAGTTGGTTCGTCGCTGATCTTCGTTCCGCAAATCGCGCTGTTGATCGCGTTCGTCACTTGCGTCGAAGCGACCGGCTACATGGCCCGCGCGGTCTTCCTGCTCGATCGTCTACTACGTCGCTTTGGCCTGTCCGGCAAGAGCTTCATCCCGCTCGCAAGCAGCTTTGCCTGCGCGATCCCGGGAATCGCCGCCAGTCGCATTCTTGGCGATGAACGTGACCGCCTCGCGACGATTGCGGTGGCGCCATTGATGTCGTGCTCGGCGCGCTTGCCCGTCTACGTGGTCTTGCTGGCCGCGTTCTTCCCGGCATACCAAGCTGGCTTGATGCTGTTCGTGCTGTATGCCGTCGGCATCATCACGGCGATCGTGGTGTCGTGGATCTTGCGCCGCACCGTGCTCAAAGGTGGCGCGTCGATGCTCGCCATGGAGTTGCCGGTCTACCAAAGGCCGCGCCTACGTTTGATCGCCCGCCACACATGGTTCTCGGTCAAGAGCTTCCTGGTGACCGCGGGCACGGTGATCTTCGCCGCGACGATTGTAGTCTGGGTGCTCGCCTACTTCCCGCGGCCGGCTGCGATTGGTGCATCGTTCGATTCGCAACGGGCAGCGGTTGCGCTCGCTGCACCGGCAGACGCAGAAGGCCAATTGGCAACGCTCGACGCGCGCCAATCCGCAGCGTATCTCGAACAGAGCTACCTGGCCTCGATGGGGCACTTTGTGCAGCCGGTGTTCGCACCCGCAGGGTTTGATTGGCGCATGACCGTTGGCGTGTTGGCCGCATTCCCCGCGCGTGAGTTGGTGATCCCGACACTCGGCACGCTCTACAGCCTGGGCGAGGTCGAGGCATCGGCGGACAATCCCGACCCACGCCTCAAGGACGCCTTGCGCAACGCCAAGGGACCCGACGGCAAGCCGACCATGAACGGCTTGATCGCGCTGGCCGCGATGGTGTTCTTCGCGCTCTGCAGTCAATGCGCGGCCACGTTGGCGGCGATTCGTCGCGAGACGCATTCGTGGCGCTGGCCGATCTTCACGTTTAGCTACATGACCGTGCTGGCGTGGCTGGCCGCAGTTGCCATCTACCAGATCGGTAGCCTGCTCGGTTTCGGCAGCTAAAGCGCGGGCAACTGGGCCGCGGGCAACTGGGCCGCGGGCAACTGGGCCGCGGGCAACTGGGCCGCGGGTAACTGGGCTAGCAAGGCCTTCGACCTAGTCGAGGTCAAAGATGTTGCGCGGCTTGTCGTTCTTGTCCTTCTGGGCCTCTTTCTTGGCTCGGCGTAGCTGCTTGTCGAGCTGGTCATCGCGCTTGTTCTCGCTGTCTTTGGCCGACGAGAACATGTCCCCGAGTCGATCGGAGTTGTGCTTGTCGGCGTCGAGTAAGTCATCGAGACTTTGGCCGCCTTTCTGCTCGTCGGCCCGCACCGCACGTGCCTTGCCGGAGCGCGTGTCGACCTCGACCATCTTGTTGCAGCAGGGGCAGGAGAACATGAATAGGTTTTTGGCCATCGGGAGCTCGGGGTCAGTACACGGGAAGTTGCCGCGATTCTCGTCGTCGATCAGGTAGCCCGCAACGACTAGTCCAGCTAGAGAGGCCACTTGGACCCGCCGCGGGGGAGTTCTTTGGCGTCGCTTTGCGTAGGAACACAACCGCCTGTCGCCGTGCGGCCCCAAGCTCGATATCGTGCCAACACCCGTGACCGCCGAGAAAAAGACGCTCAGCGAAGGAACCGATCCAGCGCAGTCGCGTCTGGTCGCCGGTTCACAGCCTGCCCCTGTGGAGCCTATTCGGCTCGGCGCGGTGCAATCCGGCGGTGATACCGAGGAACCGGATCCGGCCCGTGACCCCATGCTGCGTGCGCAGCGGGGGGACCATGACGCATTTCGGACCCTTGTCGAGATGTTCCAGAACCGGGTGATGCGAGTAATGGTGTCCGTTTTGCACTGCGATCGAGCGATGGCCGAAGACCTCAGTCAGGAGGTCTTTATGCGCGTGCACAAGGGACTGCCCGGGTTTGACGGCCAGGTTCGCTTCGCTGCCTGGCTGCACACGATTTCGATGAACGTCGCGATCAGCGAATACCGTCGTCGCCGCGCCCAAAAACGCGACCGCCGAACGCTCTCTCTCGACGCCCCGGTCAAGGGTACCGACGACTTCTTCATCACGCCTGCCGGCAATGAGCGCGATCCATCGGACGTAGCTTACCGGAAGGAGTTTCTGGCCAAGGTTCGCAGCTGCGTCACCGAGCTGCCTGACGAATACCGCGAGGCGGTCATCCTGCGAGACATGGAGTCTCTGTCTTACGAAGAAATCGCCGAAGCGCTTTCGCTGCCTATGGGCACCGTGCGCTCCCGAATCCATCGTGGACGCCTGTTACTGCAGCAGAAGCTGCGAGAGTTCCGTCCATGAGCCGTTTCGATAAGTTTGGCGGCAAGTCCGGCGGCAAGTCCGGTGCCAAGTTTGGCGGCAAGTTCGGCGCTGACTTTGGTGACGATCCGTTCGCCGGGCAGGATCCGTTTGCAGGCGTACCCGACGTCGATGAGCGGCTAGCCGACTGGGTCGACGAAACGATGAGCCCACGCGATCGCGAACGCTTTGAAGCGGAGATGCGGGTCAGTCCGCACCTGCGTGAGCAAGTCGCAGATTACGAAGCTACGGTTGCATCGATCCGCGATGCGCTCAACGACGAAACGCACGAGACCAACCTCGCCGATCGCGTCATGGCGTCGCTAGCCCAAGAGGCGACCGGAGCCGCAAAGCCAAAACGTTCTGGCTGGCCGATGGTTTGGGCGGTCATGAGTGCGGCCGCGTTGCTCGGCATTGCCGTTCTCATCGATTCCTGGGGCGGCGCGACGCTCGCGCCAAATACGGCGGTCGACACAGCTGCCCATGGTGATTCCCAGAATGACTCGCTGAGCAATGACTCACTGAGCAATGACTCACTGAGCAATGACTCACTGATTAAGGATTCTCAGGAGAGAGCTGGCGGCAACGGGGCTTCCGAGCCGGTCGAAGTCGAGACTAGCTTTGAAGCTGCAGAGAACATGAACGGCAGCCGTTCGCCGACGAATAGCCAGCCGACGAAGAGGCAGCCCACCGCAAAGGTGAGCGGCGCCCTCCAAGAGCAACAAGAAGTCGCTCGCTTGGGAAATGCCAAGCCGCGACTGCAGCTTGGTAGCGGCACCGAAGAACTTCAAGCCGTCAAGGGCAAGGTGCTCGAGCGGGGCCTCACGGAACGCAAGGCCACGGGCAGCAAGGACGCCAAGAACAAGATGGCCAAGGCGCTGCGCCGTGAGGTCTCACCAGGTGTGCCGGCGAACTCTGTGCCAAATACAGGGCGTCCCTCCGGCCCAGCGACGGGCGGCCCCGCGGGTCCAGGTGCACCGGCCCCGAGCAGCCCCGCTGGACCTGGCAACAGTGGTCGTGCTGGTCCAGCGACCGGCGGCCCCGCTGCTGGTGGCGGCGGCATGGTTCGTCGCGGCGGTCGGTCTCGAAGTGTTGTGCGGCCTCCGGCGACGAAGCCGCGTGGTGGTGCGCCCCTGGTCGGCAGTCCTTCCGAAGGCAGTCCATCGTCAGCTCTGCCGGTGCCTGCTGAGACGCTGGTCGCGAAGCCAAAGGTCGCCTTCCGCGACCCCGCTGATGCCATTCCTTCAGGGTCTGGTCTGACTGGTGGAGCAGGCGCGACGCGAAATGCCGAGGCTCCCGAGCCGAGTTCATCGGACGCGAAGCGTCGCAAGGGCAGCGCCGACAAGGATGGAACGCGTGATCGCCAATTGGCGCAGGGGCGCGATGGCAAGAGTCGTGCGTATCTCATGCATCTGTCCGGAGAGAAGTCTGTCGGCGAGGTGCTGCCTCTGGTGACGCTCGAAGGACTTGCTGCTGCGTTCGAGAGCGTTAAGGAAGGCAGCGGGCAGGCGGCGGATCGAGCACGACGTGAGGGACAAGCAGACCCTCAGTCCGGATCAGACGACTTCTACTTGGGTGCCCGTCGGAAGGTAGAGCCATTGGTGCTGCGTCGGTTCTTCGATATGCAGATGCGGCCCGCGGTCGAATGGACCGAGTCGCGCCGCGAGCTGTATAAGAGCGAGGTTGCGAGCCCCGAACAGGTTGCGAGCCCCGAACAGTCGGAACCAGGCACCCTGTCGCGAAAGACCCTGTCGCGAAAGACCCTTTCGATCGGTCAGCTGCAGTTGTTCGCTGTCGGGCCGGTAGCCAGCGCCGAACAGGTTGCCGTGTCGGGCAATGAGGACTCCAACAGAACTCGCGAGTCGGAGGCCACGCCCAAACCTCTGAGTGATGTGGGCAAGCCGGCAACAGCTGGCAACCCGGCAACTCCGGGACGATGGGATGCCAATGGCGGCGCTCTAGAACAGCGTGATTGGTTGGTGGTTGGGCCAAAGTCCGAAGTCACCAAGTTGTTGGTTGCGCTGCGCAAATACTCGGACGACATCAACACACGCAAGTTTCGCACCGGTGAAGTGCGCCTCGTGAAGCCGGAACGGAAGCGTGGCGACCGCGCGTCTGGTTCGGTGAACGCGCCGAGCACGATGCCGAACCGGCCGAAGGCGCGTCGCGACCCCGCCAGCAGTGACCCCGCCAGCAGTGACCCCGCCAGCAGTGACCCCGCCAGCAGTGACCCCGCCAGCAGACCATCCGTGACTATCGAGTCATCACCGACAGCGCAAGTCGAACCGATCCAGCGCGTGGTGATCCGCTTTCGGATTCGCCGGTAGCGTTTTGCTCGGCGTCAACTTGGCGCTTGGCAACTCGCATTCGAACGGTTGGTCGGCCCCGACTTCGGTAACGAACTGCTGCCAACGGTTGCCGACAACGAGTGGCAGCTTGGCTGACTTGCCATGCAGCAAGCGAACGACAACCCGCAATTGATGCGGCGTCTCCCGTCGTTCGAGCGTCACCGTGAGTTCGTGTGCGAGTGCGTGGATCCCGCGCAACTCGAGCTTGTCGGTGTCTGCCGGGAGCCAGGGCGTCATGCGTAGCCAGCGCGGGCTTATGCCAGCACCGGTTGCCAAGCGAACGCCGGTGACAGCTTGCAGTGCGGCGTTGAGGTTGCGCGCCGCGGTTCCTGGGTCAGCAGCACGTTGCTGGATGACGACCGCGTAGGCCTGCGAAGTGGCGCCGTGGTCCGCGACTTGTGCTGCAGCCGTTAGCAGCAAGGCGGCGATCTTGTCCGGCGGTAGCCTTGATTGCCACCGCAGCGTCGAGTTGCTGCTGGCTGCGGCCAGCGTGTTCGTCAGGTGCTTGGTCAGGCGATCTCCTGTCGCGAGCAACATGCCGAACGTCAGTGGTTGCAGCAGCGACGCGTCGGCAGGCGCTGATACCAGGAGTTGTCCACGACATGGAGTTGGTCGGTAGTGGCCGCGTCCGGGTTGCCACGTTTCCGCTTCGAGAGCTAGCAAGCGCGTCGTGGCCGTGCGTTCGTGGCGGGTTCGCTGCGTGCCATCATCTAACTGTGCCAAGCAGTAGCGGCCGTGGATTTGCAGGGCAGCATCGCGGAAGCAAGTGAACGGCAGTTGCTCCGACTTCTTGAGGGCGCGTTCGAGTGTGCGCCGGCGCGCACTCGACAGCAGGTGCGCGCCGGTGGTGCGTTGCAGTGTCGCGAACGCTGCCAGAATGAGCTCGGGTTGCTCGCAACCTTGGTGTTGCGACAGCAAGCGACGCGCTTGATGGGGCTGACCGAGGCGCAGGTGTGCCACCATCATGTGCCAGAGGTCGGCGCTGTTCTTTGTGGTTTGCTCGTGCAGTACCGACCGGGTGTGGCGGGCTAATTGGGCGAGCTTGTCGCTGCCGTGGATTTCGAGTTGCGCCAACGCAGTAGTCACCGGCGCTGCGAATACGATGGCGTGCAGGAGCACTCGGGATAACAAGCTGTGCATGTAAGCAGTGGCTTTTGCCCGCGCACTTCGGGCCGCTTTTCTCGGGGATCCAACGGCCCGTGCAAGTAGAAGCGATGCTTGCATCCAGGACGGCGCAACTTCCGAGCGGCGTGGCTCAGCCTGTTCACCACCGCGATGGGCCTGATGGCGTTCTTGCCGGTGCTAGCGCTCTACATCGAGGAAGAGTTCGAGATCGTCGATCCGCAGGAGGTCGCGATGTGGGCGGCGATGATTTTTGGAGCCGGCCCGTTTTCGGCTGCGTGCATGGGGCCGATTTGGGGAGCGTTGGGCGATCGCTATGGCAAGAAGCGCATGGCGGTTCGAGCCAACATCGCCATTGCCGTGACGACCGCATGCATGCCGTTGGCGCCGTCGCTCATGTGGTTGCTCGCGATCCGCGTTTGCCAAGGCATGTTCGCTGGCTATGTCGCGCCGGTGATGGCGTTGGGAACGGGATCGCTACCTCGCTACGTGCATGGCCGCGTCATTGCGCGTCTGCAAACAGCGATGGCGCTCGGCACATTATTGGGGCCGTATCTAGGCGCGGAGATCACCGGGTTGCTTGGTCGCAGCGCGTTGTTCTGGGTCGCGAGCGTGTTCTCGCTGATCTCAGGAATCTGGCTGCACGTGCGAGCGGTAGATGTTCCGCCATTGGCCGCAGCACGTCGCCACTCGTTCCTCGGCGGCTTCTGGCGTGCTTGCAAAAGCATGCTTGGCAATCGCGTCTTGGCCACGCTGCTGTTGCTGGTAATGGTGCTGCGGCTTGGGCAGAACGTGTTCGAGCCGATGGTGTCCCTGTTCGTGCGCGAACTAGGGCCGCAGAGCGTTCTGCTCGCGATCAGCGCCTCCGAAACCTTGGCGGTCGACCGCACTATCGCCCTTGCCTTTGGTGTGCTGGCGATCGCCCAGTGGTTTTGCACGCCGATCTGGGGGCGCATGGCGGATCGCCACGGGCCGCTGCGGTGTTTGATGGTGCTCAGCTTCGCACTCGCCGCCGTGCAGGCCCTGACGGCGTTGGTCTCTAACATCGACCAGTTCTTGATGATGCGATGCGCCTGTGCGTGCGCCATGGCGGGTTCGATGACGTTGGCATTCGCGGCCATGAGCAAGCGCGTGCCCGACGAACATCGCACCTTTGCGTTTGCGCTGGTGCAGAGCTGTATTCAGTTCGGGCTGGCTTTGGGACCGTTATTGGGAGCTTTCGTGGTCCGCAGCGACGACGGTCCGGACTTCCGCTTTGCCTTCGTTGTCGGGGCACTATTGTGTGTCGTCGCCGGAACGGGGATGTTGTTGTTGCGCAGGGTCGAGCGTCGTCCTCCTACCTGAATAGAACCCACATGTGCTCGCTGATTGTGTTACGTGGCTTGTCGGTCGATCACCCGCTGATCATCGCCGCCAACCGGGATGAACAAATTGGCCGCAAGGCAGCGCCGCCAGGAATCTGGGAAGGCGAACGCCGCCGCATCTTGTCGCCCCGGGATCGCGTCGCGGGTGGCACATGGTTGGGCGTCAATGATCTCGGTCACTTCGCAGGTTTGACCAACGTGATCGGCGAGCCGTCGATTGACGGCGCGCCGTCGCGTGGCCACCTGCCGCACCTCGCTCTCGATCACGAGGATGTCGAGTCTGGCGTTCAAGCCGTGCTCAAGGCTGTTCGCGAACACCAGCATTCAGGCTTCCAGTTGGTGGTCGCGGATCGGGATCGCATGGTCGTGATCCGCAACGCGAAAGGCCACGTGAGCTGCGACGAATGGCGCAACCCTGTGTTGTCGCTGACCAACGAACATGCGGCGGGCGATTGGTCGCCGCGCAATCTCGACCCGGCGTTGGTCGAGGGCTTGTCTACCGACGAGCGCCTTTTGGCGCTAGCAGAGGCGGTGGGGGATCGTGGCGGCGACGGCTTTCATGCCGTCTGCAAACACGGTGAGAGCTATGCGACGGTGTCGAGCTCTCTGGTCGCCATTCCTGGGGATGACCTGGGGGGCTTGATTTGGCGCTATGCCCCGGGGCCGCCGGACGTGACGGCGTTTCGCAACTACAGCAACCTGGCTGAGCGATTGCGGCCTGAAGCTTAGCCGCCAGAGTCCCGACGAACCGGGTCTTAACGGGACGTGTTCCTCGCTACCAACTCAGGGCGCGTAAAGCCAATCACCGAGCCGACTACTTGCCCTTCGACAGCTTGTCGAGCTCGGTAATGTTCGCTCGTGCGTTCACCTGAGCCTCTTTGGCGAACGTGCGTTTCTGTTCGCTGATGGACGTGTCGGCGAGCGTCGCGGTCGCCAGTTGCAGCGCCTTCTCATACATCGTGCGCGCCTTCGTTAGGTTCTTCGGCGTTGGCAGGTGGTACTGCAGCACCACGGCGGCGTCGTTCCAGAGCTGTGATGACGTCGGTTCCTTCTCAATCGCGTGTTGGTACGACGAGTAGGCGTCCTCGAACTGCTTGGTCTCGCGACACAGATACGCGTGGTTGTTCCACGCGTCCGCCGAATCCTTGAGACACGCGATGACGTGGTTCAGGTCACGGCTGTTCTCGATGCGCTTCTCGTTGTAGGCGCGGTTGCCAAGGTAGAGAACCATTTCGGCAATCTGCACGCGGTCGGTCGCGGACACGGCCCGCAAGACATCGGCAAACGCAGGGGCTCCGGCACGCGCATACTTCGCAGCATGCAGCTCCGCGTCGTCGTAATCCTTAAGGTGGTAGGCCGCGAGGAAGCAGTAGTAGTGGGCGTTCTTAGCCTTTGGGTCGCCGGCGATGGCGAGGCGGAACGAGGTTCGCGCGGCCGTGAACTGCAAGCCGTCTAGTTGGGCGCGTCCTTCGTGGAAGTGCAGCGTGGCGACCTTCTTGGCACGCGGTGTCTTCGGCAGTTTCGTTGCCTTGGTGAACTTCTCGCGAAGCCCTTGGTAGAACGCGAGCCGTTGCTGCGAGCTCAAGCCAGCCGTCAAAAGGGCGTGGTCGACGGCAACGTCCGGGTCGATCGCGAGCGCGTTGCGAAGATGCGCCTTGGCTTGATCCGACTTGCCATCAATCGAGGCGAGTTGGCTTAGGGCTACGTGCGGGTGAGCGCGCGTTGCGTCTAGTTCGGCAGCCTTTTCGAACGCTTGCCTGGCGCGAACGCGTTCGCCGTGCAATTCGGAAACGAGCTCACTTTGCTCCGCACCGGTGGCCGAACTCTCTTTGTAGTTCTTCAGCAAGCGACGGAACTTGTCCGTCGCGATGCGGCCGAGCAGCACGTGGGCGCCGGGGCGACTCGGGTGTCGGGTGACCGCTTCTTGTGCTTGGCGAACGGCTTCGTCCCAGTCGCCCATCAGGTAGCGCGCTTGCGCGAGCAGCAGACGGCAGTCTTCGTGGTTCGGGTGGGCCTTGAGCACTGCCTCGGCGATCTCGGCGGCATCCGCCCAGATGACCTCGGGGTTCATCATGTTGGCGACGCTCTCGGTTTGCAGCAGCAGCGTGCGCGCCAGCATGGCCGAGATCTCGATGTCGCCATCGAAGCGCTTGCGGCCGGCGTCGAGCAGGTCGATCGCGTCGGCAAAGCGGCCACTGCGGCCGAGGCATCGACCGGCGGCAATCGTCCAGTCCAGACGAGTCGGGGCTGCCTTCGATAATTTGAGGAACGCGTCGGCGGCGACGCCGTAGCGGCCCTCGTTCTCGGCCTTGAAGGCCGTCGCTCGCAACCGGTTTTGTTCCTGCTGCGTTACGACAACGGGCTCTTGGGAGTCGGCTTGGGAAGCCGCAACCGCCGGGACCGCGATCGGCGGTGGCGGCGATGCCGGTGGCGTCTCCCCGCGCTGCGCCGGCAAAGCGGCGAGCAGCACGAGGGGCAGGGACAAACGCGAGGCGATTTGCATACCTACTTACCTTGCAAGAGCTGTTCCGCGCTGCGCAGATGTCGGCGGGCACCCGGGCGACGCTTGCCGGGATAGTAGTCCTGGCTCTTGGTCGCGGCGGCCTTGGCGGCAGCGCCGTCATGCGAGTGCTTGATGTGCCACAGCGCGAGGTTTTCGTAGCTGTCACCGACGGCTTCTTCGAGCTGTTGCTTCTCGTCCGCGTCATCCGGGGGGGAGTCCTGCAACGTACGCTCGCCATCGGCGATCGCTGTGTCGAGCAAGACCTTGACCTTGTCCCAATCGCGATCGAGGTGGTAGATCGCGATCAACGCGAGGTCGTTGCGCAGGCGAACGTTCTTGCCATCGAGCTGCACGGCGCGTCCGTAGGCCTTGTAGCTCTGCTCATACATCTCTTGCGCTTCTTTGAGCTTGCCGTTGCGCTCGATCTGGTTGCCGTAGTCGCGAGCGAACAGGCCCGAGTTGTTCTGCAGATCGGTGTCGCCTTGTGCCGCTTCGGCGGCTGCACGGCTGATCGACTCGCACTTCTGTAGGTTGTTCTTGCGGCGGTAGTAGTCGACCAAGAACAGGATGCCGCGCTTGGTAGTCTCGGTCAGTCCCAGGTCCGTGTTGATCTGGTCGGGTCGAGCGGCGGTTGCTTGTAGCAGCAGCTTTTCAGACAGGTCGTAATTCTTGAGTGAGAACGCGATGTTGCCCTGCTTGCCAAGGCACATTGCCATCCACTGCTCGCAGCTGTTCTTGTAGCCGGCGTTCTTGGTCATCGACTGTGTGAAGCTCGCGATGGCCGCGTCGATGGTTTTCATCGCGTCATCGGTCTTGCCGCCTCGGCGTTGGTCGCCAGCGTAGTAATACTGCGCCTTACCGAGATACCAAACCGTGCCGGCGTCGCCTCGCTTCTTGAGCGAAGCAATGGCCAGTGGCAGTTGCTTCTGCGTCGCCGCGGTGCTGACCACCAGCTCGAGCATGGCGAAGTCAGCCGGTGCCCGTTCGCTGGCGCGAACGTAGACGTTGGTCGCTTCGGCGGGTGCTTCGGCCCACTGCTCGGTCGTCGACCACAGCTTCAGCATCTCTGGCGTCAGCTTGCCCTCTTGCTCGAGCCAGCGCATTGACGTGCGCGACGAGGTCAGCAGGCCAGCATCGTTCTTGCCGCCGCTCTTGGCTTTCGCGTAGGCGCGTGACGCGGCGTTGGCGCGCAGCGTGTGTGCCGCGAGACCTTGCTCGTCGGTGCCGCCGCCCTTGGACTGCATGTGCAGCAGTAGCGAAGAGATCGTCTCGGCGGCCATCTGCGGTTCGTTGCTGTCGAACTGTGCCTGCGCCAGCATTTGGCGTGGCTCGATTGGCTCCGGATCGAGTTCGACGGCCTTCTTGAACGCGTTCATCGCGTCTTGGTAGAACGCCGCGGTGCCCTTGCGGTTGTTGTCGCGCGCTTGGTTGGCGAGGCGCCACGTCATCGTGCCGACCATGACCCGGTAGGGGGCGTGGTTCTTGCACTCCTTGGCGAGCTTGTCGAGCACGTTGAGTACCGAATCGAAGTCGTCGTTGGCGGCGTACTGTTCGATCTCGGGCGTCGCCTTCTTCAGGGCTTCGGCTGCGCCACCTTGCGGTGCGTTCTGGCCCGAACTGGCGTTAGACGAACCCGAGTTGCTACCCGATGCCGTGCCGCGTGCCGTCGAGCCAAGCGTGTTGTCGCCCTTGTTGCGCAGCATCGCCGCGGCTTCACGACGTTGGTAGGGGTAGAACTTGACGGCTTCCTCGCAGAAGCGCTTGTAGTCCTCGAACGGCGCCTTCTTGTGCGTGCGCAGCAAGACCGCGATGTTTTGCCAGGCGTCGCCGACTGCCTCTTCGAGCAGGTGGCGGTCACGTTCGCTGACATCATCCTCCATCTCGGCGAGTTGTGCCGAACCGATCTCGATCGCGCGTTCGCACAGTTGGCGGGCGTTGTCGAGGTCGCGGTTGAGGTAGTAGATCAGCATCAAGCCGCAGTCGTTGACGATGCGCGCATCGGTCGGCGAAAGCGCAACGGCCTTTTTGTAGTGCTGGTAGCTGCGCTCCCACAGTTCCTTGGCGGCCGGCTCGTCGCCGTTCGCGGCGAGTTGCACGCCGAGGTCGCGCGCGGCCAAGCCGGCGTTGTTGTAGATGAAACCCCACTGGTCGGGGAACCGGCTGACGATCGCTTCGTTGAACTTCAGCGTGCGCTCGAGTGCCATGTCTGGGCTCTCGGTCAGCGCCAGGTGAATCGCGAACGCCGCACCGGTGAAGTGGTTGCCATAGGTGTCCACCAACTGCGGCTTGCCGTCG
The DNA here is from genome assembly GCA_051274975.1 of Planctomycetota bacterium. Taxonomy (GTDB): domain Bacteria; phylum Planctomycetota; class UBA1135; order UBA1135; family UBA2386. The sequence continues at coordinate 5,472 of JBNMND010000062.1, read as the reverse complement.
ACATACTCGGTGGCCTTTGGCGAAGTTTCGCCGGCACTCAGCAAGTGCTTCTGGGCGGCTTCGAGGTCACCGTTGTCGGCAGCACAGCGCGCCATCGACAAGTCACACAGCGCGTGCCATTGGCTAATCGTTTCGCGGTACTGCGGCGTCAGCGCGAGATACTCAGCGAACACATCACGCGACTTCTGGTAGATCGCGATCGAGCCTTGGAAATTGCCTTCGCGGCGCAGGCGGTTGGCGCGTGCGTAGATCGCGCGTCCTTGGTGCCAGCGCAGGATCGGCGCATTCGGCTTCTCACGCACGAAGCGGCGGTAGCCGCCAACTAGCGCGTCTTCCTGACCCAACTCGCACATCCAATTGATGTAGGCATCGTGGATCGCGGTCTCGTTCGGGTTGTTGATGATGCCGCGCTCGTAGGTGCGGATCGCCTCGCCGTTCTGGTCGAGCCAGCGTTGGATGATGGCTAGTTGGTTGACGCAATGCGACGGGTAGTCGAGCCGCGCTTCGGCGTAGCCTGCTACCGCGACGATGGCGAGCGCGCGCGTGTGCGGCTCCGGCGGCACGATGCCGTTCATGTCGGCCTCGCCATCCTGCTTTTCAGGTTGGCGTACGTCGACAAACAGGCGGTAATCACAGTCGGCACCGACCAGGCGTGCCAATGCGTAGGCCTTGGTGTTCTCGAGCCCCTTGCGCTGCTGGAAGCCATCCGCGGAACGGATCGCGGCTTGGCTGCCCTTAGCCCACTCGCCTAGATCTCGGTAGGCCTCCGCGAGCACTCGCAGTTCGCGGGCGTATGGCTCGTTCTCAACGTCGTTGAGAGCGTTCTGAAAGTTGCGCGTCGCATCCAGCAGGTGCAGCTTTCTGCCCGAGAAATCTGGGTTGCGCGACATCGCAAACGAGCTCTCGGCTAGCAGTAACCGGGCTTCGCGCAGCTCTGGGTTCTGCTTGAGCAGAGCCTCAGCGGTGTCGGCGGCCTTGCCGGGCCTCGATGCCAGCAGGTCTCGCGCAATCGCGATCTGCTCGGCCTCATTGGCGGTTGGGGGAATGATGGTGCTGGCACAGGCTGCCAGAACGGCACTGGTCACCAGGGAACTGGCGATCCACAGAAGGGTCGTAGGCTTCATTAGTCAAGTCACCCGCCGGACGGGTCGGGGTAGCTCAGACGGGGTGCGCGAGAGGGATGTTGCGACCAGGACCATTCTTGCGTCATTCGGTCCGGAGCGGAAGGGCCGACCTCGGGGGAATGCTCGCTTCGGCGGTCAAGCGGTGGTGCCGATCGGCCGATAGCACCGAATACAGGATCTCAACACTCCCGTCCCCCCCCCCGTGACGCACCCGACAATCACTGCCGGGGCGACGTTGGACCGCGCCAACGTGACTGCCCTCGTGACCGACCTGGAACGCGCCCTGCGGGGCAAGCCAGAACGGGTCTACGTGGACCTTGAGGCGGTGGAGAGCTTCGACTCGGCCGGTCTTGGGGGCGTGGTGGCCGGGATGCGCAAGGCCAAGACCACCGGTTGTGAGATCAAACTGCGCGGGGTCAGCCAGTCGATGCTCGACTACTTCTCGCTGGTTTCGATCGAACGGCTGGTCGGCGAAGAAGAAACTGTGGCCAAGCCGGACCCAGTGACACGGCTTGGAACGATGGTCGAGCCGATGCTCGATGGTGCCATGGCAGTGCTGACGACTGCGGTCGAGTCATGCCATGAGTTGTTTGTCGGCCCGTTCAAGCGCCGCTTCCTGCGCATGGATCGCACCGCGATCGAAGTGGATCACTGTGCCGCGGGGGCACTGCCGATCATCACCTTGATCGCGTTCTTGCTCGGGCTGATTCTGGCCATGCAGGCATACGTGCAGCTGCGTGTTTGGGGGGCGGAGATCTACATCGCCGACATGGTTGGCGTGTCGGTGCTTGCCGAGATTGGGCCGTTGATGACGGCGATCGTGCTCGCAGCACGTTCGGGTTCGCGCAATGCCGCGCAACTCGGGTCGATGGTCGTCAGCGAAGAGATTGCCGCGATCGAACAGATGGGCATCCGCACGATTTCATTCCTGGTGGCGCCTAAGGTCATCGCGTGTGCGTTTGCCTCGGTGGCGTTGAGTGTCGTGTTTGACGTCGTCGGCATGTGTGGCGGCGCGCTGTTCGCGTGGTCGGTTGCCGGAATTGAAATCGACGCGTTTGCACAGCAATTGCGCAACGCGTTGCACCTGTCCGACTTCGTCGTCGCGCTGTGCAAGGCGATGACGTTTGGCGCGGCGGTTGGCGTCGTGGGGTGCGCGCTCGGTTTGCGCGTTAAGGGTGGCAGCGAAGGCGTTGGCCGCGCGACGACCAACGCGGTCGTGCTCGGCATTTTCCTGGTCATCGTCATCGATGCTATCTTTGTCACTGCACAGAGGATGTTGGCCTGATGGACCTTGCCAGCCTCGAATCAGGATCGCGTCGCCGCACTGAGGACCTCGTGCGGGCGCTTGCGTTGACCACGAGCTTCGGAGATCGCACCGTTTTGAACGGCGTCGATCTAGCGATTCGCCAAGGCGAAGTGTTCGTCATCATGGGGCCGTCTGGTTGCGGTAAGACCACTCTATTGCGCAACCTCTCGGGGTTGTTGCCGCCCGACATGGGCTCGGTCAGCGTCTCGGGCCACGACCTCTATTCGGCGCCGCCGCAGTTGTTGCACCACCTGCGCTTGCGCACCGGCTTGTCGTTCCAAGGTGGAGCCCTCCTGGGCAGCCTGACCGTTCTGGAGAACGTGGCGCTGCCGCTGCGCGAGAACACCAACCTCAGCGAGTCCGTGATCACCGAGACGGCGCGCATGAAGCTCGACATGGTCGGGCTCTTGCACGCCGCTGAATTGCAACCGAGTTCTTTGTCCGGCGGCATGAAGAAGCGTGCTGCGATTGCGCGGGCAATCGCGCTCGACCCGGACATCGTCTACTTCGACGAACCGTCGGCCGGCCTCGATCCGATCACCGCCGCCGAAATCGACAACGTCATCGTTAAACTCAACAAGGTCTTCGGCATCACGATGGTCGTAGTGACCCATGACCTGCCGTCGGCTCACACAATTGCCGACCGCATTGTCGTCTTGCTGGATGGACGCGTTGCCGCCCTTGGCACGCGCGATGAAGTTTGGCACGACCCGAACCCACGCTTGCGCGACTTCATCGAGCGGCGGTTGCCGGCTGAAGACGGCGCCGGCCTCGACGTTATTCGCCACATAGAGATCTAGGCATGCACAACACCAGACGATTCCGCTTGGGGCTATTCGTGCTGGGCACGGGGGCCATGTTTGTGGCGCTGCTCGTGTTCATCATGCAGAGCAGCTTCGACCGTGAACGCGCCACCTACTACATCATGTTCTCCGAGAACGTGAAGGGCATGGTGATCGGTTCGAAGGTCAACTTCCAAGGCGTGCCAATTGGTGTCGTCAAGGACATGCGCTTTCAAGACGGCAATACTTTGGTCGAACTCAGCGTCGACCCATCGCGTGCCAGCATTCAGGATGTGACTCGCGCTCGCATGGACCGGCTATTGGTCACGGGGCAAGTGTCGGTGGAACTCGAAGGCTATGCTGGCGATGGCAAGTCGCTGCCGACGGACTCGTTCATCGAGCCGAAGGAAGATCCGATGAACTCGCTGAAGGCGAGCCTGCCCGAAGTCGTTGCGCAAGCAGCCTCCGTGCTGGAACATTTGGACCACGTGTTGGCAAACGCCGACGCCGTGCTGTCTGACGACAATCAAGCGATGGTCGCGTCTATCCTGGCACATACCGAACGCGCTGCCCGTCAGTTCGCGGACGACACAATGCCACAGGTTGGCGCGTTGGTCGCGGATGCGCGTCGCACGATCCAGGCTGCCGAAGGTACCGCAAACGCTGCGACGAACTCCGCTGAGGCTATGACCGCGACGTTGGCTGCGGTCGAGCGATTGGAGGCAGACCTACACGGCTTGTTGCGCGAATCGACCGCCATTGTTACCGGGGTCCGCGGCCCAGCATTGGCGACGTTCACCGGATTTCGGTCGACGTTGGATGATCTGCGCGGCTTGCTGCGCCAGTTGAAGCTCGCTCCGGACAGTTTGTTGTTTGGAGTCAATCACCCGGCCGCGCCGGTTGGAGGGAAACGATGAAGTGTCTTTCGGCAATGGGTTTCGCCGGGGTAGCCATTCTGATGCTCGCTGCTTGCAGCAGTGTCGAGGTTCCGATCGAGCGCTACTACCGCTTACAGCCGAGCGAGGCCGAGGCACCAGATCCGATGCGTGCGGGCACCTTGCGTGTTTTCGACCTGCAGTTGGGCACCGCGCTCGACTCTGATCGTTTGCTCTATCAGTCGGGCGTCAGTCTTGAACCGCGAAGCCTGGCGCGCTGGGTTGCGCCGCTCGACCGTTTGGTTACGGACGCGATGGTGCTCGGTTTGTCGCGTGCGTGCGTTTGCGAGTTGGTCAAGGGTAGTGCCGATGCCGGCCCCGAGACCTGGTCACTGCACGGCCGCATCGTCGACTTCGTGGAGGCTGAGTCCAAAGATGGCAGCTCGGAGGCGCGCGTGACGCTTGAGCTGTGGCTAGAGCGCGATGGCCAGTTGGTGTTTCACGACGAGTTCCATCGTGTCGAACAACTCCAGGAGTCCGGCCCGGACGCCGCGGTCGTGGCGCTCTCGCGCGGCCTGAACCAGATTGTAGAAGCGGTCGTCGATCAAATGCGATCGCGGCAACTCTTCGCCACTGCGCACAAGGAACAGCAAGCGGCGTTGGTTGCTCAGCCACTGCGTTAACTCAGGGACAAGATGCAGTTGCACAGCATGATTCAATGGGGCGCAGTCGCGCTCTTCTCGGTGTTGTCGGTGACGGCGCAAGCGGAACTTGGTCGTAAGACCGGCAAGGCGCATTGGCGCAAGTGGTTGCAAGGTGAGCCGATCGAGATTGGTTCCAGCGACGCGCCGACTTGCACCGTGTGGGCGTTCTATTCACAGTTGCCGCACCTGCTGCAGGCCGACGGGGACTACATGTCGCAGCTGCAGTTGCGCTATGCGGCGCGCGGTGTGCGCATGATCGCTGTGGTCAAGGGCGATGAGCAGCCGGGACTCAAACTGTGGGGGCCGTGCTCGGTGGTGGTGGATGAGGATGTCCGCACCGAACGTGGCTGGCTAAGGGTCAACCAGGAATATCGTGCCAACGTGTTGGTGCTGGCTCAGGACGGCACAATTTCGTTCGTCGGCAGGCCGGGTGCCGGCTTAGCGGATGCCATCGAACACGTGCTCGACGACCAGTTCGATCTTGTGGCCGAGTCGCGCGCCGATGGCATGAGGGTGCAGTTGCCAGCGAGATTTGATGATGCAGTCGGGCCGGCGACGGTTGCTCTGCTGCAGCCAATGGTCGCCGCATCGCCACGTGATGGATTGCTCAGTGGCTTGCTCTACTTGACGCTGGCAACCAAGTCGAATGACCAAGCCGCGGCGAGGCAGTGGTTGGCACAA
>JBNMND010000061.1:0-22216 GCA_051274975.1 Planctomycetota bacterium | reverse complement strand
CGCAGGTGTCGGTTCGCAACATCGACTTCCTCGGCAACCGTTCGTTCCCGGCACACCCGATCCTCGGTTTGTTCGGCACCGATAGCTACCTGGTTCGCGACGCGCACATCGAAAGCGATCCATCCGGTATGCTGTTCGGAGGTGGTGCGTTTAGCCGCGAGGTGCTCGAAGAGGACTTGGACCGACTGCGCCTGTTCTATCGCAGTCGCGGCTTCCTTGAGGCAACCGTCGATCTGGCGGACGTGAGCTTCACGCCAAACCGCACGTTGGTCGACCTGTCGATCATTATCGTCGAAGGACCGCGTTATCGCATCCGTTCGATCAAGGTGCGTCACGTTACTCCTGAGACCACCACGTTGCTTGGTGAGCCGCTCTATCCGGCGAGCGAAGTGGAGCAGGTCCTCAAGGTTACGCCGGGCGAGTTCTACGATAATGACCGCCTGCGTCGCGACCAAGAGGCGGTCGAAGAGTTCTATGGCCGACGCGGCCACCCGTCGATCAAGTTCCCCGGCATGCGTCAGGCACCTCGCGAGGCTTGTCAGGTGTTCGATCCGCTTGAACACTTTCCGCTTGAGCAATCTGGCAAAGGTGCTGAGGTCGACGTCGTCATCATGGTCAGCGAAGGTGCCCCGAAGACGCTGCGCGATGTCGTCATCCGCGGCAACAGCTACACTCGCGACCCGGTCATTCGGCGCCGCTTCCGCGTGTTGCCGGGTGAGCGCATCGACATGCTTGAAGTGCGACGCGCGTTGCGCCGCATCCAGAGCACTCGATTCTTCCAGGACCCGAGTGCCGTTGTTGGTCCGCGCCTGCAGATCGAACCGGTCGCCTCAGACCCGTCGCTCGTCGACCTCGGTCTCGATGTTGAAGATGGGCCGACCGGCGAGTTCCGTTGGGGCGTTGGCATCAGCACCGGGATTGGCGCGCAAGCCCAGATCACGTTCAATAAGCGCAACTTCGACTTGTGGAACCCGCCGAGCAGTGCCAACCCGATTACCGCGCTCCAGGAGATCCTCGATGCGAAGGCGTTTCACGGTGGTGGTCAAAACCTGTCGATGCTGTTGGCGCCCGGTAGCCGCCAGAGCCAGTTCCAGATCGCCTTCGTCGAGCCCGATGTGTTTCGCGACCATCACGACACCTATGCGTTGCGAGTCAGTGCGCGCCGGCAACTGAGGCGACTTCCCGAGGGTTTCACCTCCGACATCCTCGGTGGTGAGGTCGGCTTGTCGCGGAACTTCACTGAGTTCTTCAATGCTGGGGTTTCCGTGCGTCATGAGACGGTCGAGGTCGATGGCCTGGCCCAGGACGCGACCGTGCTTGCGTTCGACGCGGAAGGCCGGAATGAGCTGCGTGGCACGCGCTTCAGCATGCGCTACCTCGACTACGACGACCTGCAGCGGCCGACGTCCGGCATCGACTTGAACCTCGGCTTCGAAGTGATTGGCGGCGTTTTTGGCGGCGATGAGAGCCTGACCAAGCTTGAGCATCGCGCCGACGTCTACGTGCCGTTGACCGAGAACGAGATGGGCCACCGCACGGTGTTCCACTGGCGCCACTTCTTCGGTCTCGCCAATGAGTATGGCAGCAGCGACGACGTCTTCCTGACCGAGCGCTTCCGGATGGGGGGCGCCGACTTGCGTGGCTTCGACTTCCGCGGCGCGGGCCCGACGCAGTTTGGTCGGCCGCTTGGTGGTGAGGCGGTTTACACGTCGAGCTATGAAGTCTACTTCCCGTTGGTTGCGACCCGCCTCGAAGGCGAGGTGCGCGATCGCGAACTGCTGCGCTGGGTGTTGTTCACCGACATCGGCTTTTTGGGCCTGGGTCTCAACGACTCGACCTTCGGCGAGATGCGCGCCAGTTCGGGTGTCGGTTTGCGCATCGAGATCCCATACCTCGAGTTGCCGATTGCGCTCGACCTCGGGTGGCCGTGGATCTACGAAGAGACCGACAATCGCCGCCAACTCTTCTTCTCGATCAGCCGGTGAGCGACGACGGCACCTTCCGCCGCCTGGACCGCGAGGTGCTGGTCGACAACGCTTGGCATCGCTACTGCCGGGATCGCTACGTGCAGCGCGACGGCAGCGAGGGCACCTACTACTACGTCGACATGGCAGGCAGCTGCGCGTCGATTCCGGTGTTCGACGACGGCACGATGACGCTGGTTCGCGTGCATCGCTACTTGCTTGGGATCGACCTGTGGGAGTTCCCTATCGGTGGCATGAAGCCAGGCCAACAGCCATTGGATGTGGCGCAGGCCGAACTGCGTGAAGAAGCCGGCTTGGTCGCTGATGACTGGACGCCGCTCGGCCACTTCGCGCCCTACAAAGGCGTCTCCAATGAACGCTGCCACTTCTTCCTCGCCCGGCAACTGCACGAAGTGCCGCAGGAACTCGAACCAAGCGAAGCCATCAGTGTGCATCGCATGCCGATCCAAGAAGCACGTGACACCTTGCTGAACCAAGAGTGTGGCGACGGCCAGTCGATGGCAGGCTTGCTGCTGCTCGATCGATGGCTGCAGGCGGGCAACCAACTGTGAATCAGGCGAGCGCCCGAGACGTCCAGCGCGCGAAGCAAGCGCTCGAAGAGGCGATGCAGTTGGCGACGTGGCACGCTGAGCGCGGCGTCGAGGTCGAATACAAAGACGGCGGTAGTCCGGTCACTGCTGCTGACCGTGAGATTGATCAGCTGCTGCGCACGCAGTTGCCGGAAGCTGGCGACGGTTGGCTCTCCGAAGAGACTCCCGACAACGATGCACGGTTGTCTTGCGATCGCGTTTGGGTCGTGGACCCCGTGGACGGCACTCGTTCGTTCGTCGCGGGGCGATCGGATTACTCTGTGTCGATCGCGTTGCTAATTGACAGCCAACCAGTCCTAGGCGCCGTTGGGGCTCCGGGGCAAGGCGTGCAAATCGTCGGTGGTGTTGGTCACGGCGTGCAGGTCACCGGCGAGTTCGATTGGCAGTTTCCCGTTGATGATCAGAAGCCGCGGGTGCTTGCTCTGCGTAGCGAGATGCGCCGTGGTGATTGGAAGCACCTTGAGGATTGCATCTCTATTCAGCCCGTCGGTTCGATCGCCTTGATGGTGGCTGCCGTTGCTGCCGGCAGTGCCGACGCAACGTGGACTAAGTATCCGAAGCACGAATGGGATGTTGCTGCCGGCGCGGCCCTGATGCATGCGGCGAGCGGCGAGTGCTGGTTGCCCCGTGGTGGGCACATGCTGTGGAACCGCAATCGGCCGCGCTTTCTCAGCTTTGCCGCTGCCGGGGCCGAGCAGCGGGCGCGCATCAACGAACATCTCTGAGTTCGTTCGCGCGGTTGCTGACCGCTGGCGGCGCGGGATGTCACTCAGAGTGGATTCGCAGTCTGGGCGGATTCGCTACCAGAGTTGCACGGACGCGCGATTGCTAAGGTAGGCGGAGCCTGTCGACGGCAATACCAGCAGTTGGCTCGCCAGAGTCGTTCCCGCCAGGATGGCGGCAGCCGGCAACTGCCATGACAGTTGCACGACCGGGGCGTTCGCAGTTGGCATGACGGGCGCGATCATGGCGACGTTGGCGTCTAGCATCAATGCGCCAAGACCCGGTACGAGCAACGGCGTGATTGGCGGTGCGAGCGCAGCGAATGCGAATGCGGCCGCCGGTGGTGCGGCCGCGAACGAGATCGTGGTGCCGCGCGGTTGCACACGACGAAAGTGCGGGAACTGTTGGTAGGAAACAATCTCCGGTAGCATCGAGCACGCGGCGATCTGGTTCGCTTGGGTTGCGTAGGCCACTTCACTGTTGGCCGCCACGTTTGTCGAACCGGGCGCCAATGGGTGCGATTGCCACGCACCGGTCTGCGCCCCGAAGCCGTGCGCTTGTGGTCCGTCCACCGCGAGCGCCGACGTGCGCCAGATCGCGAACACTGGTGCTGCTGTGCCGCTGCGCGGACGCGATAGCCAACGTTCACTGTCGGTGTCGAACGCAGCCAGGTTGCTTGCGTCGTAGCCGAGCAACGGGGCACTTGTTGGGTTGCTTGCCAACGCTTGCACCGGGTAGCCGAGTGCGATGAATTGGCCGGAACGCGCTGCGAACGCGTGGCAATCGTTGGCCGACTGCAGTGCGACCGTTGTCGTCGACATGGTCGCGGGGAAGCCTGCAGTCACTGCGGGCGCCGCGACCCAGCTCGAAGTAAAGCTGCTGAAGGCGTGCGTTTGCCCGTTGGCCTCTGTGACGAAGGCCACGCTGCTGCCCGCGTCCGAGGCAATGGTCTTGACCTGTAGCATCGCGACCGTTTGTCGCAGTGGGCTGTAGGCGCGCACCGACTTGCTGCGGTGCAGTAGGGCGACGGCAGAGCCTAGTTCGACCGAAGTGGCTGGTTGCGCAAGTGCGAGCAGGTCGCCGGTGACCGCCGAAAAGGCGAGCAGCCCGGTTGATGTGTTGAGCAATGCGTAGAGATCGGAGCTGCCGGCCAACGTGGTCACCTCGGCTAGCTCGCTGGCAAAGGCGCCGCGCAGGCTGCTGTATGCGACCACCGCCGAGCCGTTAAACCACAGGGCCCAGTCATCCGCGCGGGTGAACGTCGCGTTGCCCAGTGGCTCGTGCATCTGCCACGTGCGCGTGTGCGCGGAGAACGCGAAGGTCGTCGCCGCATTGCTGGCGATGGCGGCGGTGCCGTCGGCGCTGATAGCTGTTGCCATGGTGCCGCAGTCATGTTCGCGCCAGATGTTGTCGAAGGCACTGAGGGCGGCGACCGTCGTGCCCTGATGGACCACTGCAACATGACGTTGCACATCGGCGGCATAGCCCGGCGCGATGGCGCGCGATGTCCACGTGCCGGTGAAGGCGCTGAAGGCGTGTAGTTCAGTACCGTTCGTCACCAAGATAATCGAGTCGTTCTTGTGGCTGGCGGAGTTGAGGATTGAGCTCGAACCGGTCGTGTTGAGGTCGACGAAACGGCCGGTGTGCGACGAGAAGGCGCGGTACAGGTTCGGCTCGAAGATGATCGCGCAGTCGTTGAGCAGACGCACGGTGGCGCTCGGCGACTTCGGCGTGGCGTGCCATCGTCGGGTCACTGCCGAGAACACGTGCAACGTCGAACCTTGGTCGTAGGTGACGAGTTTGCCCTGGCCGCGCACGGCTGTGCTGACGACGCCTTGAGATACGAATAAGTCTGCCCAAGCTGAGCCCCCTGCTTGGGCGTGCGCATGACTGCACGTGGCTCCGGCCAAGACTAGTCCCAGCAGCGTTGCCGCGATGGGGGACTTCAGGACGGCGATACTGGCACTCATTGCACGCACGATACTGGAAACCGCGGCTAATCGGTCGATGACACCGTTGTGTGACGTCACATCCGCAAGCGCGAAACAGTCGGTGATACCGACCGGTTGCGGTCGCTTCATTACCGACGAATGAAAGCGTCGATGATTGCTGCGATGGAGACCGAAACCTCAGAGCTGTCGCGCCTGTTTACCGGCTTGCTGCAAGAGCGCGAAGTCGAGTTGCCACCGATGCCGGCGACCGCTGCGCAGGTGATGCAGCTGTGCCAGCTGGAGGATACCGACGCGGCCAAGTTGTCATCGGTGATCCATGGCGACCAGACCATCGCATCCAACGTGCTACGCGTAGCGAACTCGGTGGCCTACATTGGGCAAGTGCCGTGTTCGTCTCTGCAACAGGCGGTGAGCCGCTTGGGCATGCAATCGATCACCGAGATTGCATTGGCAGTGTCCGTTCGCAGTCGAATGTTCGCCAATGAGGCGTGCGCTGACATGCTCAGTGAGCTGTGGCAACACTCGGTTCTGACCGGCTTCTTTACGAAGGAGATCGCCCGCATGCGCCGGCGCAATGTCGAGATTGCGTTCTTGTGTGGCTTGCTGCATGACGTCGGTAAGGCGCTGCTGCTGAACAACGTCGATAAGGCGGGTGGCTCAACGTCGATGCCGGTTGCCGACCTGCATCACGCGGTGCACGAGCATCACGTCGCGGCCGGCGTATTGCTGGCTGAGCAGTGGAAGCTGCCGGACCAGGTCAAGGAGTCGATTGCTTGCCATCACAACCTAGGCGAAGCGCAGAACTTTGCGGACATGTCGATGATGGTGTGCCTAGCCGATCAGCTGAGCCACGTGTGTGTGCCGGCAGCGTTAGCCGAATCCATAACTGAGGATGAGTTGCGAGCCCATCCGGTGCTGGTCGGACTCAATCTGTATCGCGATCAAGCGGATGAGCTGTTGGGCATGAAAGAACGAGCTCTCGAAGTCACGGAGAGCATGCGATGAGTTCCGCCGCCGAACACTGGGACGTCATCGTCGTCGGTAGTGGCCCCGCCGGCCAGAAGGCTGCTGTGCAAGCGACCAAGGGCGGTCAGCGCGTCTGCGTCGTCGAACGTGAAGTCGGCGTTGGTGGATCCTGCGTGCATCGCGGTACGATCCCTTCGAAGACGTTGCGTGAAACGGCACTGCACATTGGCGAGATGCGTAGTCGTATCGGCCAACACGTTAAGGTCGAGATCCCGCCGGACCTGCAACTCGCGAGCCTGATGGATCGCATGGAGAGCGTGGTTACCGCCCACGTCGGATACCAAAGCCGTCAGATGATTCGCAACGGCATCGACCACATCCATGGTCGGGCGCGCTTCGTCGATGAGACGACGGTCACCGTCGAGAGCATTAGCGGCGACATTCGCACGCTGACGGCGCCGATCATAGTGCTTGCAACCGGCTCGCGGCCGCGCGAGCCCGAGAACGTGCCGATCGATCACGAGCACATCTACGACAGCGACTCGATCCTAAGTATGGCCTACCTGCCGAAGTCCCTGACGGTGCTCGGCGGTGGCGTGATTGCATCGGAGTATGCGACCATCTTCGCGTCGCTCGGGGTCGCGGTCACAATCATCGATCGGGCCCCGCGTCCGTTAGGGTTCCTCGACGAAGAGATCCTCGACCGCTTCGTTAGCAGCTTTGAATCTCGTCCCGGCTGCACGTTCCTAGGATCGGCCGCGCTCAAGTCGGTTGTTTGGGATGGCGTTTCCGAAGTCGTGACGACGCTTGAGAACGGCTGGGAGGTGCGCTCCGAGAAGTTGCTCTGTGCGCTCGGTCGCGTCGCCAACGTCGAGGGACTCAACATCGAGGCTGCCGGGCTGAAAACCAATGCCCGTAGCCACATCGAAGTCGATGGCGACTGCCGCACGACGACGCCGAGCATTTATGCCGTCGGCGACGTCATTGGCCCGCCATCGCTCGCATCGTCCTCTATGGAGCAAGGCCGGCGCGCGATGCGTTCGGCGTTGTCGATGAGCGCTGACACGGATCATGATCTGTTGCCTTCCGGCATCTACACCATTCCGGAGATCGCCATGGTCGGCTTGGCTGAGCGCGACTTTAAGAAGAGCGGTCGAGCCGTCTTGGTTGGCCGCGCCAAGTTCAGCGAGTTGGCGCGAGGCCAGATCTCCGGGTCGCAGGATGGCCTGCTGAAGATGTTTGTCGATGCGGAGACCTTGGAGATCCTCGGCTGCCAGATTCTTGGTGAAGGAGCTACCGAGTTGGTGCACCTTGCCCAAGTTGCGATGATCAACGGCAACAACGTGCGCATTTTCGTCGACAACATCTTCAACTTCCCGACCCTCGCCGAGGCCTACCGCGTCGCCGGCTTGGACATTGTCGGGCAGAGTGCTGCGTTGGCCGAGAACGCGGCGGCAAAAGTCTAGCTGCACCGGCCGCCTTCGCTACTTGCTGGCGAACATCTCGCCGAACCACAGCAAGCCGGAGTCGGCTCGCCAACACACCCCGCGCGGTACCGCGGGCGGTGACTCGGCTAGCAATTGGCGTGTTGGCATGCCGCCAATGACCGTGCTCTTGAGTCCAACCCGGCGCACCAGGTCTCCTTGGCCAAGTAGGTGGGTCTGTCCGACGATGACTACGACTAGCCGGTCCGCGTAGCGTTCGCTTGCCTTCTGCACTGTCTGCGCCATGTAGGTGTCCCGCGTCGCCAACGCCAATCGCGGCGTTGGTTCGAGCGCGAACACCGGGATGCGATGGCGCTTGGCGAACTCCAACAGCGAGCGATAGAACCACGGGTCGAGGTTGCGATCATCGAGCCAGGAGCCGTCCCAGCGCACGCGCATGCCGTCGCGTAGGCCGGTCAAGTCGATCTCGTTGGTCAGGAAGTCGTGGATTATTCGCTCGTCCCGGACCCCGACCGCTTCGAGCCCAAATGCCATGCGCACGCCGCGCCTTTGTAGCTGTTGCAGTAATTGCGTCTGCAGGGCGTGCAGTCGCGAGTGGCGATGATGGTCGCCCAGCCAGAGCATGCGGCTCGCCTCAATGCGGGTGAGCAGGTCTTGGCGTGGCATGCGTTCGACCAGCTCTTGGCCGGCTTCCTCGATGAAGCTCTGGCGGTAGGTGGTGAATTTGGTCGCGACTTCGTCTTGCCACACGAACGCAGATGGCGAGCAAGCGGTCGCGAACACAAACGCCAGGATGACGGGGAGGAGCTGTCTGGGCATGATGCCGAACTACAGATTCCTGGTGAACATGATGAAGCGCAAGGTTGGTGTCGTTCTCTCTGGTTGTGGTTTTCTCGATGGTGCCGAGGTCAGCGAAGCCGTGCTGACTCTTTTGGCCCTCGATCACCACGACCTGCAAGCCGTCTGCATGGCCCCGAATGAGGCGCAGGCCCATGTAGTGGATCATGTGACCGGTGAAGAAGTTCCGGGTGAGAGTCGTGATGTGCTTCGGGAAGCGGCGCGCATTGCCCGTGGCCAAATTCGTGACTGGAAAGAGGTCACTGTCGATGAGTTGGACGCCATTGTGATGCCCGGTGGGTTTGGTGCGGCTAAGAACCTCAGTGACTTTGCCTCGCGCGGCGGCGATGCGGTCGCGCATCCCGAGATCGTTCGCTTGCTGTCTGGCATGCACGCCCAGAAGAAACCAATCGGCGCCATCTGCATCTCGCCGGCAGTCGTTGCGTGCGTGCTTGGCAAGCAAGCGAAGCCGACACTGACGATTGGTTCGGACCCTGAGACCGCAGCGGCGTTGCAGGCGATGGGAGCGGTGCACACAGACTCGGCCGTCAATGCTTGCGTCGTAGACGAAGCTAACCGCATCGTCAGTACGGCGGCCTTCATGTGCGACGCGCGTCTCAAAGACATCTCTGTCGGCATCCACGCGCTGGTTGCTGCCATTCAGAACCTACTCAACTCCAATAGCGAAACCACGAGGACTGATCGATGAGCCGCGCCAACAAACGTTCTTCTAGTAGTAGTCAGCTCAAGGGTCTGTGCTGCGTCGTGACTGGTGGTGGCTCGGGCATCGGCGAGGGCATTGCCCACGGCCTTGGCGAAGCTGGCGCGCGCGTTGCCGTGCTCGGCCGCCGGCGCAAGAACCTCAACAAGGTCGTCAAGGAACTCGAGGCGAAGAATATCACTGCCGTTGCCGTGACCGGAGACATCACCGACGAAGCGGGCATCAAGCGCAGCTTGAAGCGAGCCCACAAGGCGCTCGGGGGCCTTGATGTGTTGGTCAATAACGCCGGCCTCGGCGGCCCAAATGGCTGCGCGTTGCCCGGTCCCGATCGTTGGCACGAAGTGGTTCGTACCAACCTCGATGGCGTCTACTACACGTCACGCGCGGCGCTGCCATACCTTCCTGCCGGTGGTCGCATCGTCAACATTAGTTCGGTGCTCGGCCGCTTTGGCGTTCCTGGCTACACCGCCTACTGCGCCAGCAAGCACGGGGTCATTGGGTTCACCAAGGCGTTGGCGCTTGAGTTAGCTGCGCAGAAGATCACCGTCAACGCGATCTGTCCTGGTTGGGTCGATACCGACATGGCAGCCGAGGGCTTGCAGGCGATGGCCGACGGCATGCAGGTCGAGTTCGAAGAGGCGCGGCGTCTCGCGATGTCCGCCGTGCCGCTCGGTCGCATGCTGCAGCCCGACGAGATCGGCAGTCTGGTGGTGTGGCTTGCATCCGCCGGCGCGTCTGGCATGACGGGGCAGGCGATCAGCCACTGCGGCGGTCAGGTGATGTGGTAGCCGCGGTTACGTAGCGCGCCGCGATTTCGGCCTCAGTAGTTGTAGCCGACGCCGAAATACACCTGTTGGCGCTGCAGTTCGGTGCGGCCAGGGCTCCCTAATAGGCTGCCTTGCGTCTCACCATAGGTCGTGTGGTGCAGTCGGTAGCCGAGTTCGGCGTGCCAGGCTCCATACGCACCGCGGAGGCCGCCGCCAATTTCTCCGGCCCAGCGCGCCGTCATGTCTTTGTCGTCGCCGTTGCGGAACTCTTCCGAGAACCAGGCGGCACCGGCATCGCCGCCAATGCGGGCAAACAGGTTTAGGCTGCCGTTGTCACCGCGAAGCATCGTCCACGTTGGCTCGATCACGATGCGCGGACCAAACGACAGCCATTCGCGTTCGACGCGGGCTTGTTGATGATCTAGTTGCTGCCAATCCGCGAACAGGCCAATGCGAACGGGCACGCTCCAGTCGCCGTGTTGATGATCGATGCGCACGTGGGGGAAGAGGTCGATGCCGCCGAGTTCTGCATTGGCAGCCTTGGGCACCACACCATCGTTGAGGAACTGGCCGGCGTACAAGTTGGCATCGCTGTCCCACCATTCGGCATGCAGCGCGGCTCCGGTGGCCGTGTCGATCCGTGCGCGCGCGAACACCGCGTCGGTGCGATCATTGAGTCGCGTGCCGTCGGCTCGGGCCATGATGTCGCCGACGCCGTAGTCGAGCGTTGCTTCGAGAGGTTGCCAGCGTGCTTGGAATGAGCGAGGGCCGACGTCTGCGGGCGCCGGCAGGCGTTGGTCGATGTGGCTGGGGTTCTGCTCGTTGCCAGGGCCTTGCACCGGTTTTGGTTGCAGCTTGGGGGCAGACTGATACGTGAGCTCGACGTTCTTCCGTTCGACGGCGTTGTTGGTGACGGGCGTCTCTTGTCGCAACCCTGATGCAGCGGTTGCTGCGGTCGCCGGAGCGCGTGCGATGATGTCGGCCAACACTTCGCGCAACGTGCGCTGCTCATGCATTCGCGTTAGACGGGAGTGTTGATTGTCGCGCCAATTGCTGGAAGGCGTCGACGACGCACAACTCGCGAGCGCGACGGCTACCGACAGGGCTAGAAGGGCTGCGGGACGCATAGGGAAGTGCCGCAGCAGAGCTCCGGTATGCAAGGCTACCCTCCGCCGAAAACTCGCACCGGTCGTTCGAGTGAACGGATGGCGCGGGCCAGGCCTTTCTCTCCGTGGCAAGGCGGCATCCTGTTGCAGCAGCCACTGGTCTCGATCTGAGCCCTTGTGTGCTGGTGGTGTCGCTGGTGCCATACAAGCCCAATCGTCATGACCCGTACATGCAAGCGCCCGCCCTCACCTCGGTGAGGGCGGGCGCGTTGCTGCGAGCAGGTCCGGACTACGGAGTCTGCGTGATCAAGTTGACCGCGCGGTTGGAGACCACGAAGTTCGTGGCCGTCGAGTCAACCGTCAGCACTTGGCTGTAGAAGCGCAAGCCGATCGCCGTTGGCACGTTCGGTGCCGGGAACTGCCAGAGGGCAGTGCCGGTGGCGTTCGTGATGCCGCCGAGCACGCCGTAGTTGCCGCCAACGAAGATGATCGGCATCCCGGGCACGACCGTCGGGCCGATGCTGTCGCCAACAACCAGTAGGTAAGGACGAGCGTTCGTCGGGGTGTCGATGCGCGCCGTCATGGTTGCACCTTGCACGATTTGCTCGGGCGTGAAGCGCAGTTCGGCTTCACTGGCCGGCACGATCGTCTCGCCGATTGTGACTTCGTCGATGTTCCAGCCGCCGAGGTGCAAGCCACTATCGGATTGCAAGCGCCACTCGAACTGCACGCTCGGGTTGTTGTCCGCCCACGGCACCAAATACTCGACTGTCTGCCAGGCAGTGTCGACGGTGTGACCGTTTTGCTGGTTCTCCCAGATGAGTTGGCCGTTGCAGTAGAGCGAGGCTTCATCGTAGATGCCTTCCTCGACCGTCAACCAACGACGGAAGCGAATACGAACACCACTGCGGTTGCTGCAGTTGATGATCGGCGAACGCAACCAGTTGTTGACGTTCGGCTGGTAGGCGCCGTTCCAGTTGGCGCCGGCAATCACGTTGCCTAGGTCGTTGCCGTAGCAGTTGCTGCCAGCGGCTGCGTTTTGCGGGTCGGCCCACGATACGCCCATGCTGGTGCCGGACTTGCCGTTCGGGTTGCCGACCTGCCAGTCATCCTGCGTCGCGATTTGCGCGTGCGTCCAGCCAGCGCCACCCGACTCGAAGCCTTCCGCCCAGAACCCGACGAAGTTGCCCGAGTCTATCTGGTAGGTGTAGTCGCCGGTGGCCGGGAGACGAACCGTCGTGCCGGTGCTGTGCACGGCTTCTATGCGGTAGGTGACCACGCCGGTCTCGAGGCCGGGCAGCATCGCGAGGAACTGGTCGCTGACACCCGTCGGGTGCATGTTGCGAACCACGTTGCCGCCGCCAGTGCTGAAGACGATGCGCATCTGGTTGATCGAACCGCTGACGGGCGCTGCCGTGCAGAGCACTTCGCGAGCCGTCAGCTTGATGCTGGTGGTGGCGAGCGGGTTGTGCGAGATCGAAACGAGTTGAACAACCGGGTAGGGGATGCCCTTTTGGATCGATGCGGATGACAGCTCGTTGTAGTTCGGCGTGCCATTCATCAGGTTGCCGTCGTCATCGTCGGCGATGAAGACTTCGAGCACTGCCTGCTGACGCGTGGTCGCGTCGGCGACGATGGTGCTGAGCACGAGGGTGTCGGTCAGCTGTACGGCCGCCTGGCCGTAGGTGACGCGCATGGCTTCGCGGAAGCGCCACGCCCAACCCATCCAGACTTGGCCGGCGCCGTGCGGCGAGCTGCTCGAGTAGGGCCAGATACGGCTGTTGTTGCCGTTGCGAAGCGGCTGGCCGGGGCTCTGGAAGCCACTGCCGAGCAGCGGGCTGTCGAGCTGATACATGCCGATGATGTCACCCCAGCCTTCGCTGAGGCCTTCGGCGTTCGAGTTCGAAATGCCGCCGTATTGCGAGTCGAGGCCGTGACCCCACTCGTGCGCGATGACGCTCGAGAACGCCGTGTTCGCGCAACCGCCACCAGCTTGGTAGTAGTTGGTCGTGTTGCCCGTGTAGTAGGCATTGCACGTGCTGGTGATGTTGACGGTGACGCCGATGTTGCTGATCGTCGCCATCTGCCCTGAGTTGCCGAGGATCGAACGAGCCCACTCGTTGGTGCGGTCGGTCCAGTAGGCCGCCGTGGTGTGCGCGGCTGCGTTGGTCGAGGCGCCGGACGTCAGCAGCTGGATCGTTGCGTTGACACCGGGGTTGACCGTGACGCTGCCAGTCGGCGCGTTCGCGCCATTGATCGGCGAGAAGTGCGTGCCGTCGAGGCCGTTGATGTTGATCGTCACTGGCAAAGTGATGTCGATGTCGAACTCGCCGTTCACGTCGGTTGTGCGCAGGCCAATTCCGGGAACGTTGATTGTGATGCCACGCAGCGGAACGTTTTGCAGCGTGCTGGTCGCGTCGTTGCCGATCCGCGTCCACGCCATCAATGTCACCGTTGAGACGATCGGGAGCGCGTTCTTACCGGTCTCAATCAGGGCAACCGTCGGGGCTCTCGTGGCGAGCGGACCCATGACGACGGGCGCCGCAGCAGTCTTCGGCGAGCAACCGACAACCTTGCAGTCGTGCTTGTCATTTTCGAATTGCAGCACGAGACCGTTCTGCGCGTCGACGTAGTAGCGGCCGACGATGCCTTCACCGTTGGCGGCGATCGAGTGCACGGACACTTCCCATGCCAGGAAGAACGGCGCGATGGTCTTGCTCGCCATGTCGCCCCATATCACCAGGCGCGGTGCCGGTGCTTGGCCGGTTGGCTCGCTGCCCATCTCGGTCCATGCCGCCGCGGTCGCGAGGTTCGCGTTGATCGCAGGCACGGTGTTGAAATTGGCCGGGATCGGCCAGGCGTGACTGCCCATCATCGAGACGACGCCAGCCATGTTGATCCGCACATCGACACGACCTTCGATCGCCGGGATGCCGTGGAACGACTGGTCAAACGTGAACGACCACGTGCGACCCATGCGGGCGCCGATGACTTCTTGGAAGTCCGACTGACCTAGACCAAGCAGTTCAGATTCATCCTTGAGCAGTTGCACCGCATGGCGACGACCTTCGGCCAGGCTGTTTTCACGCCAGTTGGCGATCTTCAGTCCGGTTCCGTAGATCGCGCTGGGCGTGCCAGTGGCCGGATGCCATTTGGCGATCCAGTCACCGCCTCGTTCTTGGAACTGCCGCAGAGCAGCCTTCGAAGCGAGGGGCTCGGGTTGCACGGGCTCCTGGGCAAGGAGCAGAGAGGGTACGACGAGCCATAGGCTCGCAATCGCGAGGTTTCGCATTAGACCAGTTACCAGTGGGGCTGGCGCTGGGATCGCTTTCGGGTGGAAAGGCGATCTGAGGGTGGTCGATCGCTGGGAGGGCGATCTGGGAGAGGGGCAGGAAGGAAGTGTCGCCCCTAAGGGTACCCCGGTCAACGGCCTGCTGCCCGCCCGAGGTCATTCGCGAGCATCGTGCTAGCCCAGTAAATTGAGCGCTGCGCCGCGGCCTTGGTCCGACATGCGTTGCCCAGCAATCGTCATTTGGATCAGGATCTGGTCGCGGGTCGATTCGGAAATGGCCTTGGCAATGTCGATGTCTTCGATCCGGGAGCGCGCTTCTTCGGAGTTGATGCGCGCCGTGGAGAGTTGTGAGATCTGCCGCGAGAACGTGTTGTCGACCGCACCGAGCCGAGCGCGTTCACTGCTGAGCATGTCCTGCGCTTGATCCAGCGCGGCGAGTGTGTTGGGGTCGCCGACGCTGAGGCTCTGCACACCGAGAGCCGCGGCGCTCGCATCACCGATGACAATGTCGGTATCGCCGCCATTGCCATCGGTGATGGTCACCGCTTCCGCGCCGCTGACGGAGCCGTCGAGCAACGCTCGGCCACCGAAGTTCGTGCCGCCGGCAGTCTGCGTGATCTGCGCCGCCAGCTGGTCGTACTCCTGCTGGATGATGTCGCGGTCGCTCGCGTTGAGCGTCCCGTTTTGCGCCTGAATCGATAGCTCTCGCATGCGAATCAGTGAGTCCTGGCTCGACTGCAGCGAACCTTCCGCGGTGCGCAGCATGCTCTGGCCGTTTGCGAGGTTGCGTTCACCCTGGGCCATGCCGCGTGATTGGGATTCCAATCGTTTGGCGATCGCCAAACCCGCGCTGTCGTCGGCGGCTTGCGCGATTCGCTTGCCGCTAGCGAGACGTTCTGACCGGCGCTGCTGCATCAAGGTCAGTTGTTCGAGGAAGCGTCCGGTGGTGTTGGTGCGCGATATGTTCATTCGTCTCCTGACCCAGATTCCCGTCGGGCCGTTGCAGGAATCGACACGAATAGCGGTCTCCTTGATTGCGGCGTCTCGTAATGAGGCACATCGCTTGTGGTGCGATCGAGGGAACTGGGCGCCGCCTGCCTCCGAGTACGCGGTACAGTGCTTTGCAGCAATGCCTCTCGGTCGAGGGCTGCACCATTCACGTTTGAGGATCCTCGTCATGCTCCGTTCTCTCGCCCTCGCTGCTGCCCTGCCGGCGCTCGCCTTTGCGCAGTCGCCGCTCGAAACGACCTTCAGTAACCCGGCTCCTGGCTTCGTCGTCATCAACACGCCGAGCCCAATCACTGGCTTGCTGGACATCACCGTCACCGAACCAACAGGTATCGTGTTGACACAAGTGGACATGCAGGTCAGCACGACGCATGGCACGAACGGTCAGTTCGCGGTCTACATCACGGCGCCCGGTGTCTCACATGTTGGCAATGAGTTGAACGCTGCGGCATGGACGCAGGTTTCGACGGCTACCACGGTGCACGCTGGTGGCCGCGTTTCCTTCATGCTGCAAACGCCGGTGTCGCTCAGTGCCGCCAGCTACGGCATGGCGTTCCACTGCATCGAAGCCAATCCGATCTATCACGGCGGTGCGGTGTCGGCAACTCTGCCGCAAACCTACACGAGCGCCGAATTGACGATCGACATGAGTGCGATGCTCATGCGCGTGTCCGATCCGGTCGACCCATTTGGCGGTGTCTCTTTCTCCTTCTCGCCGCGGCAACTTGCGATTGGCATGTTCTACACGGTCGGCGGTACGTCCGTCGACTTCAGTGGCACGCCGCGCACCGGCCCGTCGCCATTGGCGGTGCAGTTTACGTCAATTGCGACATCGGGTGTTCCCGGTGGCATTCTGGCCTACGTCTGGGACTTCGACAACGATGGCACGCCGGACGCCACGACACCGAACCCATCGTTCACCTACACCAACTGCGGCTCCTACACGGTGAGCTTGCAGATCATTGATGCCAGTGGCAGCATCAGCGTGACCAAGGCCGACTACGTCGTCACCGATGTTGTTACGCCGGACTTCGAGAACGAGATCGTTGGCGTGAACACCGTGTCGTTCACCGACACGTCAAGCCCGACGCCGAGCCAGTGGGCGTGGGACTTTGACGGCGATGGCGCAACCGATTCGACGGTCCAGAACCCGGTGTTCGTGTTTGCGAATGGTTGTGCCGAGACGACGGTGACCTTGACGACGACGCTCGCTTGCCAGCCGCCGACGTCGCTGACGCGCGCGATTGCGGTTGCGTCATCCATCGAGACAACGTTCGCCGGTCCGTTGGTGACCACCACTGCGGCCTTGAGTTCCGCGAACTACCTCGACGTGGATGTTACGAACCCGCTAGGCATCACGGTGTGTAGTGCGCACGTCAACAGCGGTCTTGCCGTCGGCACACCGTTAATTGTTAACCTCTACCAGACCGAGGGCACCTACGTAGGCAAGACCAGCGACGTCAGCTTGTGGCGTTTGGTTGCGAGCGAGACGATTGCCTCCGCTGGTCCCGGTACGCGCACGTTCGTGCCGTTGACCACGCCGCTGCACCTGGCGTCCGGCACGTTCGGCATCTGCATGGAGCACATTGGTGCCTCACCGACCTACTCGAACGTCGGCGCGCCATTCGTTGTCAGTAACTCAGACGTGACGATCACGGCGGGCCTGTCACAGGGCGAACCAGTGTTTGATCCGGCGGCGGCCACGTTCTCGCCACGCGTTGCCAACATCGCCTTGCACTATTCGACTTCGCAGGCGACCGGTGCTGCTGGTTACGGCTACATCGGCTCGGGTTGCGCCGGCACGTTGGGTGTTCCGACGAACGTCGCGAATGCGCAGCCGGTCCTTGGCGGCACCGCGCAGTTTGCCGTCGACAACCTGCCGCTCGGCATTGGCATCATGGCGCTGGGCACGGCTCGTTCGGTGCCGCCGATCGATCTAGCCATCGTCGGCATGCCGGGCTGCCCGCTGCATCACAACGCAGCCGTGCTGCTGACGATGCTCGGCGCGGGCACGTCGGCTACGTTTGACTTCCCGATCCCGAACAACCCGATGTTCATCGGCACGCAGATCTTCACGCAAGCAGCGAGCTTAGATGTCGGTTTGAATACGCTCGGTTTCGCGCTGTCGGACGCCGCGGTGATGTTGGTCGGTCAGTAGGCTGCCCGACTCCTCGCGTGACAACCAAGTCACGCCGCGAGGAGTCGTCGCGAACTCGACCCGCGGCTCGTAGAGTCGTCGTCGATGTTTGCTCTGCTTGTTGGATTTCTACTCCTCGTCACCGGTCTGGCTGCGCAAGTGCCGGACCCATCGTCTGAACCACAGCAGCCGTTCGAGATGGCTCCGGGGGTCACCTATGACGCGGCGATCCCGACGCTAGCTCAGGTCACTGGCCACGAGTGGGGAACGGAGATCTCGGCGCATGCCGATGTCGAGAAATACATCCACGCGCTACAGAAGGCTGCGCCCGAGCGCGTCAAGGTTGTGCCGTTCGGCGAGAGCTGGCAGGGCCGTAAGCTCTACTACGTGGTCGTCGCCAAACCGGAGACGATGAAGCGATTGCCGGCGGTGCAGGCCGGCATGCAGAAGCTCGCCGATCCCCGCGGCATGAGCGAAGCGGAAGGTGAGCGCTTGCTGCGCGACCTGCCGGCGGTGGGGTGGCTCGCAAACTGTGTGCACGGTGATGAACCGTCTGGCACCGACGCGGCCCTCTACGTGCTCTACCACTTGCTCGCAGCGACCAATGATGACGTAGTCAAGAAGGTGCTCGACGAAAGCGTGGTGCTGATCGACCCGCTGCAGAACCCCGATGGTCGCGATCGCTTCGTGTTCTACACGCGAACGGCACGTGGTCGCTTCCCTGACCCGACGCCGCAAGCCGCCGAGCACACGCAGCCGTGGCCGAGTGGCCGCACCAACCACGCGATGTTCGACATGAACCGCGACTGGTTTGGCATGACTCAGCCCGAAACCGAAGCGCGCGTCGCGGCGTTCTTGGAGTGGTGGCCGTTGGTCTACGTCGACCTGCACGAGATGGGGGGCAACTCGACCTACTACTTCCCGCCGCCGGCGCAGCCGATCAACAGCGAGATTACCGAGACGCAGCGCGGTTGGTTGAAGCGCTACGGCAAGAACAACGCGCGCTGGTTCGATCGCTTCGGCTTCGACTACTTCACGCGTGAGGCCTACGACGCGTTCTATCCTGGATACGGCGACAGCTGGCCGATGGCGCATGGCAGCATCGGTATGACGTTCGAGATGGCTAGTGCGCGCGGCTTGATTTATCGGCGCACCGATGAAGGCTTGCTGCGCTACCGCGATGGCGTGCGTCGTCACTTCGTGGCGTCGATGGCGACGTTGGAAACACTAGCGAACGGCAAAGTAGCGGCGCAGCACGCGTTCTTGCAGCATCGACGGGATGGCATCACGCGTGGCGACCGCTCTGTAGTCTACGAATATGTGTTTCCGCCGGTTGGCGACCGCACGCGGTTGTCGCGGCTTGCCAACCTGTTGATGCGTCAAGGTATCGAAGTGCATCAGTCGACCGATGTGTTGCGTGTTGCGGCGGCCGCCGCGATCGCTGCGAAGTCGGGGCCGGCGAAGGCGATGACCTTCCCCAAGGGTTCGTTCATTGTGTCGATGTCGCAGCCGGCGAGCACGTTGGCCGCGATGTTGTTGCAGCCGCACTTCGACATGGAGAAGTCGTTCCTCGATCGGCAACGGGCGCGGCAGAAGCGTCGCGACCGCGGTCAGTTCTATGATCTGACGGCGTGGTCGTTGCCGCTGTTGTTCGGGGTCGAGTGCTTTGAGACCCGCACGGCTTCAATGGGGGATCGCACGTTGTTGCAAGCCGGCGCGGCGAGCTCGGGTGCTGCGCCGTTGCGCACCGCAGCTCCGAAGGTGGCCTACGTGGTGCCGTGGGGTGCGAATGGCGCCGCTGCGCTATTGGCCGAGCTGCTGCGTCTAGGCGTACAGGCGAAGTGCATCGACGAGCCGTTCACGCTGGATGACCAGAAGTTCCCCGCGGGCAGCTATGTGATTCGCGTGCAGAACCAACCTGCCAAATTGCACACGCGCATGGCGGAGTTGGCGCGCTCTCATGGAGTCACGCCGTACTGCGCCGACAGCTCTTGGATCGAAGAAGGTCCGAGCTTCGGCACGCGCGAAGGCCACGTGCTCAAGGCGCCGCGCATCGCGATGGCGTGGGATCGTCCGGTTAGCACCTATTCGGCTGGTTGGCTGCGTTATCTGCTGGAGCAGCGCTATGGCTTACCGGTGACCGCGCTGCGAACGCACGATCTGACGCGCGTCGATCTCGATCGCTTCACGGTGCTGGTGTTGCCTGAGGGGCGCGGCTACTCGAAGACGCTTGGCGATAACGGTGGCAAGGCGATCGCCGGATTCGTTCGACGTGGTGGCGTGTTGATCACACTTGGTTCGGCCACGCAATGGCTCAGCACCAAGGGCGTTGATCTATTGGCGACCGGCTCGGAATCGCGTGGCGAGCACCTGGCTGCCGGCAAGAAGACCGGCGACAAGAAGCCCGAAGCCAAGAAGGGCGAATCGAAGCCGTTCGACTACGAGGCGGCGATCCGTCCCGAGAAGGAATCCCCGCCGTCAACTCCAGGCGCGATCCTGCAGGTGACCATCGATCCCAAGCATTGGCTTGGCTTTGGCTACGACAAGACGGCGAACGTTGTGCACGACAGTTCGAACATCCTGACGCCGATCAAGTTGAACCGCGGTACCAACGTGGTTCGCTACGCCAAGCGCGATCAGTTGGTTCGCGCCGGCTTCGTCTGGGACGAGAACCTCAAGCAGTTGCCGGAGAAGGCCTACCTCGTGCACCAGCCGCACGGTCGTGGGCATGTGATCGCGTTCGCCGAAGACCCGAACGTGCGCGCCTTCGCGGACGGTCTCAACCTACTGCTGCTCAATGCCGTCTTGTTGACGGCTGGGCGGTAAGGGTGTTGTCGCGACCTAGCGGTTGCGGCGCGGCAGGAACAGTGCGTTGGCTCGGCGGTAATTGCCGAAGTTGTCCATCAGCGACGACAACGCCTCCTCATCGTAGTTGATCGTGGCGAAGTCGGCTGACCCCTGAATGGTCATGTTACCTGTGCAGATCACCGATCCGTTGATCTCGCACGGGGCGCGGACGGTCAGGTTGCCTTCGACATAGAGCAAGCCACTGAACAGCGAGTTGTTGCCCGGACTCAGCGTGACGTTGCCGCGGATGATGACGAGTCCAGCGCCTTCAAGTGGGTTGCTGGCGTCGAACTGCATGCTCGCGAGTTCGGCAACAATCAGCGAGTTTTCGGGCAGCGGGCTTGGGAAGTTCGCGGCGGAATTGACGACTTGGTCTGCCATCGACGACAGTTCTGCGAAGGTCAGGCCAAAGACTGCTTCGTAGCTGTCGTCGTAGGTCGTGCCCGCTGATAGTCCAGGCGTGCCGGTTACGCGTTGCTGGCGCTTTGGACCAGTGGTGGGTGTGCCCGATCCCTGTGGGTAGTAGACACCCGCGGCACCGTGGCCGTTGACCTGTCCCTTGGTGTTGACGTGCATCGAGTTGCCATCGTTGACGTTGATCGCGGCTTGTCCGGGAAGGTTGATCACGGCGCGCAACACGTCTGTCTCTGCAAACTCGGTTGCGAGCACGAGGTTCGGATCTTCGTTGAATGCTACGTTGGCATCCATCTGCCGGTAGACGTAGCCAACACTTCGCAAGCGCCAGGCGCTGCCAGCGGCGCCGCCTACCTTGGCTACGGAAACGTCCGTGCAGTCGAACTGCTCTCGCCACGCTAGCCGTTCCGGATCGGGGTCAGCCGCCCATTCCTTCCAGACTTCGTAGCGGGCCCAAAGGTTGCCCGAGATACGGAAGTCACGGACCAGGCCGATGTCCGGATCTTCGGTCTCGAGCACCGCGGGCACCGCCCCTGCGTCCAGCTGTGGAGCGAACACCGTGACCGGCTGTGAGGTCTGGCGGCGAAGCCAGCTCAAGCCTTCGGTCAAACCCGATCGTGCCGTCATGACCGCCTGGTAGTTCGTGATGAACAGCGTGCGGTTATTAGAAATCTGGGACTGCAGCGTCAGCGTGCCCGTCGCCACAATGCCCACGACCACTGTCGTGAACATCAGTGCAAGGATCAGGGCGGTTCCGCGTTCGCTGTCTCGATTGATTGCTGTTTGGGGCATGTCCTTCACCACGACCTTCTGAAGTCGCTTCACTTATCGACGCTTTTGGGGGCGGATCTTGGCCGGGTTTCAAATCGAGACGTCGCATCGCGCGGGCTGATGCGTGCAACGGCGCGGGCCAGGCGCAATGATGGTCGTTGCGTGAGCCATCCCTCCGATACCACTGGCCGATCCTCCACCCACGTCGCCGTGGCGTTGATGTCGTTCTTCGTCGCGATCGGTCTCTTGCTGGTGAAGTTCTGGGTGTATTCCCGTACCGAATCGCAGGCGATCTTCAGCGATGCGCTCGAGTCGATCGTCAACGTCGCTGCGGCTTTGGTCGCGCTGAGTGTCCTCAAATACGCCGGTCGCCCTGCCGATCGCTATCACCCGTATGGCCGCGGTAAGGTCGAGTTCTTCTCGGCGGCGTTCGAAGGCGGACTGATCTTCTGTGCCGCGTTGGTGATCCTGTGGCAGGCGGCAGAAGCGTTCTCGGTCGGCGCGATGCCGCGCGAACTCGATTTCGGCTTACTGATGACGTTCTTGGCCGGCGCCGTCAACGGCTTGCTCGGCTGGTTCTTGATCCGCTACGGCAATCGTCACGATTCCCCGGCGCTGTCCGCGGACGGTCACCACGTGCTGTCGGATTTCTGGA